>NZ_JARDAK010000028.1:0-33721 GCF_056470645.1 Pseudoalteromonas sp. TP27 | reverse complement strand
GGAGTAAACCTTGAGTTAGATTCATGGCTTGTATCTAGCAGACATTTAAATATAGAGCATGAGTGTAGTTAACCTGAACTCTGGATAATAAATCTATCTCAAGCAGCTATTTTCAGCACTAACTGCGTTGAATTTACTTGCTTTCACTGAAAATCTCTGGCTAGAGAAAATAAATTTAAATATCACCATAGTTCAATATGTTAGTAAATCTCTTAACCAGAGTTCAGGTTAGTTAACTTACTAATTTTTAAAATATAAGGAAATACAATGAATAAAATAAACACGGATGTAAATTATAGAACAATGGCCGGCAATGCGCGCTTACTTATGCTAGGTGAATCAAGCCATAATCCAGCTATTTATAAATTTGAGGCTATTAAAGCACTTAGACAATTGAAAGCTTCTGGATTTACTCACTTTGCAATCGAAATGCTACCAAAATCTATGCAGGAAAAAATAGGTTTTTATCAACGCACTGGTAAAGGTTTTAATGTTATTCAGCAATATTTTAATGATAACTGGGGACGGGGCTATGGTGTAGCAAATAGTTATGGTGAACTAGTTAAAGCGGCCAGAGAGTTAGGATTAAAAATTATTGCTTTGGATTTAACTTTAGATGAAATGGATTTGATTGATGCTTCATGTAGTTACGATAATTCAGCAGCAGAAAATTGTTTTAATAGCCACACAATAAGAAATATGGTTTGGACACAAAATATTAGCAATATTTTAAATACATCTAAGCAGAATAAAATTATTGCTTTTATGCATAGGTGGCATGCTGTGAGATCTACTAATTATCAAGAAGGTCTCGACACACTGATAAAAGCGCAAGGTATTTTAAAAATTAAATTTATCGACTTTATTGGTGGGTCAGTTTGTTACTCACAAACTGACTGTAAGGGTTACTCTGATGAAAAAGAAACGCTTAAGCAAAAGTACTTTTACCGAGAGGGATTCCCGTTTAAATCCGCAGTAACAACTTATCAGGTTCACTTACCCGAAAATTCAGCTCATATGAAAGGGCTATAATAGTGAAAAAAATAGCTGCTCTTCTTTTTGCTACCGTAATAAGTTTTGGGGCAATGGCAAAAGCTCTTTTTCCTAACCTTGATATTAATGATCCTAATTTATCTCGAGATAAAGTCATGCGCCAATGTCAAAAAAGCTTAATGCATGCGCCTCAAGAGCTTGAGGCTTGGTGTGAAAAAGCTTATAAAATGGGGAATTGGCAAGCTCTAGAGTTGGTAGGCCTTCATACAGGCGATGGAAGCCGCTATATTGCTGAGGCAAAAAAACATGCTGAAAAAGACGATCCTGATGGTATTTTAGCTTTAGCGTATGAATATAGTACTGGACGTTTTGTTACTAAAGACTTAACACAGTCTATAAACTTTTATAATCGCTATATCACTGATAATATTAATAAAGTTAAAGAAAAAATGAGAGTGCAAAGGACTCATAAAGATCTTTATTTAATTTACACGGAGCTAGGCAACTCAGAAAAGGCTGCTGAACATAAACGCTATTTAAATGAAAATAATTATGACGAAATCAGAAAAAAAATGTTTGAAAAGCAACTCAAAGAATCTGGTATTTCTTTAGATAATTAAGTAATGAGCATTTACTTAAAAGATTTATAATTAGTACTAACCATTAAAATTATTACACTTTAAAGGAGCTATAAACGCTTAAATTAAGGCGCTATAGAAATAATATGGAACAACAAAGCCAACAAACACTAACTAACCTTGTTTACGATATATACGAAGACCCAGCTTTAATAGAAGAGCATCAAGTACTTATAAAGTCCTTGTTGAGCGATTTAGTTGCCACCGCGCCAGCTGGGTTTGAGGGTATGGCGACAATGATTAATATCCATATTTCTAATGGGTTTAAATTCAGAAATCCTAAAATACAAAAATTTGAACTTGAGTCGGGGCTTTTAAAACTTAAAACGTATTTTCAAAAAATAAACCTATAACACTCTTCATTATTAAACACTCAATTTTTAATTTTAATGCAGCACTTGTGCTGCATTAACTTATTCTTATCAAGGATGATTTATGAGCCTTATTACCACTAGTATTTTAATGCTGTTTTTACAGCCTTTATTTGTTTATTTAGCTCTTTTTAAAGAATCAGAGCAGAGTACCCCAAGTCGGTCACTAGATAATGAAGATGCTATGTATCTATTTATAGCGCCAGGTTTAGCTGTTTTTTACTCTGATAACTTTTGGCAGGCGTTGCTTTATTTAGGAAGTGTATGCTTATTAGGTTTAATGCTCGCCATTGTTTTGAAAAGCAAAGCTAAAAAGCGATTAACAAGGGATGACGCTATCGGGTTTACTATTGCCAGCTTTTTATTTTTTTGGATTATAAAATTAATTATTGGTGGGGTAGCGTATCTTTTTAGCGAAAATGCCGCGAATGCTTCAGCGGTCGAATTAGGCCAGCAAGCTTATTCATCAACTACAGGTGAGCTTTTAAACTGGGGCTATTTATATTATCAGTTTTGGTCAACGTTATACTTTTTACTCTTAATGCTAGCCACATTAGCTATAAAAATAATAGAGAGGCGATTTAATAAACATTCATTTTCAGGCTCGCTCTTAATATTGGGCGCAGTTTTGGTAGGTGTATCACCGTTATTTGGGCATGCTTTTATTTTAGGCGTTATTGCTAACTTTTTTATATATTTTGTTGTGTGCACGGCATGTATAGAAATTGATAAAAAGAGCGACCCTTCAGCGGGTGCTATTAGTTTTATGTATGGCTTTTTACTTATGGGTGGCATCATGTTTAGTAGTATTGGTAAATTAATATATACGCTATTTTATAATTAAATTACCGATTGTTTTTTGATTAAAAAACATGCAGTATTTAGTATGTTTACTTACTTTTTAGTATGAGCATGATTAGTGTAATTAAATAGCCATATACTTGAAGTAGTGTATAGCTAGGGCTTAGGAGAGTGTTTGCTTTGTTTTTATCGCGTTTAAAAATTTTTTTGTTGGTAATAGCCTCTATTACCGTTGTTTTTTTTACTACATCACAGGCTTGTGCAGATATGTTTGGTTTTTTTAAAAAACATGATTTTGTTTTATCAGTTCCAATTAATGGTCAGCTACTAGAAGACGGTAAGCCACTTGCGAATGTGACTGTTTTTAAGTCGTTTACATTTGGCGATGAGTACTTAGATGAAACAACATCAGACGAGAATGGTCATTTTTCATTCCCTGAAAAGGTTATTAAAACTTCTAAGCCGTCGAATATGTTTGATAACGGATCTTTAATTCAGCACATTTATATAAAAAGTGATAACGCGGAAGATAAGGTAATTTGGTTTGCTAGACTCGGTTTACATAAACAAAGTGCAACCTTGAGTGGTTATTTAAATAACTTAGTGTGCGACATAGCAAAAGAGCCTCAAACTTACGACATACCTATTATTGAAGATAAACAACACGTTTTTACGGTTTATACAACATGTAAAATTTAGCTTATACAATTTAAAGGGATTTAGCATGAATACATTAACACCTGAACAAGCGGTACAACTTGCGTTACTTGCCTATGACGCTAAAGATATTAAGAATACGGATCTTATAAATAATTCATTGTCTCCTTCTTTACGCGGGCAAGTTGATTTTTCTATAAGCCGTCATTCAGTAAAAGGTGTATCTGGTGGCTTTATCTCACATTTATTTGGATTAAGCTCAGGCTTTGGTCTCGTTGGTCACGGTATGGATAGCTTAAAAGGAGAATCAATAATTGCAATCAGAGGTACAGATACAATACGTGATGGCATTACCGATCTTCACTTTGGCTTAAGCGGTGGTGCAAATGGCAGTATGGTTCATGCAGGATTTAATAAAACGTTTTATAGTATGCAGCATGCTTTACAAGATTTTATTAAAGATAATTATAAAAATAAAATCACTGCTGGAGTCCATGTTGTTGGGCACAGTTTAGGTGGTGCTTTAGCAACACTTTCTGCTGACTGGATTAAGGCGGAATTTGGACTCCCTGTTAAATTATATACGTTTGGATCACCACGTGTTGGGCTTGAAAACTTCTCTCGTGCTGCAACCTCAAGAATTGATAAAATTTATCGTTGTACGCATGGGGCAGATCCAGTTGCCAAAGTGCCTTTGTGGCCTTTTTCACATGCTCCCTACAATGGTCAAGAAATACGTTTAGATAATGGCCAAGGTTTAAAAGGCCCAGCTCATAAGTTAGATGGTACGCCAGGTTACATTAACACAGCTAACAGTAATGATTGGAATAACTTAACTGTAAAAGCTAACCACTTTTTAAGTACGCCTGTGCGTTTAAAATTTGAAGACAGAAATCAAGCTTCATTTAATTCACATTGGTCTGATAAATTAACGGCAGCGCTAATTACGCTACTCAAAGACGCAGGTTATTACAGTGCAGTTGCTACCCAAGCATCTATTGGTACAGGGCTAACTTTTTACGATATGTTGGCACGAACTTTAGATAAAATAGCTAAGGCTTCAGCTTCGTTTGCAACGCAAACACTTGGTTTACTTGGGCATATGTTAGTGTTTGCAGGCAAAGTAATTAGTAAAGCGGTGGAGCTTACATATAGCTTTATAAAATACGTATTTGACTCAACCCTTGGCGCATTATTTAGAGCAGCGAGAGAGGGTTTAAACGGCCTAGGCTAACATTAATCAGTCCTAATCTTGCTCTAACAAAATAGCACCACTTTGGTTTTCGCCTAAGTGGTCGTTTTTGTTATAAATAGGGCACTTACTCATAGATAAACACCCACAACCAATACAGCCATCTACGCGGTCGCGCAGGCGCTGCATATACGCTATGCGCTCATCGAGCTGTGCCTGCCATTGCTTTGAAAGGGCTGACCAGTCTTTTTGTGTGGGAGTTCGCTGATCTGGCAATGTAGCCAGTGTTTGTTTAATTTCATCAAGCGTTATTCCCATTGCTTGTGCGGCTTTTATTACCGCTATACGGCGCAGTACATCTTTTTTATAGCGGCGTTGATTGCCGTTATTTCGCCAACTACGTATAAGCCCTTTTGTTTCGTAAAAGTGCAGGGTTGATACTTTCACGCCGCTTCTTTTTGCAACATACCCAACGGTTAGGTTGGCTTCGGTTAATTTTTTTTGTGAAGCGTCCATTATTTTAATCCTTTAGTTGACCTCAATATAACTTGAGGTTTTAAGCTTTTACCACATTAAAAAAAGAGCTAACTAAATGCAATATAAAAATGCTCGGAAAACCATTATTATTTATTCAAGCGCACGTAAAAACGGCAATACCACAGCCCATGTTAATAGCTTTGCCGAGCAAAATGATGTGCGTGTAATTTGTCTAGATGATTATAAAATTGCGCCATACTGTTATAACAAAAACTATAAAAATGATGACTTTTACGCGCTATTTGAAGCGGTTTTAAAGTACGACCATTGGGTGTTCGCGTCTCCTGTTTATTGGTATAACACTACGGTACAAATGAAGTCTTTTATAGATAGGATCACAGATTACATGGATGACGAAACCTTGAAGCCGAAGTTACGGGCTTTACGTAATAAAGATTTTTCGTTGTTATCAAACGCATCATCGCTTGAAGCGCCTGATATTTTTGTAGAAATGTTTAAACGAACATTTAGCTATTTAGGTATGCAGTTTATTAACCACCATCATAAAAACACTCAATCGGCAGCATGATAAGCTGCCCTTTCTTCTTTGCTTCTGTTAGTTTTATAAATAGGTTAACTTATTTAAAACACAGGATTGTTTATGAAATACCTATTACTGCTTTTACTTATAAGCCCATTTTCGCAAGCGGGTGAAAACCTTATTAAAGACTTTGGTTACTTTTATAGTGTTCCGGAGCATGTTCAGATAAATGACTCTACGGTATTCAAAATAGCCTTTGATGTTGGTGATGGCGCTAAAAAAGGTGAGCAGAACACTTCAATGAACTCACTTGCACGTTTTATTAATATGCATGTAGCACACGGTGTAAAGCCAGATAACATTCAACTAGCGTTAGTGGTACATGGTAGTGCTAGCGTTGATGTATTGGCTAATAGTGAATATAAAGAACGTTTTAAAGCAGATAACAAAAATCAAAGTTTAATAAAGCAATTGTTGGCCAATAACACCGTGGTTTATGTATGTGGGCAATCGGCTACGCATCATAAAGTAGCACCAGAACAACTAATTGAAGGTGTGCAAATGTCACTTTCGGCGATGACAGCACATGCCCAGCTGCAACAGCAGGGTTATACACTTAATCCATTTTAATAATTAACATGACAAAAAATATTCTCTGCTTTGGTGATTCTAATACGTGGGGTTTAAACCCTGTAACGGGAAAACGCTTTGATGAAAATATCCGATGGACATCGCTATTAAATAAAAACTTAGGGCGTGGCTTTAACGTAATAGAGGCAGGGCAGCCTAACCGCACGTTAGTGCATAATCCACCGTTTGATGGCGTGCTTAATGGTGTTAGTTATCTAAAGCCTTACTTGGATAAGCATGAGCTCGACTTTATTATTATTGCCCTTGGTACAAACGATCTTAAAAAACGTTTTAATTTAACACCTAATTTAATAGCAGATGGCTTAAATGATTTAATTAACTCAATACATATTTATTATCAGCAAGGTAGTACTTTAAAATCCCCTAAAATTATTATTGCTAGCCCACCTAAAATAAGAATCACTGAGCAGTATTCGCGTATTTATGAAGGTGCAGATACAAAAGCAACAAAGCTCTCTAGTGCATTTAAAAGCGTTGCGGCTAATAATAAATGTACTTTTATTGATTTTAATACATTTATTAATGTAACAGCCGGTGATGGGCTTCACTTTGAAAGTAATCAGCATTTAACGGTAAGTGCTAAAATCACTCAATTGGTTCAAAATTCATTCAATAATTCTTGAATCCATCTGTTTGAATTTAATGCGACTTATGCAATCATCTAATATAGTAGTGATATAAATTAACAACTTCGAGATGCTATGAAAAAGTACCAACAAAAATCTATTATAGCCATTTTAACCGGAGGGTTAGTTTTTGTAACTGGCTGTTTTATCTTGCTCAATTTTGCAGCGCAGCAGTTAACAGCACAAACAAAGTATGATGCTGAATATATTCTCGGTCATGTAGAAGGTGCAATTGCAGAGAGGCGTCGAATTCTTACCCCATTAAATAAGCTTGCGTTTAAACAGTGTGATAGTACAACTCTTCTTGAGATGCGCCGCGCTTTATTTGACGCAAAATATGTAATTGATATAGGCTTTTTTAAAGATAACCAGCTAGTTTGTACTACTGGCGCAGGCTTATTAAGTAAACCAATTAACGACAAACAGCCTGACTTTATTCGAGATGATGAGAAGGTGAGGGTTCGTTTTGAGCCAGAGCTTTATCTATTATTATTTAGTGAGCGCCCTATGGAGGTAATTATAGTCAGACAAGGGGACTATAATTTAATTATGCAGAGCACGCCCTTTACCAACATCGGAATTACTGCGCCAGATTGGGAAGTTATTTATAAAACACCAAATACTTTGCATCATTTAGCAGGTAAAGAGGGGCTGTACCAGCAGGTAAAAAACAGCGTTTTCTTTCCTTACGAAACTAACTCAGTTTGCAGTTCTACAAGTAGTCAATATTGTGTAGTAGTGCACTTGCCTTGGAGTCTGTTTTTTTCTAATAATCACTTATTATTAATAATTTCGTTAATTTTAACCTGTTTAGCGGGCATATCGAGTGCGTTAATAGTTGATGCGCGAATTGCTGCACGACGCTCTACTAATCAGCGTATTCGTAAAGGGCTTAAAAAGGGATCATTTTATTGGACTTACCAGCCCATTATTTGTTTGCAAAGTGGCAAGCTGATTGGTTGCGAGGTACTTGCACGTTTTGAAGATAAGTACGGTGCTTTATTTCCAGATGAGTTTATTCCGGTTATTAGAAAAAATAATTTAACCTGGACTTTTACTGAGGCAATGATTGCTACCACAATAAAAGAGTTAACCTCTATAGAGTTATTGCCAGAAGGCTTTAAAGTGTCGCTTAATATATTTCCGTGTGATGTAGAGCTGGATAATGTGTCGTTACTGCCGCAAATTACAGAGCTTACCAACTCACGCTTTATTATTTGTTTAGAGATAACTGAAGACGAGTACCTTGATACAAGCATTGCGCATGCTCATTTTAGAACCTTAGTTGAATCGGGATTTAACTTATCATTAGATGACTTTGGTACGGGTTATTCGAATTTAAGAAACTTACAAAACTTGAGCTTTCATCAACTTAAAATTGATCGTACGTTTGTTAAAGATATAGCAACTGAGGGCTTAAAAGCCTCTATGATCCCAAATATTATGGAACTTGTGCATAAGTTTAATTATACCTGTGTGGCAGAAGGGATTGAAACCACTGAGCAAGAAGCTATTTTAAAAACAGCGGGTGTGCATTATGGACAAGGCTGGAAGTACGGTAAGCCCATGACGGCGTCTAAATTTAAAAATTATATAACTAATCAGCATTTTTAGATCTCAGCTGCCATACTAAACGTATCGGTATGAAATTTATAAATATTAGGTTTATTATGATCAAATTAACATTAAGTGCTTTTGCATTTTTATTACTTAGTGCGTGTACAACACAGTATCCAAACCAGCAGTTAACAGGTAAGCAGTTCCCAAGCATTAGCGGCGAAAGTTTAGAGCAAAGCATGGTGACTATACCCAGCGATTTTAAAGCAGATAAAACACTACTGCTTATTGGCTACAAGCAAGATAGCCAATTTGACATAGACCGTTGGTTAATTGGTTTAGATATGGCGGGTGTAACGCTCCCTACATACGAACTACCAACCATTGCCGGCATGGCGCCACGCATGTTTAGCACATTTATAGACAGCGGTATGCGCAAAGGCATCCCTAAAGAATTATGGGGTGGGGTAATCACTATTTATAAAGATGGTGAAGCGGTACAAAAGTTTACAGGTAACCAAAGCCCTAATAACTCACGTGTGGTACTTATAAATAACAGCGGCGAAATTTTATATTTTTATGATCGAGGTTTTTCGGTTGATGCGCTAAATAAACTAAAAGCGAGTATAGAATAATTGATCCTAAAAGTTAGTTTAGGCTAATGCATATTTAAGGCTTTATAAGTTATTAAGCCACTAATCCGATCTGTTATTTATCTTATAAAAGCAATTTTAAAAATAAAATTGATAAAGGTTTTGCATTGATTTAATTGATTTTTATCTATTTTAGGATGAGAAAGAATAACAGTACTTTAATATCAAAATCCCATTGTAAGTTGTATTTGATTTAGGTAATGTAGTGTAAATGTTTCAAGGACGAAATTTATGCCCCATAAAAACTCGGTATTTGTAAAAACAACGTTTCAATCATCTTTTCATTCACACAACTACACCGCTATTTTAAGAACATTACAAGCTTTGTTTGGTGATATTAAAATGGACGAAGTTATTCCTAAAGCTGAGCAGCGCACAAATTATGATTTGTTTTTAATCGATGGTGCTAAAAGCAAATGGCAAGACCTTATTCCGACTGACCTTATTTGTTTAGCTAAACACTATAGCGTTGTCATTTTTAATGTTGATAAAGAAGATGTGTGCGAGCAAAACTTATTGCTTAACCATTTTAATGGTGTTTTTTATAAATCTGATCCACCAGAAGATATTTTTAAAGGGTTACTTCGTGTTAATACTGGCGAGCTTTGGTTTACGCGTAAAGTGATTTCAAAAGCTTTTAACGATATTTTAGCCGTGGCATCGTCGTTTAATAGCTTACACGACGACATTGAATTAAAGCAGGACTATTACGATCATTTAACAAAACGAGAAAAGTCTGTTATTCATTTAATTGCACAGGGGGCGAGTAACAATACAATCGCTGATAAACTTAACATTAGCGACCACACTGTAAAAACACATTTATACAGTGCGTTTAAAAAAACTAACTCACGCAACAGGGTGGAGCTTGCTAATTGGGCGCAGCGCTATATATCGGTTTTGCTGCCAATGGGGAAATAAATAGCATATATAATCTCAATTTCTCCCATAAAAAAGGCTACTGTTAGTAGCCTTTTTTATTTGTGATGACGGCCTGAGTAATTAGCTCACTTTTTTAGCCCATAAGCCTTTATCAATGCCTTTTGTTATAAGGTCTGTCAGTGCTTTTTCTATTGCCTGAGTTACACAAATACTCATAGGTTCGTTGTCACTAAAGCCGGCTTCAGCTTCAGCTAGACGTTTGTAGCTTACGTATCTAAAAAAGCCTGCACGCATCTCTTGGCTTAATACTTTTTTGCTGGTGGCCACACTAAGCAACACTTGGCCTGTACGAACATCCACAGCGCGTAGATAAATTGAAATAGCATCTTCACGGTAAAGCTCAGATGCGCCTATACCAAAGTATTCCATACCTAACCCACCCGTTTTTACATTGGTGTCATAGCTTATAATACCGCCCTCTAAAATGATTTTAGCTGTGGTAAGTGGAGGTAACTCAGTCTGGTTAGGGTTATCAGTTTGGCCTGCACGAATAATTTTTCGCTCAGTTAAAATGTTTTGTAAACCTTCACGCTCAACAGGTGTAAACCAATCAGATTCATGCAGTGCTTGTACGAGTATTGAATTAGCACCTTGAGTAACGGCAGTCGAAAACGAACTAACGTTAGTTTGTGGTTTGTATTGACCTGTTTGGTCTCTAAATGAGTAGACCGATACCGGAATGCTGCCAACAGGTTTTGGTAAGTTTTTTAAGTCTGCAAATAATTCAGTTGGCTCTAGGCTAATTGCTTTTTGCTGTGATGGTGGAATAAGCTTACCTAAACTTGTACAGCCGCTCAAACCCAGTAATGTTATTGTTATTAGTAGTTTATACATTATCCAAACCTCGGTACTTCAATGATCACAACAGAGTCATCTAATATGTTTGTTATTTTTACTGTAATAGAATCGGTTGTGCTGGTTATAACTTCAATTTGATAATCACCACTCATAAAAATTGAGTCCTGATTAAAAATACTATCTTCAATATCCTCACCAAAAGCCATATCTGTAATTTCTCTTACCATGCGGTTTAAGTAAGTGCGCTCTAAAGAGTCTTGAAATTGTTCAGCATAACCTTTTTCGATTACCGGAGCCTTGTGCTTATTTTGAGCCTGTGCTTTGCTCAGCAGCATATTTGCATTGAGTGGATTACCACCAAAGCTTGGATTTATTGGGGTGTAAATTATTTCAGTCGCGGAAGCTGAAAAGCTTAATATTGTTATTATTATAAGGGCTATTTTTTTCATTTTACCATCCATCTTTAGCCATATCTGGTGTTGATGCAGCCATGTTTGAGCGAGCCATTGCATCTATTACTGTATAAACAGCTTGCTCAACACGTTCATCGAGGGGTTCTAATCTGCGACCTAAATAAGTCGCGTAAACGAGTTGATTATTCATTATTAAAGAAAGTTGTGTACCCGCTTTTGGTATTACGGTTTCTTTTATTTCAATATTAAAACCAGCTGTTGAAGGGAGATCTCGCCAGTAGTTTGAAAATTCATAATAAAATTGATGACCAAAGCGGCTAATACTTCTATCAAGTAATAAGCCATCTATTTCTAGTTCATTCGCAGCATGAGTTGCCCCAGAAAAACATAGGAAAAGTGTGAGTAGGTAACGATTAAAGTTAATATTTTTTTTCATAATTTAAAAAGGGGAGAGGATCGCTCTCCCCACCTCAACAATTACATTTGAGTAATTGTTGCTGCGTTTCCATCACCAATTTGGGTAACAGATACAGTGCTGTCAAAGCCAATTACTGAGCCTTCAACAATATTGTCGTTACCAATTTGAGTAACACTAAACGATACGTTTTCACCACCAACTAAAAATGCTGATTGTTCAACGCCAGTAACCCAGTTACCTTCACCTGTTTGTGAAATATCAATGCTGTGGTTATTGCCTTCAACCATCATATCAATAAGGTTTAACGTGCCACTTTGTGCAATATCAATTTGGTTATTATTACTATCTAAAATGCCAGCAAGGGTAACAATTGCTTCATTTTGAGAGCCGTCTTGAGCAATATCGATGTCATTATCGTTAGATGTAAGCGTTACATCTGGGTATGAAGATTGAACAAGTACGGCATTTTCATCGCCAGCTTGTACTAAATCAACATCATTGCCAGAGCCGTTAAAGTTAGCTAAGTGAATCGAGTTTAAATCACCTATTTGGGCTGATGTAAATTCATTGTCTGAACCAATTACACCCATGTAGGCTTCGTTTAAATCACCGTTTTGCATTGAAGTTAGTTCGTTGTTGTCACCAATTAAATCGGCTGTCATTAAGTTTTCAGCGCCAACTTGTGTTGCTGAAACCTCATTATTAGAACCTTCAAATAAGTTTGATTCAATTGTGTTAAGTGAACCTTCTTGATCTAAATCTATTTGGTTGTCGTCCCCAATTACAGTTGCAAACGTTACCGCATTAGTTAAGCCATCTTGCTCAATTTCAATTTCATTTGCATCACCAGAAATTGCACTAAATGCTACAGCATTACGATCACCTACTTGTTCAACTTCAAGCTCGTTGTCATTGCCTTGTAAACTACTTACTTTAAAGGTACTCCAATAACCGTCTTGAACTAAATCAAGAGTATTTTCGTCGCCTGTAAGCATCGTAATTTCTGCTTCATGCCATTCACCGGTTTGCAGTGAGGTAATTTCATTTGCGTTACCTTGCATATCCATGTTGTAGAACCAGTGACCACCAGTGCCTTGTTCAACATCAATGATATTATCATCACCAGTTACAATATTAATCGCTTCATTATTTACAAAAAAGCCTTGGCCAAATTGTGAAACAAATAACATATTATTATTACCAGTCACTTCAGAGATAAAACCATTAGCAACGCCATCTTGGCTGTATACTTGTAAGTTGTTGTCACCTGTGGTGATTACTTCAGCATAATTACCAAATTGGCTCTGCACAACTTCAGTTTCGTTATTATTACCGGTTGTTGTTACAAGCATGGTGTTGCTATCACCATCTTGTGTAAGTAGTGCAGTATTTTCATTAAAAGTTTGGATAAGAGTCATTGAGTTTTCAACACTTGCTACAGAAACGTTGGTAGCAAGTTCTGAGCTTGATACTGATTTGTTGTTAGTATCTGCATATGAGGCAAAGCTGGTACCCATTGCTATTGCAATAGCACAACTTAAAAGTGATTTATTCAACTTCATTATTTTCTCCTTGAAATATTAAAACCAAACACCTTAAATTTTATAGGTTTTATAAGGTATTTGCTGTGTCAGCATGCCGTGCCGATATATTTTTTGTGATCCGCCTGCGTAACTTTAGAAGTAAGTGAAGCGTAATATGTGTCTATAAATAATTAATTTTTAACTTGTCATAAATATTGAACTAACAAAGTTTAAGCTTAAATTCATAATCACCTATTAACTGTATTCCTCTATTTTGTTTTCTTAAATCATCATTTTTTACCAAATAATTAACCTTTTATTATCATTGGTTTATGTGTGTAACTGGTGGGTTTTAATGTAATAGTAAGCAAAAGCAGTAAAAAAGTTTGACCCTATAATGGGTAAGGTTGTAATGGGGCAGTTCATTAAAATGACTGTGTTTAGTGTTTTTTTTATAGCCAAACTGGTCAAAATTTATGATTTTTAATTCTTTTTAACTTTTTAACTTGTCAAATATCGTATTTACTAGTTTGCTTATAACTTGCCACGTGATCCCTTGTACTTGAAATAGTGAACAAACCCGCTTAGTGCTTCTAAGCTAACCCAACTATGGATAGAACAATGAAAACAAAATTATCTATTATTACGCTTGCTTTACTACCTTGTTTGGCTTCGGCTAAATTACCTGATGCAGGGGCTCTTCAACAAGCAACTGCAAGCAGTGACTCTGTTATTGTTAAGTATAAAAAAAATGCAACACCTCAGATGCGTAAACAAGCACGAAGCTTGGTTAAAGCAAAAATTACAGATTTAAATAATGATGAAGTTGATGATAACTTCACATCATTATTCTCAGGCCGCCTTGCTAAATTTAAAGTATCTGGCATGAGTACTAAAGAAGCTATTGAACGCTTAAAGTCTCACCAAGCTATTGAATATGTTGAGCCAGATTACCGCGTTAGCATAGCTGCTAATACACCTAACGATCCGCGTTTTGACGAACTTTGGGGACTAAATAATCTAGGGCAAACAGGTGGCATTGCCGATGCAGATATTGATGCGCCTGAAGCATGGGAGATCTCTATAGGTAGCCGCGATGTTGTAGTTGGTGTTATTGATACTGGTGTTGACTACAGCCACTCTGATTTAGCTGACAATGCGTGGGTTAACACTGGCGAAATTGCAGGTGATGGTATTGATAATGACGGCAATGGTTACATTGACGATATTCACGGTATTAATGCAATTACGGATGCTGGTGACCCAATGGATGACCAAGGTCACGGTACACACGTATCAGGCACTATTGGTGCAAGCGGTAATAACTCTACAGGTGTTGTAGGTGTAAACCATGAAGTTTCTATTGTTGGTTGTAAGTTTTTAGATGCCGCAGGCAGCGGTTCAACATCAGATGCAATTAAGTGTATTGATTACATGGTTAATCTTAAAAACTCAGGTGTAAACTTACGAGTTTTAAATAATAGCTGGGGCGGTGGCGGCTATAGCCAAGCGCTAGCCGATGCTATTACTGTTAGTGAGCAAGCTGACATCTTATTTGTTGCTGCAGCTGGGAATGACGAAGTTGATAATGATGCCAACCCTCATTATCCATCAAGTTACGAACATGAGAGTGTATTATCAATTGCCAGCACTGATAGTAACGATAACTTATCAGATTTTTCACAATGGGGCGCGACAAGTGTTGATATGGGAGCACCTGGCTCTGGTATTGTGTCAACGGTTCCGGGTAATGGCTATGCAAATTACTCAGGTACTTCAATGGCAACACCTCATGTTGCTGGTGTTGCTGCTCTTGTGTTGTCAGTAAACCCTGATTTAACAACATCAGAGCTTAAAGCGTTACTAATGAGTAGCGGTGACGCTAATACTGCACTTCAAGGTAAAACGCTTGCGGGCACGCGCCTAAACGCAAATCAGGCGCTATTAGATGCCGATCCAACGCCAAGCTTTAAAATGTCGGTGACGCCATCGTCACAGCAAATAACAGTTGGTGAGTCTGCAACTTATACGTTTGAAATTGGTTCTATTGCTCAGTGGGATGGTGAAGTAACGCTTGAACTAGAATCTAGCCTAACTGGTGCATATTTATCAGAGCTAACTGCAAGCCCTGGCGATACAGTACAGCTTAGTGTTGAGACCAATGAAAATACGCAATGGGGTGATTATGAGTTTACTGTTACAGCAACATCAGGTGATATTGTTAAAGAAAAAACAGTAAGCTTAATGCTTCAACCTGCTGGTTTAAATGACTACACCTATTCTAGCGAAGAAAATGTGGCGATTCCTGATAATGACCCACAAGGTGCTAATTCGGTAATTACAATTTCAGATGATTTAACTGTTTTTGGTACTTCTGTTGATGTAAATATTACGCATACTTGGTCTGGCGATATAGTCCTTACGCTAATTTCACCACAAGGCTCTGAAGTAACTCTACAGAGTAATGAAGGTGGCAGCGAAGATGATATTGTTAAAACATTTACATCAAGCGTATTTAATAGTGAAGTAGCAACAGGTGATTGGACATTAAATGCTGTAGATACAGCGGGTGCAGACACCGGCAATATTAATGGTTGGTCACTTACACTTAGCGCTATAGGCGAAGTAAGTGCACAACCACCACGTGCTGGCTTTACTGTTGATACACAAGGTTTAACAGCTTCGTTTGTAGATACAAGCAATGATGCTAATAACGACATTACACAGTGGAGCTGGAGTTTTGGCGATGGCGCTACATCAACAGATTCAAGCCCTGTGCATGCATATGCGCAATCGGGTAGTTACGATGTAGAATTAACTGTTACTGACAGTGAAGGCAATACAAGTACATCAACTCAAACGGTTGTTGTAAGTGATGTAGAGCTAGAAATTACCTTAAAACGTGCTAATAAGTCTCGCCTTGATACTATGCGTGTAGAGCTTAGTTGGGAAAGTGTTGGCGCTGAATCACTAAGTGTTTACCGTAATGGTGAGCTTGTAGATACTACTGCTGACCGAGGTCGTTACCGCGACTACGTACGTGGTGCTACATTACCATCGTACGATTACCAATTATGTGTAACTGAAAATGTATGTTCTAACATCATTACGGTTTCATTTAACTAACTACTCCTAAAGTGACTTTAAGCCCAGCATTGCTGGGCTTTTTTATGTTTTAAAAAATATAAACTATGCTTTTTTATATGGATGGGTTTTAAGCCAGTGCTCGGCTATTTGCTCACGTGTGGCAAACCAAACCTGATCATGCGAGCGAGCATATTCTAAAAACCGTGCTAATGCTTTTATTCTTCCTGGTCTGCCAATTAAGCGGCAATGTAAACCTATCGACATCATTTTAGGGGCGTTTTCACCTTCAGGGTCACCTTCTTCATAAAGCGTATCAAATGCATCTTTTAAGTAATTATAAAACTGATCGCCGGCATTAAAACCCTGTACGGCAGCAAAGCGCATGTCGTTTACATCGAGCGTGTAGGGCACTATTAACTGTGGTTTACCTTCTTTAATACTGTAAAAAGGTAGGTCGTCGCTGTAATCGTCGGCATCATATAAAAATGTGCCATTCTCAACTACAAGGGCTGCGGTATTTGGGCTAGTTCGGCCGGTATACCAGCCTTTGGGCTTTTTACCCGTAAGCGTTTGAATGATCTCAATGGCTTGTTGCATATGCTCGCGCTCGGTTTGCTTATCTATATTTTGATAATTAATCCAGCGCAGGCCATGGCTTGAAATTTCGTGGCCTGCTTCAACAAAGGCTTTAGCTACATCGGGGTGGCGCTCAAGGGCCATCGCCACTGCAAAAATGGTGACCGGTATATCGTATTTTTTAAATAAACGCAGTAACCTCCACACGCCCGCGCGCGAGCCATATTCGTAAATAGACTCCATGCTGATATGGCGGTCTTCAACATGCGGGGCACTAACTATTTCAGATAAAAATGTTTCGGCCGCTGCATCACCATGTAATACACAGTTTTCGCCACCTTCTTCGTAATTTAATACCAATTGCACGGCAATACGTGCTTTATTGGGCCAATTTGCATGGGGTACATCTGGGCCATAACCAATTAAATCGCGCGGGTAGTTTTTAAATTGCTCGCTCATTTTATTGCTCCTTTTTAAGCGCTGCGAGCCAAGAGCCTAGCGCTTCGCGCTCTGTGTCTGTCATCTTGGTCATATTAGCCAGTGGCATATCTTTGGTTATAACCGCGCGAGTATGCACAAGTACTTGCAACTTTTTTACCTGTTCAATTGAATCAAGTTTAAAGCCAAGTGGCGCTGTTTGAAAAAGCTCAGAGGTAGGTGTTTCGCTATGGCACTGCGTACAGTGTTTGCTGATTATATCCCACGCTTGTGCGTCGGTAATACTTGCTTGTAAAGGCGCGTTTTCGTCTGCATTTGTTGGGCTGCTAGGCCACGGAGCTATTGCTAACATAAGAGCAAAAAATGCTGCAATACCACTTATAAGTACTGAAGGTTTATTAACGCCTTGATGTTTTAAGTTAAAGTAATGGCGTATCCACATACCAATACCAAACAGCGCAATTAAAATAAGCCAGCCAAAGTTGTGGCTATACGTGTAAGGAAAGTGATTGCTAAGCATAATAAATACCACTGGTAACGTGGCGTAGTTATTATGTATCGAGCATTGCTTGGCTTTTAAACCCGGGAGCGATTCGGGGATACGGCCGGCTTCTACTTCACTTACCATATAGCGTTGCCCTGGCATAATAATGTGATACACATTCCCAACCATACACGTGCCAATAAGTGCGCCTACATGAATATACACAGCGCGGTCGCTAAATAATTGATCAACCCCAAAAGTCCACAGAGCTAATAAACCAATAACTACAGCAATAAACACTTTGCCGTTTTCAACCAGCGGGGTTTCACACAATAAACGATAAACACCATAGCCTAAGCCAATAAAACCAAGGGATGCGCCAATAGCTGCAAATTTACTTAGCTCACTTTTACTGTTATCAATTAAATACACATCGGCGCCAACATAATAAAGTAAGCTAAATAGTAATATACCGGTGATCCAGGTTGTGTAGGCTTCCCACTTAAACCAATGCAGGGTATGAGGCATTTGTTCAGGGCCATTTTGATACTTAGCCACTTCGTAAAAGCCACCGCCATGCACGGCCCATAAATCGCCTTTTATGCCTTTATCTATTTTCCATTGCGGTGGTGTTTGTAGGTTGTTATCAAGCCATGCAAAATAAAATGAAGCGCCAATCCAGGCTATACCAGCAATAACATGAAAGTAACGCAGTACTAAATGAGCAAGCTCAAATAAATAGTTTTCCATAACGGTTAAGCCTCTTCTAATACCGGTGAGCGGGTGTCTGAAAATTGATTGTTATCATCGCGCTTATACACACTTTTACCCATAATGTAGGTTTGCTCAACGCAGCGGTCGTCGCCTAACATCATCATTGCAAATAGTTTTTCATGCAGGGTTTTGGCATGCTGTATTCTAAATTTTAAAAATGGGGTTGCTGAACAATCCATTACAATAAAATCGGCTTCACAACCGGCTTCAAAATTACCAATTGTCCCTTCTAAATCAAGTGCTCTGGCACCGCCGAGAGTTGCTAAATACAGCCCTTTAAATGCTGAAAACTTTTGACCTTGTAATTGCTGAATTTTATAAGCTTCGTTACCTGTTTGTAGCATAGAAAAGCTTGTTCCTGCGCCTACATCGGTACCCATGCCTACGTTTATATCGTGCTCTTCACAGGCTTTTAAATTTAAAAGTCCTGATCCTAAAAATAGGTTTGAGGTAGGGCAGTGCGATATTGCCGCATTGTTATCTGCAAGGCAGCAAAGCTCGCGCTCAGATAAATGAATGCTATGGGCAAATACCGAGCGTTTACGCACCATTTTTGCTTGCTCGTAAACGCCAAGGTAATCTTCAGCTTCTGGAAATAGCCCTTTAACCCATTCGCACTCGTCTTTGTTTTCTGATAGATGAGTGTGCAGGTAGGTGTCTGGGTATTCTTCAAGTAACTGAGTGCATTTTTGTAATTGTTCTGGGGTTGATGTGGGGGCAAAACGCGGCGTAACTGCGTAGCTTAGCCTGTCAACATTGTGCCATTTTTTTATTAGGGCTTTAGATTCGTCATAGCTTGTTTGCGCGCAATCAGATAAGTCGTCAGGGCAGTTACGATCCATCATTACTTTACCGGCAATCATCCGTAAATTGCGTTTTTGTGATTCTTTAAAAAACGCATCAACCGATTGCGGGTGCACAGTGCCAAATACAAGAGCAGTGGTTGTGCCATTGCGAAGCAGCTCGTCTAAAAAGCGATTAGAGATCTCTTTTGAATAATGCTTACACGTAAACTTTTTCTCTGTTGGAAACGCATATTCGGTTAGCCAACTTAGCAATTGCTCGCCGTACGCACCCACCATTTCGGTTTGTGGTAAGTGTATGTGGGTGTCAATCATACCAGGCATAACGAGCTTACCATCGTGGCGGATAACACGCGCTGATTTATCAATCGTTGGCAGTATGTCTTGCTCGTAGCCAAGTTTAACTACTTTGCCGTGCTTGATAACTAATGCGCCCTTTTCAAAAAAACGATAGGCGTTTTCGCCAACAATGGCCGGGTCGTCAACAAAGTCGAGTATATCGGCACAAACTACTGTTAAGTTATTATTGTTTTGTGTGCTCATTATTAGCTACCTCTGTATGTAGAGTAGCCAAACGGGCTAAGCAACAATGGGATATGATGATGTTTAGTATCTTGTAATCTAAACGTTATTTGCGCCTCTGGGTAAAACGCAGGGGTAGGTTGGTTTTCATAGTAACTATCTAAATCAAATACCAGTTTATAGGTTGCAAATTCTATTTCTGTATTTAGCCAGTCGGTAATACGCCCATCGCTATCGGTTGTGCCTTGGGTTAGTTGCACCCACTCGTTATTTGTAAGTTTAAATAGCTTTACGGCAACGTTTGCTGCTGGTTTTCCGGTGCTGGTATCGAGTATATGGGTAGTAATAGGGCTTTTGTTCATAGCAGTGACTCCAATCTTATTTTTGTTATTTTGGCTTGTTCGCCCGCGGCTATAGCAAGCTCTGTACTGCGGGTGTTGTGTATGCGCTGCTCTATGAGTTCAAGCATTTGTTCGGCCGTTTTACCGGTGGCGCACACAATAAAAATAAAGCCAAACTTGTTCAGGTACTCTTTATTAAGGGCAATCATTTTGGTAAGTACGGTTTCGTTTGCTTTGCTCATACCTGATTGCTCATGCCCCGCTTTTTGTGCGGTAGCAGCGTATTTTTTGCTAAGGGTTGATAAGTCGCCTATTTGCGGGTGGCCTTCAAAAGCGGCTAAATAGTCGCTCTCGTCAAGGCTATCCCATATGCTTTGTGCGCATTCAAACAGCTGCTGAGCACTTTTAAATGGCATTGCTTTTACCATGCCCGCCACCCAGTTAGGGGCTGCGCAGCAATGCTCAAGTGCTTGTTTTGCTTGTGCATCATTTAGCGTATTTATTTGTAAGCTACTCATGCGTCTACTTCCTCCTGCGTGGTGCTAATTAAGGCATTTTTTAGTGTGCGCCACTGTAAGCCTTGACGTTTTGGCGCTTGGGTTTGCATAGCCTGATAAAGGCCAATTAGCTGTCCACTAATCGAAATAGCCACTTCCATTGGTAATTTGCCCGTAATGTTTTTAAGCCCAACAGGGCAGGTCATTTGCTTTATTTGAACGGATGTAAAATCGCGATGGGCTAGGCGTTGTTTAAAACGTTTTGCTTTAGTGTCAGAGCCAATAACGCCCAGCCAATTGGCATCAGCGCGTTTAATAATGGCTTGGGTGAGTGCAAAGTCGAGCTGGTGGTTATGGGTCAATATTAAGTAGTTGTTAGATTTAGGTGCACGTTTTACTTGCTCTGTTGGCTCTTCATCAACCACTTTTACTACGTTATTTGGAATAGCCTGTGGGAATACATCTGCGCGGCTATCTATCCAGCGTATGCGCATAGGTAGTTGTGCCAATATACCAATAAGCGCTTGTGCTACGTGGCCTGCGCCATAAATGTCGAGGGTGAAGCGCTCGCATTGCATGCATTCAAGCATAACGGTGGCAGCCCCGCCGCAGCACTGGCCTAAATTTGCACCTAGATTAAATTGCTCAATTACTTGGGCGGCTTCGCCTTTGGCAAGTAGCTCTCGGGCTTTTTCAATTACTAGATATTCAAGGTGGCCACCGCCAAGGGTGTCGTAAATATGCTCGCCGCTTATTACCATTTTAGAGCCTGTGCCGCGTGGGGTTGAGCCATTGGTGCCAAGTACAGTGGCAATTACATAGTTAGTGCCGCTTTGTTCATGCTCGTTTATAGCCTGCGCCCAGTTTTGGGTATGAAAACCCTGAAACGACTTATTTAAATTAGTCATGTTGATGCTCCTTAAACCAACTAGCGGTTTGCTCAATTGCACTCAATACTCGCTCTGGGGTTGCGGGTGTATCCAATGGGGCGGTGTATTTGTAATCAGCCACACTACTTATGGCATTACGAATAGCGCTCCATACACTAAAGGCCAGCATAAATGGCGGCTCGCCTACGGCTTTTGATCTAAACACGGTGGTTTCTGGATTTGCTGAGTTATAAAGATTGACGTTAAATTCGGCAGGGGTATCGCCAATGGCTGGTATTTTGTAGTTGGCTGGGCCAAAGCTTGCAAGCTGGCCTTTATCATTCCATTGTAAGTCTTCGGTGGTAAGCCAGCCCATACCTTGTACAAAGGCGCCTTCAATTTGGCCTATATCAAGTGCTGGGTTAATTGAGCTGCCTACATCGTGCAGTATGTCAACGCGGGTTACCGTGTTTTCGCCCGTAAGCGTATCTACTTCTACTTCGCTGAGTGCTACGCCGTGAGCGTAGTAAAAAAATGGGCGGCCTTCACCTTTGGCTCTGTCGTAATGAATTTTTGGTGTGGCGTAATAACCCGTTGATGAAAGCGATATACGATTCATGTAAGCAAGATTTGCAAGTTCGCTAAAGCTAATTTCCCCTTTACTAAAAGTAATGAGGTTATCTTTAAATGTAATACTTTGGCTGTTTACTTCAAAGTGCTCGGTAATAAAATCAATTAAGCGCTCTTTTATTGTGTTTACTGCATTTAGCGCCGCCATACCGTTTAAGTCGGTACCGCTTGAAGCCGCTGTTGGCGAGGTGTTTGGCACTTTGTCAGTACGCGTAGCACTAATACTTACCGCGTTAAAATCGACCCCAAAGCCATGGGCTACAATTTGCGTAATTTTGGTGTTCAGCCCTTGGCCCATTTCGGTGCCGCCGTGGTTTAAATGTATAGAGCCATCACTATAAACATGTACGAGTGCACCAGCTTGATTTAAGTGTTGTACCGTAAACGAGATACCGTATTTAACCGGCGTCATTGCAAGGCCTTTTTTGATAATAGGTGACGATGCGTTAAATGCTTTAATAGCCTCTTTACGTGCCCAGTAGTCACCCGACTCCTCAAGCTGGTTTATCATATCTTTTAAAATATGTTGCTCTACGGTTTGATGATACGGCGTGGTGTCGCGACCTTTTTTATATAAATTGAGTTTTCTGATCTCAAGTGGATCTTTACCTAATTTGGCTGCTATATCGTCCATTATTAGCTCGCCCATAATCATTCCTTGCGGGCCACCAAACCCTCTAAATGCGGTATGGCTTACGGTATTCACTTTACAGCGATTACCTTTAATTGTGGCGGCTGGGTAGTAGTAGGCGTTATCGGCATGAAACATGGCACGGTCTACAATTGCATCTGATAAATCAGGGGAGTAGCCACAAAATCCGTTTACGGTAATGTCGGCACCTTCTATTAAACCATTTTCGTCAAAGCCAACATGGTATTGATTATAAAAAGGGTGGCGTTTACCGGTTAATTTAAAATCGTCGCTGCGGGCTAGGCGCATTTTTACTGCGCAGCCAAGGTGGTAAACCGCAAGGGTTGCAAGGCATGCCCATGGTGCGCCTTGGGTTTCTTTGCCACCAAAAGCACCGCCCATACGGCGGGTTTCTACGTTTACAAAGCTAAATGGCTTTTTTAATATTTTGGCAACTAAGTGTTGAACCTCAGTAGGGTGTTGCGTAGAGCATTGAACATGAATGCCCCCGTCGTTATCAGGTTGCGCCAGCGCTATTTGGCCTTCTAAATAAAAGTGTTCTTGCCCGCCTATGTTTATTTCGCCTTTAAGCTGGTGGGCTGCATTATTAATGGCGTGTTCGCTGTTACCACGGTTAAGTGAATGGGGCGGCCTTACCCAATGCTCTTTGCTAATGGCTTCTTTAATATCGAGTATGGGTGTAGTTTGCTCGCACTCTATAACCACTAAACGTGCAGCGCGACGCGCTATTTCATAGGTGTCGGCAACCACTACTAATACAGGTTGTCCGTGATATTGAATTTCATGGCTAGTGAGTAATACATCACCAGGAAATACTGGGCCAATATCTAATTTACCCGGTACATCTTCGGCCGATAAAATACGTTGAACGCCTTTAACTGCCAGTGCGTGACTTGTATCTATTGATTTAATAAAGCCACTTGTAACAGGGGCGAGCACTGGGTAGGCATGTAGGCAGCCGTAAGGCTCAGGATTATCGTCGGCAAAATTTGCACTGCCACAAACTTGTTTAATAGCGCTTTCGTGATATTTAGATTGTCCAACGCTACCACCTTGCGCTTTTAGTTTATCCATTTCAAAGTGACGCATGTGAGATCCTCGTAATGGCAATGTTGTTATTGTTGCGTGCTTGCGGCTCACAAAAATCAATACCAATGCGTTGTAGTAAGTTTTTGCTTACCGTAGTGCGGTAATGCGCACTGCTTCGTACATCGCTCATGGGCGTAAAGTCATCGTTAATAGCCGTTGCGGCGTCTATAAAACTACTTACTTGTAACGATTGAGATATCAGCTTTTGCTCAATATGCTGCGCGCGCTTAGGAATAGCTGCCATACCGCCCATAGCGCAGCGGGCTTTAGTAATCATGTTTTGTGAATGCTCTAAAGCAAGCACCAAGCACACGGTAGATATATCGTCTTCAAAGCGTTTTGATATTTTATGACACGCCAGTTTTAGTGACTCAGGGCGCTTTGGAATCATGAACTTACTAGTTACTTCATCGCTTTTAAGAACTGTTTTTTTGTAATCAATAAAGTAGTCGGCAACTTTTATAGTGCGCGTGCCTGCGCTGCTTAATAAATCCATTGATGCATTAAGAGCGATTAAAAGGGGAGCTGGATCGCCAATAGGAGAGGCATTTCCTATGCTGCCACCGAGTGTGCCGCTGTTACGTACTTGGCTTGATCCTAAGCGTTCAAATAGCTCTTTTGACTCTGGGTAATAGTTATAAAATACCTCAACAAATTGGCTATAAGGTAGTGCTGCACCAATGTGTAGCTCACCGTTATGATCTGCCAAGGTACAAAGCTCCTTTACTTGGCTAAGGGAGATAATTACATCTGGTAAAAGCATGTTTTGGCTAAGCTCAATGGCAAAGTCGGTACCACCAGCAACTAAATGTGCATAAGGATAAAGCGTTTTTAGCTCAACAAGTTGTTGGGCAGTTTGTGGTAAGTAAAATTTGCGAGGGCCATTTTTTAAAAATGGAATATCGTCATCATATTGCGTATTAAGTGATGCTTTAAATTGAGCGGCCATTGCTGAGTACGGTTCAGCTTTACGCTCATAGCTATAGGCTTTTTCGGCTGCAAGTAATATAGGGCTATAACCTGTACAACGACATAAGTTACCGCCAAGTGCATAAATAACCGCTTTTTTACCAGGGTACGTTGGCTCATTAATATAAAGAGCCAACAAACTCATTATTATACCGGGCGTACAAAAACCACATTGCGAACCATGACACTCCACCAGTGCACGTTGCACGGGGTGTAAATCGGTTAAGTTTGGGTATAAACCAGTAGTCACAGCCTCTACCGTTACTATATGTTTTGCATGCGCATTACCTAATAACAATAAACAGCTGTTCATTGTTTTGTATTGCCAACTAGCTTGCCCGTTTGCATTTATACGCTCTTCACCCACTAAAATTGTGCACGCGCCACAGTCGCCAGTTGCACACCCTTCTTTGGTGCCCACTTTCCCTTTTTTGGTGCGAAGCCAGTCCAAAATGGTGAGACTTGGCGAGCATTCTTGTACTTCAATTGGCGTGTTATTTAATAAAAATTGAATCACACAGACCCCCTTAATTTTTATAAAGCCCTGATACATAAAGGCTTGGCGTATGTTTTTTCTTGTTGTTTGCGCACGGGTAACAAAAATACTTTTTAATCTTTAATTAGCTTATTGCAGTTACTATGCCATTGTTGACCGCTTGGTCAGTTAAGGGCGGTTGGGTTAAATTATCGAGGTATAGGTAATAACGGAGTCGCTTTAAAAATAAGGCACGGTGAAGCGAATGCTTTTACTATTTAAATCTAAAGGGGGAAATAGGGCTGGTAAAAGCACATTAATGAAAATGCTTTATGGTGTGGTTAAACCTGACCAAGGGGACATGTTTTTTAATGGCCGTATAATACCAATCAACAATGAAAAATTAGGGTAGGTGTCAGCGTTATTTTTTTATGTAACTCTGCAAGTTGGATAGGTATTAGCCTATTAATCTTTGAGTCAATTTTTGTAGGCTATCTTGCTTATTTTGAGTGGATAAATAGCGCTAGCTTAATTTATGAGCCTACTTATAAACAACGTGTAGAAAATACCTACTTTTAAAATAATTACCTTCTCAAATATTACCTTTCATAAAACCTAACCTCAAACTGCATTCAGTGTGAATTACAGCGTTGTTTTTAAATGTAATTTTTAAAGTTAATTCAACTTTTAAGGGATGTTTTTTGGCACGTAAGTTGAAACTACTCCTTATAAATTTTAAAAAGGAATTACCATGACTGCTGAATACTTTATGGTACTAGGATTACTCGGTGTCGCATTTTTTGCTGTTGCAGGGGCATTGCTTGGGTATGAAAAAAACATTAGTGGCTTTGGCGTAGTAGTGGTGGCAACCGTTACAGCATTAGGGGGCGGTACC
Organism: Pseudoalteromonas sp. TP27; assembly: GCF_056470645.1. Taxonomy (NCBI): domain Bacteria; kingdom Pseudomonadati; phylum Pseudomonadota; class Gammaproteobacteria; order Alteromonadales; family Pseudoalteromonadaceae; genus Pseudoalteromonas; species Pseudoalteromonas sp. TP27. The sequence goes on along the minus strand of NZ_JARDAK010000028.1, from coordinate 7,369 downwards.
CTCAGAGATATACTTTTAAACAAACCGGTATTTTGGATTGCTACCCCAGAGTATTTATATTCGACCTATGGGGCCGTTATAGCAACAATTGCATTTATTCGATATTTACCGCGCGTTAATAATTACTACTTTTTATTAGTAGACGCTGTTGGTATGGCGTTATTTAATATTATGGGGATAGAAAAAGCACTCATTAATGGCTCTGGCATGGTGGTCGCAATTACCATGGGCATTACTACAGGTATATTTGGTGGTTTAATACGCGACGTAATTTGCCGTGAGGTGCCAACTGTTATGCGCAGCGAACCTTACGCCTCTGCGTGTTTAGCGGGTGGTGCAGTTTATGCCGCTTTATTTAGCCTTAATGTAGATTACATTTGGTGTATTTTAGGGTCATTTTTCACGACTATTTTTTTAAGATTAGGCTCTTTGCATTGGGGTTGGCATTTAACTATTTTCAGAAAAAAAGACTTCAGAGATCAAAGCGACTAATTTTAGCTACGAGTAGCCCGCGTTTGCATGTAGTACTCGTAATTATTCTCATCCGTTATAGTAAAACCCAGCCGCTTATAAAGTCCTAATGCTGGGTTGTTTTTAAGCACAGTGAGTTTAATAGGTTTTGACTGCGCACTTGTAATAACTTGTTCAATAACCGCTTTCCCATACCCTTTATTTTGATGCAGTGGATGTATTTGTAATTGCATTATTTCAACGTATTGAGCGTACGTTTGGTATTTTAAAGTACCAATTGGTACCTCATTTATAACTATAAGATAGGAGCAGTTATATTGGTCATCAAGCCTTAAAACATGCTGTTGCTCAGTTAAAAATAACCCGGCATTTTCTAAGTGTTCAACCATAGTCAGTTTTCTGAGGCTTAATAAGTAGTCTCGGTCTGAATATGCTGCCTTTATGAATTTAAAAACCATAGTGCTCCCTTGCAACAGCCTCAATGTTTATATTTGTAGAACTAACCAAAACAAGTGCGCAGTATTAAATGTGCAAGCCAAACTAACAAAGGCAATACTACCAATACCCAAGTGCTTTCCACCAAAGCCCGCCAATAATTCCCCATACACTTAAATTAATAACGCTCATTATAAGGCCCATTACCCACCAGTCTTTTAATGATACATAGCCTGAGCCAAACACTATGGGAGAGGTGCCTGTTGCGTAATGCGTTAACGACATCATGAGTGATGAAGCGCCAGCTAATAGTAAACCTAAAAATAAAGGCGGAGCGCCAAGCGCTAAACCTGCGGCGTAAAATGCGGCAAACATAGCAGTAATATGTGCTGTAGTACTGGCAAAAAAGTAATGAGCATAAAAATACACAGCTACCAATATAATGGCCGATACAATCCAGTCAAAGCCCAGTTGCGCAATGTTGCTCTCAACAAGTGTTGAAAACCACGTTACCAAACCTAGTTTATTTAAAAAAGTGGCCATCATTACTAATGCTGAAAACCAAACAACGGTATCCCACGCAGACTTTTCTTTAAGTACATCGTCCCAGCTTAATACACCAGTCACTAATAAAACCGACAAACCTAAAAAAGCCACTGCGGTTGTGTTAACCGCGTAGTCAGCCCCTAAAATCATTGCGGGTACGCCGGCCCATAAAACAAGCAGCATAGCAAAAACACCCACCATTATTTTTTCGCCATAACTCATTGGGCCCATTTCAGTTAATTTAGATTCTGCATATTTTTTAGCGTCGGGCGTACTTTTAACTTCAGGTGGGTAAATGGCATAAACAATCAAAGGCACAAGGGCAATACATAGCAAACCAGGAACAAGCGCTGCCAGCGCCCACGTACTCCAAGTAATACTGATATTTGCACCGGTAGCATCAGCAATCAGCTTTACAATTAGAGGGTTTGGCGCAGTCGCCGTAATAAACATAGCTGATGTAATAGGGTTTATATGGTAGCTCACTAAAGCAAGGTAGTGCCCAATTTTACGAGATGTACCTTCCTCAGGGGACGAGCCAAAACTTGTTGCTATCGACTTCATTATTGGGTGAATAATAGCGCCGCCTCGCGCGGTATTACTTGGCGTTACAGGCGCTATAACAAGTTCAGAAAGTGCGAGTGCGTAACCAATACCAACTGTTTTTTTACCAAAAAGAGAAATAAAATTATAGCCAATACGATTTCCCAAACCAGTTTTAGCTAAACCCCGAGAAATAATAATAGCAATACCAATCAACCAAATTAATGAATTAGAAAAGCCACTTAATGCATCTTTAATAGCGCCAGATGGGCTGTCATTAGTTACGCCAGTTAACGCAACAGAGGTAATAGCTAAAATAGCAATGGCGCCGATTGGCATTGCTTTACCAATAATGGCAACAACAGTACCAATAAATAAAGCTAACAAATGCCATGCGTTTTCGGTAACACCTTGCGGGGGCGGTACAGCAAACCAAAGTAGTAAAACAATGGCTATAGAAATCAGTCCAGAGGTAACTCGAATATCAGTACCCTTCATTAAAAATGTCCCTAAGTTTTAGAAATGCATGCATTCTGTGTATTGAAAAGGCGACGTTATTCTACTTCATTTTATAATAAAAAAAATGACGCACATCATATGAATATTAGACTTATTTAATTTTATTAATAAAGAGGTAATAAACTATAAACTAAAGTGATTGATTATATTACCTGATGAGAGCTTACGTTGTGCTTAATCAACTCTTATATTTTTAAGAGTTAGCTTGAATTGTTTTATCGACTAGCAAGGTCTTTGTAAGTCTTAACGAATACTAGGAAATACAATGAACTTAAAATTAACCAACAACGTGATTACTTTTTTATTAGCGAGTAGCTTTTTGTTACTTGGCTTATCGTTTGCGTTAGGAGCAAACTCTAACACGTTAACGGCTACGTTTAGTTTTTATGGCGTTGATTCGCTAATGTCTGTATCTGCATTAGGTTTGATTAGTGGCTCATTTATGATTGCCTTAGCGTTTGCCACTGTGCTCGCTCGCCTTAAACTAATGAAACCTACGCCAGCACTTTTACTTGCAGCAATTATAAGTTTAGTAGCATTACTTACCTTGTTTGCCAGCAACCGTTGGATGGCTCAACTTGGCGGCTTTCCAATCATTGGTAGTGGGCAGGGCATAATTAAATACTTTGCTGTAGTGCCTTTGTATTTGTTTTTATTTTATAAAGACAAACTTACCGACAAACAACACGTACTTTTAAACTTTATACCGGTTGCCATGGTTTTATTGTGGATTGGCGGCATGAAGTTTTATGAGTTTGAAGCAAAAGGCATTGTAAGTTTAGTAGAAACCTCACCGTTTATGTCGTGGTTATACACGGTATTTAGCGTACAAGGCGCGTCTAACGTGATTGGCGGGTTTGATGTATTATTTGCTGTGTTATTGGGCTTAGGGCTATTTTTAAATAATAAAAAGCTAATTATTGTAAGTGGCTTAGCGTGTTTAAGCGTATTTATGATGACCCAAACATTCTTAATTACCGCCACCGGTGCATTTAGTTCTTCCACTTTATTGGATCGCTTAGGGCAGTTTGTAATTAAAGATCTTTGGTATATAGCCAACCTTGTTGTTATTGCTTTTTTAATGATTTTTAAACCGGCTAAATAATATAAAAGAGGGATTTTATGATCAGTTGCAACCAATACGACTACATCGAAATTGCCTGTATGCACCATTTAAGCATTGAGCTTATATTAAAAAATGGTGATGGTGTATGTGGCGTAGCAACTGACACAAAACGCAATGCTAATAGAGACGAATGCATAGTTGTTAACGTAAATAGCGAGCTGCAACTCATTGTGCTTACTACAATTAGTGTACTTAAAGCGCATGAGAAAAATCCATACTTTGACCACGTGAACTTTGATGTAAAGTAAACACCTCACTCATTCGTTTTTATCATAAATATCTCTAGCGAGTCTGTATCATTAATATGTTAAGGCTCGCTTATCTAACCAATGCTTTAGCTCATTACGCGCTAAATACATAAAGCCAAAATTTTCCTACAACTTTCTTTTGTTCTTTACTCGAGTTTTTCACCGAACAAGGCTAAACGCCAACTATTAAAGCGTATAAATAAAGCGTATAAAAATGCTAAACCAGTATAAGTAAGCCTTAACTAGCGCTTAGTATCCGTACGTTTGTTAATTATGCTCGTAAAAGGTAGCTACATAAATAAAGCTAACTGACAGAACCAACTGTTTATATAAATAGCTATTTTAATTTTGTCCGATAACATCATTAAAAATCGTTTTGGTGAAAAATAACAAAGACCTTTTTATTACATGCCTAATTACTTGTTTACATTAAAGTTAGTTAGTGGAATTATTAAACAATGTAATAAACGCCGTTTTGGGGCGTTATAACTCTCAAAGTGTTGTTCAATAAGTTGTTATACGTTTAGGAGGTTTGGTGAACGGAATCTGTGCATTGTGTACGAAATCAGCGAAGCTTAAAGATAGTCACTTTATGCCTAAAGCTGTTTACCGATCAATTAGTAAAGGTTTCCCTGAACACGGACAAAACATTGTTGTGATTAATGGTTCTAATAAATCAGCAGCCTATACTGACAAGCAAGCTAAAAAGTATTTACTTTGTGAGCGTTGTGAATTGAAATTCTCCAAAAATGGGGAAGATAAAGTAATATCTTTTATGGCTCGTCCTAACGGTTTTAAACTAGCTACAAAGATAAAAAAGTTTAAAACGTTGTCTCATGTAAAAGATGAAGTATGGTATTTTCCACCAAGCGACGAAATAGCGTTTAATTTCATGTACTTTGCTGTAAGCATTGCTTGGAGGTTGTCTGCAACAGATTGGAGTGGGTTCGGTATTCCTGATACAAAGAATTCAATTCGTGAAGAAAGCATGATTGCTTTTTCAGATTACCTATTAGGAAATACTGAACTTCCTGCAAATACTTATCTAGCTGTATATGTTGATAATCAAATAGTAGATACACCATCAATGGGCTTTCCAACTATTAAAAATCATGGTGGCTATCAACATATAGTGTTTAACATTCCTGGTCTAAAACTAAGCCTGTTAGCAGGCAAAAATCCAGGAGCGGGTATTAGAGAAACATTCTCTATTAATACAACTAACGTGTATTTTGTTAGTCGTAGTTTAAAAACACACCCTGATTATCATTTTATGGTTAACTTTTTAAAAAATGAATCAGTTGCAAAGGGTCGGTTACTGAAAGAGCGTATCAAACACGTAACAACACGCCCTGAGGTGGACGGCTAGTAAAATTAGCTATTAATTGCAAATTTTAAAAGTGGTGAGCCTCTTTGTTTTTCAACACTTAAATGCAATCGTTATCCATTTAAATACCAGCGTTCTAATAGTGTGGTTATATGGCTTATCCTTCACTTTTACTGCTTATAATACGCTTTAGCCTAAAATCAACTATGCACCTATAACGATTAGAAAAACCAGCCACTCTACAAATTTTTGCCTTAGAAAAGTGGGCAACTAAAACCTAAATATATCCATACCTCCTGAGGGCTTCGTTCAATAAATTGCGCTATCCCCGCTTATTTTTACTTCAGCGGTATCATTAAACGCGCGCAATTTCCCTGAAAATCAATAGCCTAAAAAAATAATTATAGGAGGTCCTGTAGTCAAATAACAATACTTTAGTAAACGCTAGTTCATATTACGTCACGTAATATTCATGCAGAACTTTAAGTTAAACATATGCTCGTGCAGCGTTCCCATTTTTATTTGACTCAATTTATTGGACATTCTTTTTATGAAATTAAAGTTATTTATCGCAATTATTTTTAGCACTTCGATGTCGTCTTACGCGACAGAAGCAGTAGATAAAACGGAGTTTTCATTCGAAGACTTAAAAGCGCTGGCAAAAGCCTCAGCCGAAAAGCCCTATACGTCAACTAAGGTGCCAGCGCCGGAGTTAATCGATAAAATTACGTATGACGAACATTGGAAAATACGCTTTAAAGAAGATGAAACCTTATACCCAAGTGGAAAAAAGGCACCTGTACAATTATTTTACCCAGGGCGATATTTTCCTGAGCCAGTAAGTATTTACATCAGAGACGATAAAAATCAGGTTCAAAATGTACCTTTTAGTAATGACGTTTTTGATATGCCTGATAATAGCCCAGCTCACGATCTCCCAGAAGGGTTTGGATTTGCAGGCTTTAGAATAATGCGCCCAGATATGAAACCAGATTGGATATCTTTTTTAGGCGCGTCTTATTTTCGTACTGACGGGCCAGAGGGACAATATGGACTGTCAGCCCGAGGTATTGCAATTAATACGGGTATGAATCAGCCAGAAGAATTTCCGCGCTTTTCTGCATTTTGGATTGGCCCCGCAGAGAAAAAAGGTGAAAGTGTGTCTGTTTGGGCATTGCTTGAAGGGCCTTCTATCACTGGTGCTTATCGGTTTGGTTTAAGTAAAGATAACAAAGAAGCCAAAGGCCATATTACCTCTGTAACGGCTAATTTGTATATGCGCGCCGATGTTGAACGCTTAGGCGTAGCACCGTTAACCAGTATGTATTGGTACTCACAAAAAGATAAAACAGGAGCTAAAGATTGGCGCCCAGAAATTCACGATAGCGATGGCCTGGCGATTCACACAGGATCGGGTCAATACGTTTGGCGCCCATTAAATAATCCTCAGTCGGTGTCGACCAATAGTTTTATTGATGAGAACCCAAAAGGGTTTGGCTTAATCCAAAGAGATCGTGACTTTAATAACTACCAGGACGACGGCGTATTTTACAATAAGCGTTCATCAGCGTGGATTAAACCTACTGACGATTGGGGCAAAGGCGCAGTACAGTTAATCGAAATTCCTACAAAAGATGAAACGTTCGACAATATTGTTGCCTACTGGGTGCCCGAAAAAGAGGCGCGCAAAGGTGATGAGTTTACCTTTTCTTATGATATTGAATGGCGTCCACTCGATCCTAAATCAAAAACGCTTGCAAGCGTTGTAAATACTCGCCAAGGCTTAGGCGGAATTCCCGGCCAGCCTATTCCTGAAGGCGTTAACAAGATGGTGATTGATTTTGAAGGTCCAGTATTTAAAGGCTTAGATAACAAAAGTGGTATAAAGCCGATTGTTGAAGCCAGCAACGGTGAAATACTAGAACCTATTGGAGTTTATCCGGTAGTTGGTACAAACCAATGGCGATTAGCGTTTGACTACAAACAAGCTAACAACAATCCGGTGAACATACGCGCGTATTTAGTTGATAAAAATGATGAAGCTATAACTGAGACATGGGTAAGTGATGCAAAGGTAACGATTAAATAAGACCTTAAAGTAACTGTTTAGCATATTGTTCTTAAATGAACTCAGGCGCTTTTTATCCTTGTTCT
>NZ_JARDAK010000027.1:0-35588 GCF_056470645.1 Pseudoalteromonas sp. TP27 | reverse complement strand
ATGAATCTGAGGTTAGATACCAAGATTCTAAAACTGTGGCCAAATTTTATTGACCACTACAACATTCCTAATTAAGGCAAAAAGGCAAAACTAAGCGGGTAAACGAATAATGGCAAAAAATAGATAACTTATTAAAACAGGGCTTACGATAGGGGTTTTGCTTGAACTGTGAATACGCGCCAATATGTCGCAAAATACTTTATTTAACATAATATAAATTATAGGTAGTTAATGACTATATAGTAAGAGCGCTTAAATGCGCCCTTACTATGTCCAATACTAGACGGTATCGGACATTAACTAGTTTTATTACAATAAAAGATACTTTATTTATCAAATTGTTCAATCAATACTTAGTAAACGCTCAGCTGTATATTCGTTAGTAATTAATCCACTGATCATGTTTGACCTTACTGCGCCCAAAATGGCTAACACTTTTTCTTCACCAGCAGCTATCGCATAAATCTGTTTGTTAGCATTTGTTTTTAATGGCGTACTTGCTACACGCTGATTAACTGTGCAATCTAAAAGCTTACCGTTTTTATCAAACACCCAACTAATCATTTCACCAATGGCACCGAGTTCTTGTAACTCTTTAAGTTCTTGCGCATCAATAAAACCATCTATATGTAATGGCGATTTTTCACCTAAGCTACCAATACCCACAAATGTTACATCGGCATCTTTAGCGAGTTTTAAATTACCGGTAATATTTTGCTGTGCATGTAACTGTTCTTTTTCTTCAACGCTTCTTGGTAAAACTGGCAATGGCATTGGGTAATGTTTTGCATTGGTGTGTTCGGCCATTCTTACTACAACATCATAAGGTGAAGCCGATCCATCTAACGCCATATTACCTAGCATTGCTACAATTTTATGTTGCTGACAATCAACAGTTCTTAGCTCATCTACACATGAACGTAAAACTCGACCGGTCCCCATAGCAAGTACTTTGGGTTGTTCTGATTTTAAATGACGTTCTATTTCTGCCGCGCCAGCTTGTGCCAAACCTAATGTAGATGAAGGTTCAGACGGATCGCTCGGTACAACTTCACACGAATCTAACCCAAAACGGCTTTTTATTTTTTCGGCCAGATCCATACATTTAGCAATCGGGTGGTCAAGTCTAACTTTAATTAGACCTTGGCTCACAGATAATGCGACCATTCTTTGTGCAGATTGACGAGATATATTTAGCTTTTTAGCAATTTCATCTTGTGTGTTACCGCCAACATAATATAACCACCCTGCTCTGGCTGCATCATCTAGCTTTCTAATTTCTGTATTTGATAGCTTTACCACGTAAACCTCTTAAAATAGAAGGAAAACTAAATCCTTATTTTCATTACATAATTTTAATTATATGTGCTGCTATATAAATTATTTTATTAATTTTGGAATATCTATTTATCAATAACGTTTTTGTTATTTATAATTGTAAATATACCATTCCTTAATAAAAAATACCTAGGTTTCATAGGATTATGTAATTAGAATTTAGTTAATAGCACCCTTATAAAGGTGCTATTTAAGGTAATTAAAAATTGGCTTTAGCTAATTGTTAAACCATTATTATCAAACTTTAATACTTTATCTGCTGGTGCGCTTAGGTAAATACTGTCGCCATATTTTAATGGGCAATCACCATCTGCTTTTACTGTTACGGTCCCTTTGCCTTCAATATTTATATGTAAAAAGCTCTCCGATCCTAAATGCTCAATTACACCTACAGTTCCAGCCCAAGTACCTTGCTCAGTAGAGAGTGTTATATGCTCTGGTCGTATACCAATACAACTAACATTCGCATCTTCATTTTGTGGATCATCTATAAAGTTCATTTTTGGCGACCCAATAAAACCCGCTACAAATTTGTTTACTGGGTTTTTATAAAGCTCTAAAGGTGTGCCTACTTGTTCAATAATACCGGCATTAAATACCGCGATTCTATCTGCCATTGTCATAGCTTCAACCTGATCGTGTGTAACATAAATCATTGTTGTAGCAAAACTTTTATGTAATTCAGATATTTCTAAACGCATATTTACACGTAGTGACGCATCAAGGTTTGAAAGCGGTTCATCAAACAAAAATGCCGACGGTTGACGTACAATTGCGCGCCCTATTGCTACACGCTGGCGCTGACCGCCCGATAATTGCCCAGGCTTTCGGTCTAAATAATCGGTTAAATTAAGTATTTTAGCAGCGTTTGTAATTTTACGTTCGATTTCTGCAGGGCTAACCTTGGCTCTTTTTAAAGGAAAAGCAATATTGTTACGTACGCTCATATGCGGGTATAACGCATAGGATTGAAACACCATTGCTAAGCCTCTTTTTGCAGGCGGTGTTTTTGTAGCGTCAATGCCATCTATTTCTATATTACCGCTGGTTGTATCTTCAAGCCCTGCAATCATTCTTAATAATGTAGATTTACCACAGCCCGACGGACCAACAAATACAATAAATTCGCCATCTTTTATTTCTAAGTCGAGAGGCTTAATTACGTTAACTTCATCAAAGTTTTTAGTGACTTGTTTTAGTGTGATGCTGCCCATGTGTATTCTCCTATTTCACTGCGCCGAAACTTAATCCGCGCACTAATTGTTTTTGACTAAACCAACCAAGTATTAAAATTGGCACAATGGCCATGGCAGATGCTGCCGATAACTTAGCGTAAAATAACCCCTCAGGGCTTGAGTAACTGGCAATAAATGCGGTTAAAGGTGCAGCATTAGCAGCGGTTAAAATAAGTGTCCAAAACGCTTCGTTCCACGACAAAATAACATTGAGTAATAGCGTTGAAGCTATACCCGGTAAGGCTATTGGCAATAAAACATGGAATATTTCTTCACCAATTGTTGCGCCATCCATACGAGAAGCTTCAAGTATTTCGTTTGGTATTTCTCTAAAGTATGTGTAAAGCATCCATACCATTATTGGTAAGTTAATGAGTGTCATTACAATCACTAAACCTAATTTTGTATCGAGTAACGCAAAGTCACGAAACAATAAATAAATCGGAATAAGTACGCCTACTGGCGGTAACATTTTGGTTGAAAGCATCCACATTAATAGATGCTTTGTTTTTTTAGTTTGAACAAAAGCCATAGACCACGCAGCAGGTACGGCAATTAATAAACCAAGTAAACTTGAACCTAATGATATAACCACTGAGTTCCAAAAATGGTTAAAGTAAGGTGAACGTGACAATACATCTCGGTAATTTTCGAGCGTCCAATCGAACGCATATAAACTGGGGCTTGCTGAAATTGCTTCGGCTTCCGTTTTAAAACTGGTGATTAACGTCCACAAAATAGGAAAGAAAATCATGCCGCTTATTGTCCATGCAGCAATGGTATAAATTAGTTTGGAACGACGGCTATCTTTTATAGTCATAATTAACCCTCCAAGTTTTTGCCAATTAAGCGCATTAAAAATATAGCGACTATATTTGCAATAATAACTGCAACTATGCCCCCTGCCGAACCGCCGCCTACATCAAACTGAAGTAGCGATTGCGTATAAATTAAGTACGTTATATTAGTTGACGAATAACCAGGGCCGCCACTAGTTGTGACTAATATTTCAGCAAAAATTGACAGTAAAAATATAGTTTCGATTAATATAACCGCAGTTACAGCGCGCGATAAGTGCGGTAAAACAATATAAAAGAACTTACTAAATGGGCCAGCTCCGTCCAAATCAGCCGCTTCTAATTGTTCACGGTCGAGTGATTGTATTGCTGTTAGCAGTATTAAAGCTGCAAACGGTAACCACTGCCAAGAGACAATAATGATGATTGAAAATAACGGCATTTGAGCAAAAAAATCGATAGGCTCAAAGCCTAACCAAATTGCAAAGTGCGCAAATAAGCCATTAACCGGGTTCATTAGCATGTTTTTCCATACCAATGCCGACACAGTTGGCATTACAAAAAATGGGGCTAGTACCATTATGCGAACGTAGTTTCGTCCCCATATTGCTTGGTCTAGTAAAATAGCTAAGCCAATACCACCACAAATAGTGATAAGTAAAACCCCAGTTACTAGGTAAAGCGTGTTAATAAATGATTCAAAAAAAGCCGGATCAGTTAGGAAAAATTCATAGTTTAAAAAGCCTACAAACTCTTTATCCCCAGGAACCAGTAAGTTGTAATCAATAAATGAAAAATACAATGTCATACACAGCGGAACTATCATCCAAGCAAGTAATAAAATTACACTAGGAAGAAGCATAAACCGAGCAAGCGTGCGCGAGTTAGTTGTTGCCATAAAGGTGACCTTAAAAAAGCCAATACTATTTACTCTTAGCTACCGAGTGAAAATCAGAAACCCTTGATAGCGTTATAACTAACAAGTAAATAGAATTGACATAAAATATTGGGTAAGTTTGAGTACTTACCCGCCCATTACATGCTATTTAGGATAGCGAGCTTTACGCATTGTTCGCTCAACGAGATGCTGAGATGTACTAAGCGCTTGTTTTACGGTCATTTGGCCAGTTAATGCTGCTGAGAATTGTTGCCCAACAGCTGTACCAATTCCTTGAAACTCAGGAATAGCAACAAACTGAATTCCTACATAAGGCACCGGTTTAACGGTCGGGTTTTTAGGATCCGCAGATTGAATAGAATCTAAGGTAATTTGCGCAAAAGGTGCTGCGTCCATGTACTTTTGATTACTGTAGAGTGATTTACGTGTACCAGGCGGTACTTTTGCCCACCCTTTTTTGTCGGCTACAAGTTGAGTGTATTCTTTAGATGTTGCCCAACTAATAAATTTCATTGCGGCATCTGGTTTTTTGCTGCTTGCCGGTACTGCTAAAGTCCATGACCATAACCAGTTACCACGTTTACCTAAGCCGTTATCTGGCGCAAGTGCAAACCCTACTTTGTCGGCAACTTCAGAGTCTTTTTTGTTAGTAACGAATGCGCCGGCAACCGTTGCATCAATCCAAATACCACATTTCCCGGTTTGAAATAGTGCAAGGTTTTCGTTAAAACCGTTTGCAGATGAACCAGCAGGTCCCGACTCTTTCATTACATCTACATAGTACTGTAATGTGTTTTCCCACTCTGGTGTATTAAACTGTGGCTTCCAATTTTCATCAAACCAACGCGCACCAAACGAATTAGCCATTGATGTAATAAGCGCAACATTTTCGCCCCAACCAGCTTTTCCACGTAAACAAAGGCCATAAACACCTTCTTTTTTATCTGTCATCGCTTTAGCAGCTTTGCGTATAAAGTCCCATGTTGGTGCTTTAGGCATTGTCAGCCCCGCTTTATCCATTAAATCAGTACGGTACATAACCATTGAGCTTTCGCCATAAAATGGGGCTGCATAAAGCTTGTCATTAACTGTTAAACCGCTTCGAATTGCCGGGATTAAATCGTCTAAATCGTAGTTTTCACCTAAATTATCTAACTCTTTTAACCAATTTTGTTTGCCCCAAATTGGTACTTCATAAGTACCTATGGTCATAACATCGTATTGACCGCCTTTTGTTGCTACATCGGTAGTGACACGTTGGCGAAGAATGTTTTCCTCTAGAGTAACCCATTTTAGATCTATATCAGGGTTTTGGCTGGTAAAGTCATTGCTTAATTCTTTCATGGTGATCATGTCACCATTGTTAACAGTCGCTATTGTAATGGTTTCTTTTGCCGCAGCGCCCATGCTTATAAAGCCACACGCGAGCATAATTAATTTATTTTTCATCGGGTATTCCCCATACACGTTATGTTTTAACAAGTGCTATTAAATTTCAACCTATTGCCAATTCTATATATGGCAGTTTTAAAGCATAAAACTGCCCGCAAAGTGCCTTTTTAGGCGCTTTGTATAAATAGATAAACTAGTTGGATAATGATTTAAAATTTAACAGAGATTTCTGAAGTAAAGCCGTCAAATCCTTTACCAATTTGACCACCCGAATTAACCCCTTCTTCTTGATTAACGTACTCAACTTTTAAAAGCGTTTTATCGTTAAACCAGTAACCAGCAGCTACTTGGATACGCTCTATTGTGTTGTCTGTTTGTTCAATTAAGTCGGAAGTGTTTTCGGCTTCTGCATAACGAGCCGCTACATATAGCTTTTTAGGGATTAGATATTGTTGTGCTTCAAACACGAAGTACTCAACCGATGAGTCGCCTTCTATTACACTGTTTGAATCAAACGTAGTGCCATTTTCATCTGCTATGCCGTTTGTGCCAAAGTAGGTAATACCGGCAACGGCATTACCAGCTGCATCTGCAAACGTGTAATCATCAGACGATTTACCAACCATAAAGATTAGGCTAGTTTCGTCCGATGGTTGATAAGCTAAGTTAAGCTGGATGATTGATTGCTCGAGCCCTGGCATTGCGCCAACGTGAGTGTCACGCTCGTTTGAAGGTGACGCTGAGAAGTTATAGTTTTCACCATCGCCAAAGCGGTAGTTTGTTGTTGTTACGCCATCAAGGCTAGCTACACCATTTTCAAAACGTAACTGGTCACCTTGATTCGCTTTTAATAAGTTTAAGCCTGCTTTAAAGCCACCGTCAAATTCTAAAGTACCTTGAAGACGGTAGTTATAACCGCGGTCTTCTTGAAAAGCTTCGCCAAAGCTAGAAGTAGTAATACCACCAGTTACATTATAAGCACGCACTACACCGCTATCGAAAGTTTCGCTGTAACTTAGCTGTGCGCCGTTTTCGGCGGTTGCGTAGTCGGTTACACCATTACCAATAAGTGCATTATTTTGATTATCTGCACCATCTTGAAAACCTTTAAATTGAAAAGGTGAACCACCAATATTACCTAAACGAAGCGTTAAGTTACTGTTATCTTTTGGTGTGCCGTAAAGACCCAATAGATCAAATTCAACACCTGCATAATCATTATGAAATGAAAAATCACGATCCTCGCCACCAAAATCATTAGGTTCTTCTGCAATGTCTATATCGGCAGTGATGAACTCGTTAATATGAAATTTAAGCATCAGGTTAGCTCTAATACGGCCAAATCCTGATTCTTGTTCTTCATCTTCTGGACGAAATGCGCCGTCTTTAGCCTGAATTGACTGAAAGTTTTGCATTAATAAAAAATCTACGTCTACGCGATCTAAATATTCAGAAATATCAGCCTGTGCTGGAGCCGATATAACCATAGCTGCCGCTATGAGAGAAATTGCAAATTTAGTCTTTTTATTATTCAACATAATAAGCTCTTTATTTAGTGTGGTGTGTGATACCGACTTTATTAAATACATATTCATTTAACTAAGCTGGTACTAATTCAGTGTGTATAGATGAGGCTATTGAGCAAAATACTTTAAAGTCAATGAAATTGCACAAATGAGCATAAGCTCACCCGCTGAGCATAATCACAGAGTGAATTTAGAAGGTCAACGATTTTTTATTACAAAACGTTTACAAAAAATAGAATTTATATGTAAATAATTTTGAATCAATAAGTTAAGTAGCAAATTTGTTACATCAAAATTTAAGGAAATAAAGTACTGGATTAAGGAATTTATTGTAGATGCGTTATTATTGTTCAATACAATCAAGTTAGAAAAGGATATAAAAGCAGGAAATACTTTAAAGATAGGCTATAAGCTAAACCTATAAATAGTTTATTTATTAGTCTTTTTTAAGTAACGTTCTTGAGCTTATGAAGGGGTTAGCTTAGTATTAAAGCACTTAAGATGTACTCAAAATAGAAGTAACCTACATATGGAATTTGTTCGCCCGCTAGAGCCTATCCTCATTATTGATGATGTTAAGGAAATTCGTGATTATCTAAACCAAATTTTAACTGAGTTAGGGTTTGAGGATATATTAGAAAGTGCCGATTTTAGCTCTGCTAAGCCTATTATGGACAAAAAAACGCCAAGCGTTATATTTATAGACGTTGATTTACCTGACTCTGACGGTACGGATATATTGGAATACATTAATAGTATCTACCCGCATACTCATGTTGTTATGTGCTCTGGCCATAATAGCCTTGAAAATGTGCAAAATACGTGGGAAATGGGCGCTAAAGGCTTCATTGCAAAACCATTTAATACAAAAAAAGTAGATACCGTAATGAAGCGTCTTGAAATAATAGAATAATAATAAGGTTAACATGCAAAGCACTGTTACTGCGATTATAGAAGATCTTTCGAGTGTTATATTTGGTAAACAGCAACAAATAAAACTGGCACTTACCTGCTTATTTAGTGAGGGACATTTACTCATTGAAGATTTGCCAGGCATGGGAAAAACTACCCTTTCTCATGCATTGTCGGCTGTATTAGGTTTATCGTATCAACGCATACAATTTACAAGTGATCTTCTCCCCGCTGATATTTTGGGTACTAATGTTTTTAATTCTACCGAGCATAGCTTTACGTTTCATAAAGGTCCTATATTTACCCAAGTAGTTTTAGCTGATGAAATAAACCGCGCAGGGCCTAAAACACAAAGTGCGTTGCTTGAAGCAATGGAAGAGCAGCAAGTAACAATAGATGGTAAAAAATATACGCTGCCAAATCCATTTTTTGTTATTGCAACACAAAACCCGCTTTATCAATCGGGTACTTATCCGTTACCCGAGTCGCAATTAGACCGTTTTTTAATGCGTATAAGCTTGGGGTTTCCTCCTAAAGAGGCCGAAAAACGCTTAATTTTGAATATGCAAAAACGAGATTATAGCCAATTACCGCAGCGGATTAACAAACAAGAACTTGCTGAAATTCAATCCAAAATAAGCAAAATCACACTAAGTAGTCCAGTGGTTGACTACATTATTGAACTAGTTAATTACACTCGTACGAGCAATGCATTTGCAGCATCGCTATCACCGCGTGCAAGTATGGCTTTGGCTAAAGCAGCTAAGTCATGGGCATTTATTGATGGCCGTGATTTTGTAATGCCAGAAGATGTTCAAGCCGTATTTGCAAGTGTGTGCCAACATCGATTAGGTTTACATAATGAATCGGGTGAATCACAGGTAAACGATATTTTAAAAAACGTTTTAGTTCCGGTATAAATTTTTATGCCAAAAAAAACGGTTAAGCGCCCTTCTTTATTTAAGTCATTTAAAGTCAGTTTATTTAATAAGTTATTAAAAAATAAACATTTAAAAAATTCAATTACGCTTGAACATAGAACAATTTATGTATTGCCGTCATCCCTTGGTTGGTACTTTGTTATTGTGGCTATTTTAAACTTTGTGATGGGTATTAATTATCAAAATAATTTAATTTTAATAATGTCCTACCTTATGTTTGTGGTAATAATTATTGCTGTGCTAATGGGTTACAGCAATGCCAAAGGCTTAACGGTTAAATTTAAAGATGCGTTTAATAGTTACTCACCTCAAAAGCCAAGTATTGTATTTGAATTACAAAGCCCCTCAGTTACCCAATCTATTAATTTAACGTATCAAGGTACTGAGCAAACTCAACAACATACTGATGAAGTGGATAGTAAAACGCAGCTACTCACACTTAACTTACCTTATAGTTCACGCGGTAAATATGCAGTACAACGCATTAAAATTGCGAGTAACTATCCGTTTGGTTTAATTACTGTTTGGAGCTACATTCAATTACAAACAGATGTTTTTGTATACCCGTCGCTTGAACAAGTACTTAGTGATACACATACCTCAATGCTTGACGAACAAGCTGATAAAGGGATATCAAAAGAATCGGGTAGCGAAGAGTTTGAGTCGTTAATCCCACATTTACCTGAGATGGGTTTACAAAGAATATCGTGGAAGCATTACGCTAAAACACAACAACTATTAGTCAAAGAGTTCGCCGATTTTAAAACCGCGAATGCCCTATTCGATTTTACATTGATGAATGGGGATACAGAACAACGTTTAAGTCAATTATGCTTTTTAGTATGTGAAGCAACCGAGCAAAACACGCCTTTTATGTTAAAGCTACCTGGTAAAACGATAAATACTAATACCGGGCAGCAGCATAAGCAGCAATGCTTAGAGTTATTATGTTCATTTAATGGTGGTGTTTAATGGGCATACTCAAAAACGAAAAAGTAATAAATTACTCATTGTGTTTTATATATGCATGTTTGATTGTATTTTTTATAGCGCATTTACCGTTGGTTTTTGTAGGCGTACTTGCACTTATTTGTGCATGGAATTTTTTCATAACACTGAGTAATAAACCAAAGCCAAATGCCTGGCTTGCAAACATACTCGCTGGTGTGTCGCTTGGTTTAATGCTCTACACCATAGGTATGTCCGATACGGTTATTTTATTTGTAGCTATGTTACTGCTTGCTAGTTTATTTAAGCTGCTGCAGGCTAAAACCAAAAAGCATTATCATGTAATTACAACGCTTACATTTTTTTCACTCTCATCGGTGTATTTATTTAACCAAAGTATTTTAACGACGTTAACTGTAAGTAGTTTATATATATTAAATTTTGCAGTACTTGGTCTACTTGAGTCAAAACATAATTTAAAAATAGCCTCAAAGCAAAGTGGTAAGTTACTGCTTTTAGCGCTTCCATTAGCTATATTTTTACTACTTTTTTTACCAAAAATGCCCGCTTTTTGGCAACTTCCTGGGCCAAAACTTGCAAAAACTGGGCTTTCTGAACAAGTCGATCCATTCGATATTGCAAAGCTTTCAAATTCAGATGAGCTGGTGTTTAGAGCTAAATTTAATGAAAGAAAACCTGTAGCGCCTTATTATTGGCGAGCAATAGTGCATGATGAATTTAATGGCAATGCGTGGCTAACGTCTGACTTTTTAAAATATAATAATTTAAAAAGTAATATTGAGAGTACAAATGACGAGCAACTTATTGCAAGCTACTCAATTATTACTGAGCCCGCTACGCAAAAATGGCTCTATGGTTTAGCGTATTCAAGCAGCAACTCACAAAATGTTGAAGGTAATTCACTCGGTTTATTACGAAAAAAAAGCCGCCAAGCTAAAAGCTTACAATACTATGTAAACAGCTTTAGTTTTTCAGCTTTACCACTTGGACAATTTGAAGAAAAACGCTACAAATATCTAGCTCATAAAGAAAATGTAAAAACATCATCACTTGCTAAAAACCTAAAGAAAAATACACACTCTGACCGTGAATTTTATAATAGCCTATTGCAATACTTTGTAAATAAAGGATTTACTTACACGCTAACCCCCACACCTATGAGTGGTGATAATACGATTGATCAATTTTTATTTGATAATAAACGAGGCTTTTGCGGCCATTACGCGAGTGCTGCGGCTTATATTTTTAGAACGGCTGGTATACCCGCTCGATTAGCCAGTGGCTATTTAGGTGGTGAACTAAATCAAGGAAATAATACGCTAACCGTTCGCCAGTACGATGCGCATGCATGGGTAGAAGTGTATTTAAAAAACGAAGGTTGGGTTATTTTTGATGCAACGGCTGTTGTTGCACCAGAGCGCTTAAATGGTTCACTTTCACAAAACGAAGAACTAAATACAGAGTTTAAAAGTAATCTAGATTTTGGATTAGTGAGCTTAAGTAATTTTCCGGGTATTAATTGGTTAAGACTAGAACTCGAGAATTTAGATTATCAATGGTCTAGCTGGGTACTTGGCTTTAATGAAGAAAAACAAAATGATTTTTTAAAATCTCTTTTTGGTAGTAAAAACATTTGGCTTGTTCCATTAATGGTATTACTCACTGCAGGTTTTTGTTTTGTTGGTTACTTTGTTTATTTGAACTTACCAAAGCGCCCAACTAAATTAGCGCCAATGGTAAAAGAGTTTAATGAAATACAAGCATGGGCAAAAAAACAGAAGTTTAATACGCCCGAGCATTCAACACCCAGCCAAAAATTACAGCTATATGCTGATCAAAAACCTCAAGCTGCTCAATCAATAAACACTTTTAGCCAATTATTTAACCAAGTACGCTATGGTAAAAAACCTTTTACTAAAGAGCGTAAAACTCAGGCTAAAGATCTGATAAAATTAATTAAAACATCCAAATGAGAATACTATGAATGCTGTTGTTATAGGCGTTATTTTAATGCTCGGGCTATCTTTGGCCCGCGTTAACGTCATTGTAGCTATGATTATAAGTGCTTTAGTTGCGGGTTTAACCGCAGGCCTGGGCATAAAAGAAAGTGTTGATGCATTTAATTCTGGCCTTTCTGCTGGCGCCGAAATTGCACTGAGCTACGCTATGCTCGGTGCATTTGCCGTTGCTATTTCTAAGTCGGGTTTAACACGCATACTTGCCGATAAATTACTTGCCAAAGTAAATGCAAAAGGCAGCGGTAATGAAACGTTTTTAAGCTACTTTATTTTATTGATTATTTTAGGCTGTGCGATTTCTTCTCAAAACTTAGTGCCTGTGCATATTGCCTTTATTCCAATTTTAATTCCTCCACTACTCGTTGTTTTTAATCAGTTAAGGTTAGACAGGCGTGCTATAGCGTGTATTTTAACATTTGGATTAGCAACCTCCTACATGGTGCTTCCTTATGGTTTTGGTGGTATTTACTTGTATTCTATTTTGCATAAAAATCTGGTCGATAACGGCTTAGACATTGTAAATACACAAGTCCCTATGGCGATGATAATTCCTGCATTAGGTATGTTTATTGGGTTACTTATTGCGGTATTTATTACCTATAAAAAACGCCGCGACTATACAGAACAACCATTAACAACTGTGAGTAAATCTGCTGATGTCGATAATCCTAAAAAAGTAATGATTGTAGGGCTATGTGCCGTACTTGCTTCGCTTGTTGCACAAAACTTAAGTGGCTCAATGATTTTAGGCGGCTTAGTAGGTGTAATGATATTTAGTGTATTTGGTGTAGTTAAATGGGAAGAAAACGGCGACGTATTTAGTAAAGGCGTTGCGATGATGGCCATGATTGGCTTTATTATGATATCGGCACAAGGCTTTGCGTCGGTTATGCAAGCAACCGGCGATGTAGAAAGTTTAGTACACAGTGGTGCTGCCCTTTTTGATGGTAATAAACCCTTGGCGGCCGGTGTTATTTTG
Source organism: Pseudoalteromonas sp. TP27 (assembly GCF_056470645.1). Classification (NCBI taxonomy): domain Bacteria; kingdom Pseudomonadati; phylum Pseudomonadota; class Gammaproteobacteria; order Alteromonadales; family Pseudoalteromonadaceae; genus Pseudoalteromonas; species Pseudoalteromonas sp. TP27. The sequence continues at coordinate 22,583 of NZ_JARDAK010000027.1, read as the reverse complement.
TTAGTCGGGTTATTAATAACAATGGGAATTGGTAGTTCGTTTTCAACAGTGCCTATTATTGCTACTTTGTTTGTACCTTTGTGTTTAGACCTTGGCTTTTCTGTTATGGCTACCGCTGCACTTGTTGGTACTGCGGGTGCTTTAGGTGATGCAGGCTCTCCAGCTTCAGACTCAACGCTTGGACCAACATCGGGTTTAAATGCCGATGGCCAGCACGACCATATTAGAGACTCAGTTATCCCAACGTTTATTCACTTTAACATTCCACTGCTTATATTTGGCTGGATAGCAGCAATGGTGCTTTAAGCCGTATTCATGTAAGTATTAGTGAAATTAATTAAAGCTAAATATAACTATAAGGGTATGTTAAAAGCATGCCTTTTTTAGTTCTTATAATTCTCAATACCACACATTAACAATCCCCCCTACTTTGATTGCTCTATTAGTTAGTTTTAATTTTGATGTTGAGATTATACTTAACAAAAATATAGTATGATGTGTTCTTTTCGTGGTTTTATATAAGCACCAATTAAGGTGCTTATATCTTTATTCTATCTTGTATTTAAAGCTTTAAATTACTCAAAACCATAAATCATTTTATCGCAGACTACCGGTGTCGGTCTGTGATTATCATCGACTGCAACAAACGTAAAGCTGCCACTAATGGCTGAATGCTTATCGTCTTTATGCATTGTTTCAAGCAAAATATCTACATCAACTTTTAAGCTGGTATTACCTACATGCACGACTTTAGCGATTAATTCTGCAAAAGTTCCTGCTGGTATCGCTTCTTTAAAATCAACTCTATCTGAAGATATAGTTACCAAAGGCTTACGACAAAAACGAGTAGCTGCTATAAATGCAACTTCATCCATCCACGCCAGTGCATCACCACCAAATAACGTATTATGGTGGTTAGTACGCCCAGGGAACACTGTTTTAGTTACCGATGTGGTTGAGTCTTCAATACGCTGAGCAATTATTGCATCGCGGTTTACGTCTGTCATAATCTCTACTTTTTGTTTGCTAATGTATCTTGCATTAGTAATGCAGGATCAAGGCGTTCGCCTTTCCAGTTAAAGCGCCAATCTAGGTGAGGACCCGTTACACGCCCTGTTGCACCAATTTCAGCTACTTTATTACCTTGAACTATTTTGTCGCCCAGTTTTACATCAAGCTTACTTAAATGGATGTAAGTTGAAGTAATACCGTGCCCGTGATCAATAATTAATGTACCGCCTGAGTAGTATAAATCAGGCTCAGCAAATACCACTGTACCGCCAATAGGCGCGTAAACAGGTGAGCCTGTTTTATTAGCGATGTCTAAGCCAAAGTGCGGACGACGAGGCTCACCATTAAAATAGCGCTGACTACCGTAAACACCCGATATACGCCCTTCTGCAGGCTTTAAAACAGGGTCTAAAAAGTACAGTAAATCAGAGTCTACTTCACGTGCTTTACGTACAGCAACAGCTTCGCGGCTTATACGTGCACTGACTTCTTTTGCCGGTGAAACATATTTTTTAGCTACACCAGTAATTTTATCAATATCATATTCACGCTTGGTAATAGCTATCGGCTGAGAATGTGACTTGCCGCTGTTATCTACCCACTTTAAAGTATGGGTAGTGTCAGCATCACGACCAAAACCAAATACAAAATCACCACTAGATGAAAGTTTTAACTCTTTGCCATCTAAGCTTACCGATTTAGCATTTTCAAGCTTACCTGTAACCAAGCCACCTTGTGTTAAGTGCCCTTTTAACTCAAGTGCCATAGTACTAAGGCTAGTAGAGGCAATAAGTGCTGTTGCTAAAAGTGTTTTAAACATAGCTAATCGATCCTTTTCCTACCCCTTCGTAAGCGGTTACTTTTACTGCTTTTTCTGGATATTGGGCTTTAATTTGACCAGCTACATGTTCAGCAATACATTCTACGGTTGTATCTACTGGTAAAATGTCGCAACGAGATTCGCTAATAGCCATTTCAAAATAGCCTTGTGCCGATGTATAGGCAAAACATACGTCATCAGCTTTAGCTGTTATGTGTTTTAAATCACTGCCGCTAATTTGATCTTCACTAGTAGCTAAGTAAATATCTTCCCACTTTTGAGACCATTCTTTTTGCAAGCGCGGCATAGAAATGCCATCAAGGCTAATACCAATTTGAGAACGATGCCCATGAATAATGCGCTGGCAATTACCGTCATGTTTTTTAAGGCCATGACTGTAATGATAGTAAAAGCTTTGGCTGTGCTCAGGCTTAAGAGACAGCTCAATTTTTTCAATGTTATCTGGGAGTTTTGGTAAAATAGTCGCAATTAAAAATTCAGTAACCGATTCAACCGTTACTTCGTCTGCGTTAATCATACAATAAGCTTGATGAGGGGCGCTCATAGCTAAGTGGTTGTTTTCACCAAATGTGCAGTCGAGTGTTTTATGCTCGTCAAATTCAGATATAGTGCCATTAAGGCCCGTAGGAATTGCTAATCGGTGATCAATACACTCATCTATAATGCCTTTAATTTGCTTTTTAACTAAACCAAAGTCTAAAACCATAGACTCTTCGTTAAGTTTACCGTGCAAAGTTAAATCAACAATCCAGCTCTCGCCAACGGCGCCGCGTTTGTTACATAAGTAAGAAAAATCAATCACAGTTAGTGAGTTAACAAAAAGGATCATAAACTTCCTTTAGACTGGTTATAAGACAGCGCTAATTATAATGATTTCTGATTGTAATTGCGCGGTTTTATAGTGCAAAAACCAATCGCGTTGATTGATTGGTGATTTAATATGCAATATTTTGATTTTTTAACTGCTCCGAGTTGTTTAGCGTACAAGTGTACGCTAAAGTACTTGGCAATTTCTAAGCGAAGATAAGTGTTATGGAACCTAAAAATAGCTATACAAAAGAAGATTTGATCCTTTGTGGTCAAGGTGAAATGTTTGGTGAAGGCAACTGCCGTTTACCAAGTGACAACATGTTAATGATGGATCGCATTACTTCTATAACTGCTGATGGCGGAATACACGGTAAAGGCGAAATTGTTGCTGAGCTTGATATTGACCCTAGCCTTTGGTTTTTCGATTGTCATTTTAAAGGCGACCCAGTAATGCCAGGTTGTTTAGGCCTAGATGCTATGTGGCAACTAGTTGGCTTTTACTTAGGTTGGTCTGGTGGCCCAGGTCTTGGCCGTGCGCTGGGTGTGGGTGAAGTTAAATTTACTGGCCAAATTTTACCTACTAATAAAAAAGTAACTTACCGCCTTGTAATGAAACGCGTAATTAAACGTAAATTGTTTATGGGCGTTGCTGATGGCACTGTAGAAGTAGATGGCCGAGTAATCTACGAAGCAAAAGATTTAAAAGTGGGCTTATTTCAAGACACTAGCGCGTTTTAATTACTTAAACTGAATCCTTAAAAATTTAGTTTTAAAAGTTAACGCACAAACAAAAAGGCCTCCAATGTGGAGGCCTTTTTGCTTAAATTCGATTATTGATTTTAGGTTTTGTACATGTTGCGGTTTTCAATCGCCTCACGCCACCCTCCTAACCACTCTGATTTTGGATCTACTTGTTGATAAGGGCATAGCTCTTTTGAGCGACCTGCTAAACCTGCTTTAAAACCTTGAGAATGAGCTCTTTCTAAACGATCTCTTTTCTGTCTCTTCATCGGTAATATCCTCACCTTTTTATTTATATATTGTGTAGCATTAGTGAAATCTACATTTAATGAATAGTTAATAAAAATGTAAAATTCAAATCGTAAAAGCAATTAAATTGTTTGACTTTAACTAAGCTGCTGATGCAAAAATGAATTAACATTTAAAAAAGTAAGTGGTCATACAACATTTAATTTGACCGGTTTTATGCTAAATAAAATGCGACTCAATAATCGCTAAAATGTACTTAAGTACATAATTTACGACCTGTGCATTTTGACTAAGTTCCAAACAAAAATGTAATCGTGACACTTTTATTTCAGTTATTTTACTCACCCGATTTGCATTCTTTTTAAACGATTTAATATTATGCTTGATTATTTAAAGTCGATCGGTCTAATATAAGCTCATGAACAAAAATACATCAACATCAATACGCCGTGGTCGCCCACCTAAAATAGCCAGAGAGAACGCCGATACAAAAGCGTTACTTATTCGTACGGGCCTAGAAACCCTAACTGAGTTTGGCTTTAGCGCCACGGGGCTCGATACTATTTTAAAAAAAGCCGCTGTACCCAAAGGCTCTTTTTATCATTACTTTAAAAGTAAAGAAGCCTACGGCATAGCGCTAGTTGATGCATACGACAATTATTTCATTGCCAAGCTTACCCATTACTTACAGCAAGAAGATGTTCCCCCACTTGAGCGAATCGTTAATTTTACCCAAAGCGCCATTAAAGGGATGAAAAAATACGATTACAAACGTGGCTGTTTAGTCGGTAACTTAAACCAAGAACTTAACCATTTAAGTGAAGAATTTAAAACCAGATTAATGCAAAGCTACACCGCATGGCAAAACCATGTAGAAGTTTGCTTAAATCAAGCTAAGCAACAAGGCACTATTGCAAGCCATGTAAACACACAATTAATGAGTGAGTACTTTTGGATTGGTTGGGAAGGTGCTGTTATGCGCGCCAAGCTCACTAAATCAAATACCCCACTTACTTTGTATACAGAAATGTTTTTACGCGCATTATTAACCTAATGCGTTTTTATTTACCAATTAAAAGACGATCGGTCTAAAAGGATATCCCATGAGTAACCCAATTAAAGCCATTGTTATTAATAAAGAAGATAATAACTACAGCGCTTCATTATCTACTATCGAACATAGTGATTTACCAAACGAAAATGTATATATTGACATTCTATACAGCACACTTAACTATAAAGATGGTTTAGCAATTACTGGTAAAGGCTCCGTTGTACGGAGCTTTCCTATGGTGCCGGGTATAGATTTAGTGGGTACGGTTACACATTCCACCAGCGATGAATTTAAAGATGGCGATAACGTAATATTAAATGGCTTTGGTGTAGGCGAAAAACATTGGGGCGGCCTTGCTCAAAAATCAGCACTTAATAGCGATTGGTTAATCCCCTTGCCTGCGGGTATTTCACCTAAACAAGCTATGCAAATTGGTACAGCCGGTTATACCGCCATGCTAAGTGTGATAGCGCTTGAAAAACAAGGTATTACTCCAGAGTCTGGCGAAATACTAGTAACTGGTGCCAATGGCGGCGTGGGTAGCTTTGCTATTTATTTACTAAACCAACTTGGCTATAACGTAACGGCGGCAACAGGTCGATTAGATCAAAGTGAGTATTTAAAAGAGTTAGGCGCATCAAACATAATTGACAGAAGTGAGTTTTCAAACCCAGGTAAGCCTTTACAAAAAGAACGTTTCGCAGCAGCAATAGACTCTGTGGGTAGCCATACACTAGCAAATATTTGTGCTTCATTAAAATATGGAGGTGTAGTAACAGCCTGCGGACTTGCACAAGGTATGGATTTACCAGGGTCAGTTGCGCCATTTATATTACGTGGCATATCGTTAATGGGAATTGATAGCGTAATGCGCCCTAAAGCCGACAGAATTGAAGCATGGGATCGTTTAGCTAAATTAGTAAGCACTGATTATTTAGATAAAATTTCGACAGAAATTACGCTTGATCAAGTAATTGATAACGCAGAGCAACTTATGGAAGGTAAAATTCGTGGTCGTGTTGTAGTTAATTGTCAAAGTTAAGCTATTTACTCTGTTAAAGCCTCGTTATTAAATTTATAATGCAATTTGTATTTTAATAACGAGGCAACACCTATGAGCAACCAAGAACTTTTCAGTAATAACCCACTGCAAGGCGTAAAATTAGAACAAGTGGTTGAAGAGCTGGTTGAACAATACGGGTGGGAACTCTTACACGCTTATTTACAACTTAACTGCTTTAAAAATAATCCTGATGTTAAGTCTGCGGTTAAATTTTTACGTAAAACACAATGGGCACAAGAAAAAGTAGATAACTTTTACCTGTACCGTCTTAAAAACTTACCTAAGCCTGATGATGTGCAATACGAATTGCCGCCACGAGATCGCGTTATCCCAGCAGATCATAAACCTGGTGAGCCATGTGAACTTAGTTTTGTTGATGCTAAACGTATTATAGAGAAAAAAGAATCTAAGCAACGTGCTCGCGATCGTAAGCAACGTTCTAACTCAAGTAACCCTTGGGGTAACTAAAGCCACTTTTATATTGTTGTAGAGTTATTTATAAATAGCTCTACAGCTATCTCTCGTTCACTTCAATTGTTGCCCGCGCCCATATAATTCATAAGTAACTAATAAATGACTAATAGATAGATAACTAATATCCTCGATTTTTCCAAAAGTCTGTTTCAGTGCGCTCGGCCTCTAATGCCACATTAAATGTTTTATCAGCAATAATTTTACCATTAAGCTCAAGGGTCATTCGCCAATCACCTAGTTTATTTTCTATTGGCAGCCAAAGCGTATCGCCTAAGTAAAAATTCCAATCACTATCTTTTACGTATACATCACCTTCAAAAGGGTCCATTACATCACCGTTGCTGTCTGGAATATCAGGATGGTAAATACAATAATGAAGCTTTTCACCCCTACCTTTTTTAATATTAACGATTAAACCAAACTCAACATCTACCTCAGCTATTACATTTGTTGTAAATTGCTCTATTTGAGGTAACGCTTTACTTTCACTATCCCACTTTGAGTAAATGCCGTGGCTTTGCAATGTAACTACAGGTTTTAATTTAACCATTAAGATAGCCCTTCATATTGCTTAATTAGTGTTAACTTAACTTTTTGGAATCTAAGCCTGAATTAGAGGAATGGAGCACAATAACACAATCCAATTTTTTATATTTAAACAAGCTTAGGATTTTTAGGGAAGTAGTGCTCTTCTTGGTGCTCACATAAACTAAACTCACGCGTGTTTTTGTAAGGGAGTTTCATAAAACCAGCCACTCCTACATCGGTAATGTTTACCGCGTATTGCATAAGTTTATTAAGAAGGCGCTTAAACTCAACTTCTTTAGTCGAATCAAGTAATCGGTAGTAATGGTGAATTTTCATTCTGTCGGGCAGCGCTTCAAAAATAATACACCCCGTATGATGGATTTGGTTAAGCTCAAATACGCACTTAATAACTTTTTTAGGGAGCTGGAGTTGCTCATCAGGGTCTTTACCATCCTCAAAGTATGAATGCGGACGTGTTATTTCGTTTGCTTTCATGCTTACTACTTCGTACTCAAGCTCTGGTAGGCTATCAAACTTAAATGCCCCTGTGCCGTCTCGTTCTAGTTGAATGGTTTTACGGGCATCAAACAAACAACACTTAAATAACCCTTTTTGATTAATCGCTTGTGCTAGCATCACGGTGTTATTTATCGCATCACTAAACGCATCACCCAATGATTCGTCATGCATAATTAAAGACGACTCAACAAACAATGAGTCATCCCTCCAATGAAAACTAAGTCCACCTACTACCGGATACTTAGCTAATCGGCTTATTGATGCTAAAAATGCTTTTTCGGTATCGCCGGTATCAAATAAAAACTCTTTATAATAACGGTCAAGTTGAGCGTCGTTTATATCGAGTAATTGCTGGTTATGATCGGCTTGGCGTAAAAACTGTTTTCGTGAACTATATACAACTGTATCGGGCTGCTCGTCGCTGCCATACCAAAAAGGGATATCGGCTTTTTTTTGCTTTTTATCAAGCTCAGGTAAGTACGCTTTAGCCATAGACGTAATGTTACGCATAAAGTAATCGCCTGCACCATCACGTTGTGCCTTACTTTTAGAAAGCATGCCATCAATTACTTTAGCCAGCTCTTTAGGTAAGCCTAAGCTGCTTGCAGGAATAGCGTGTGCACCAAAGCGACACGACTGCGCCGACGCGAGCGCATATAACGTAGCGGCAACGCCTTGTTCGTCAAATCGTGGGGATGACTGCTCCCCCGACATTTGCGCTTCGCCAATAAAGTACACATCGCCCATACGCGCATTAGTGGTGCTTAAATCGCCCGACATTAAATCCATAAAGTTACTTGCTACGGGGTTACCAGTGCTATCAAGCTGTGCATATACAGAGCTGCCCCAATCAACTAACGAAAGCGCATTAGTGTTTGCATCCCAAACAAGGTTTGAAGGTTTTATATCGCCATGCACTATAGGTTGTGGGCTAACGCCATTTTTGTGGCTACGTAAATCAACCAACACATTACGCAACCTAACCGCGAGCGCCATTATTTGCGCCGCACTAAAGCGCCCTGTTTTAAGCGATACTTTTTCAAGATCCTCCCCTATGGCGCGTGCCATCATTAAAATGCCTTGTTTTTTAATACGCTCAAACGCATAAAAGGTAGGCACTAAGGGGTTATTAATTTGCGAAAGCATATACGCTTCGTCTTCTAGGCGGTCACGTATACTTTGGGCAAGTGTAATACGCGAAAATTTAAACACCCAAGGTAAGCCGTTATCGTCATCACCCGCAAACACAAAACCAAAAGCACCCGAGCCAATCATTTCAACGTTTTTATAGCCCAGCAGTGTTAACTGCTTAATACAAATATTAAGCCACTGACGGTGCTTTTTAGCATCGCGGTGCGAAAGCAAATAAACAGATTGCTCTTCGTTGATGTAAAAATTGCGGATTTCTTTGGCTTTCAATACGGGCTCTCTAGTGTGTTAGTTTTTATATAGTTACTTAATCCACTCGATTATTAGTTTTATGTAATGAGATTACAATAGCTTGCAGCCTAGTTTTTAAATTACACGTATTTACTCACATCTAAATAATTACAAATAACCAACAAATATTGCATCCAATAAATTATCTAAGCCGTATTTAAGTTAGCTGCACTTAATAACAAATACATAAGATAGGGATTTTAGTCATGAGAACATTAGCAATTTAAGCGCTAGGCACTTTGTATAGTGGTTATAGCTATGCAAACATAGAAAAATTAACCGTTTATGGCCACAGAGATGGGTTAATTGGTGAGTCAATCAGCACATCTAGCGGTATTATTGGTCAAGGTGAGATTCAGCAGCGCCGAAATGTTAGAACTAATTCCAGGTATGGCGGTCAGTTTAATCAGCAAGATAGCCGTCATATTTATGGCACAGATCTAAGCTATCAGTTCGAAACTAAAACCTTCGATATAAACATGCAACACACGGCAGGGATTGAACTTAGCCACGACGACATAGATGACGTAGGGTTTTATAACACGCAAGCAAGAGAGCGACTTAGTACTGTAAGGCAAGATGCCCTAAAGCAAACCAGCTACTCAAGCTTTTGGGGATCTAAGCTTCTACTTTCTCCAAAACTTGAAGCAACCGTGGGTGTGAGGTACGACTATTTTGATACAAACGTTACCAATAGAGCCTAGAACAGCGCGACTAACATTAAGTTTATTATTTTAGTGTTTATTGAGATTTACAGCGGCACTGTATATAAAAACAGTACCACTACAAAACATACTCTTAGCTAATAAGTAGTTTAGTAATTAATCCGATGTTTCAACAAGCAAGCTGATGTTACTCAACAATGCGAAGTTGATTTATTGAATTAACAGCAACATGTGTTTGATAGTAATATTTATTGGTTTTTCTGCCTTTACTTAAAAAATCGATAGTTACCCGCTTCGCTACACCTGTTACTTCAATTGTTTTATCTATAAAAAATGTTTCGGCTAATTGTCCGTATTTTTCTGTGAGTTTAGCAGCTACTTTTGAATCAATTGCAATTGTAATGGCACGTCGATCACGATAGTCATTTTCTGTATTTAAAAATACGTCACCGTACTGAGAGCCCGCAGTTTTAATATAAAACTTAAATGTACCGCTAACACCTTGTGGCGCGCTCTGCTCCGAAAGAGCTATTAAGTTCATATTTGCAGTAGTGCCTTCGCCAAGCGCCGATAATTGTGGTACAGAGCTGCAAGCACTAAGGGCCAGTACACTCAAAAGAGTAAGGTATTTCAAGATATAACATCCTTTTTTTATATGAAGATGTTAATAATAACATTTATTGGTTTATAGTTTCTATAACTGAAACAAACTAAACCCTAATTAGGGCTTAGTTATATCTTTATAAATACTAAGGCGCATTTCGCTGGGATGGGTTTGACTTAAAGCTTTTTAACATCTGCTCAGGATCTTCAACTTCACTTTGATTTTTAGCCGCTTGTGCCCACCAAATCAACTGCCCAAAAGTACGGTGAAAATAATTAAACCACGATGTTTGCTCTTGCCCAACTTGCACAGAACCATCGTCATTAAATACTTCTTGTGCTTTTGGTACGTGGATCATTGCTGATACAGGTAAGCAGCCAAGCTCTGATAAAAACGAGCGCATACTTATTGCAGCTCTTAATCCGCCCCATTGCCCAGCAGAATAAGTAACAATAGCACTGGGTTTGTACGAAAAGAGTGAGCTACCAAAGTGGTTAAGTAAGTCGCTCAGGGCTGGGCTCATACTATGGTTATACTCGGGGCTGACCATTACATAGCCATCAGCCGCTTTAATTTTGTCTGCTAAAGTATTGAGCATTGAAGGCGCTTTACCTTGTGCATATGAAAAATGAGGCTTAAACACTTTCTCGCTTGGGTAATCAAGTGCATCTATCAGTTCAAACTCATGATCTGAAAATTGCTCATTTAAACATTCAATGCAGGCTTTAGATACTCGCTCACCTAAGCGAGCAGGCCTAGGAGGTGTGCTATCTCGCACTGTCCCTAAAAACACTAAAATCTTCATATGTAATCCTTATATGTATTTGAATAACAGCTAAACACTAACATTTTTTAGTTATTGTGTATTACACATACGCATTTTTTATTGATTCTAAACACACAAATAATTAAATTTAAACTGCGCTTTAACTACCATCACACTGTTAAACGTTTTTATCGTGTGCTTATTTTTTGTTCTCCATACTTTTCGCACATTTTGCCAGTAGTATGCCACAGTATAAGTACACCAAAACCTATACTGAAAAGGATACAAGTAATGGGCTCAAAAAATTATAGCGCATGTGCAATTATTGTTACCGCAACAGTGTTAACTCTAAGTGGCTGCGATGACTCATCTACTACTAAAAATACCAAGCAAGTCAGTAGCTCCCTGAGTGAAGCACAAAAAGCGAATCAATCAATAAACCTATCTATGTTCAAAAAAGAGGCTTTTTTATCTGAGCCTAAAATTGTTGATTGTGAAACTCAACAAGGTACTAAAACCAAGTGTTATGAGTTAATTACATCAGGCGCACCTGCAGGTAGAGAGCCTGGCCCATTTTGCCCGCGCACAACAACCGATGGCGCGGATGTCTCTGGCAGTTGGTTTAGTAAAGAAGGTACTGGCGATTTAGTGGATTTAACTGGCCAATTTATCCTAAAGCTAGATGAATATTACGGCGATGAAAAGTGGGTACTCTACGACACTAAAAAAAATAAAATTAGATACACAGCCAATAAAGAATCCTGCTCTGGAGCTGCACGCCCAGATGTAGAGGAGCAATACAAACAAAATTGCATTGAGTGTGAGCTTTCATACCTAGAAGATAATTTTTCATTAACTTATTTAATTCCTGTTACACCTATTCCTGCAGCAGATTCAGGCCGATTAAGAACGGTTGGTATAGCATTAGACGGTACTGAGCTATCTGGGCCTGCTCCAATTGATGCTATTTTGGGTAGTTATACAATTGCCGCATTTGATGATTGTGGTGGGCATATCAACTTACACCAAGGGTATCACTATCATTCGACCACTGGCTGTACTGATTCTGCTGCTACAGAAGATGGCCACGCCCCCCTTATCGGTTACGCAATGGACGGTTACGGTATTTATGCTATGCGCGATGTAAACGGTAAAGAAGAGACACTTGATGAATGCCGAGGTAATACCGACGCTACCCGTGGTTATCATTACCATGCAGCAAGCCCTAGCGAGAACATGTTTATTGGTTGTCTACATGGCCAATCAGTAAGACCCGCAGGAGGACCACCGGGAGATCATCAAGGTCCACCGCCAAGCCATGATCCTGAAAAACATTAAAAGGGAGTTATTATGTTTATAAAAAGTAGTTGTTTAAGTTTGTTTGGTATGGCTTTACTTGCAGCACCTACATTTTTAAATGCGCATTCAGGGCCGGTAAATGGTGCTGCAGTTAAGGCCTGTGCAGATAAAATAAAATCTCAATCGTGTAAATACGAAGGTGGCCACAACGATTTATATATAGGTAGCTGCCAATATATGGCTGATGATTTAATGTGTGTACGAAACCAGCCAATTCAAAAAATTGATAAGGGAATTTCCACCCCTATAAAAAGCCATACTCACGAAAAAGAGAAAGCTGACTCAAAAAACCAACCTTAATAAACGATACAGATTATTAAAGTAACATTTTGAAAGGTAAATTCATTATAAGCAGCACAATTATTTTATTGTGCTGCTAACTATCGATATTGATAACTCACACCAGTACCACTCCCTAACACGTTTTTTAATACACGCTTTTTAATATTTGATCACCCACAAAGCGTTCAGCATTTTTATTAATTGCCATAGTGTAGCTAGGGCGTATACTTCAAGCTGCTTAATAACTCAATACGACACGTTAGCTGTAAGCCTTATAAAACGCCCACAATATTACTATGTATCTATTCTCCATATATTTAAGAATAATAAATTAATGATTTAAGTAAGCAATTAAACCAATTAATACAACATAAAAACAAAAACCTAATAAGAAGGTTAAATCCATTCTTCTAGCTTTACTCGCTTTATAAGATGCAAAGTCTTTAAACTCGCTTTTATACTGCCCAAACGTTACCACTTTTAATAGCAGCCACCCGGTCGAATAAAACAAAAAACTTAAACCAGTTTCAACTATTAGCCAAATAAAAATTTCAAATGCAATACTCATAATCTATGTCCATTACTTTGGTATGCAAAAACTATATCAACTAGTTATTTAAATTGCAGCCGATTAAGCTAACTAAGGTGTAACAGTAAATTTCGTTAAACCTATTAGTTGTCCTGACTCACTAATGACTTTAACTTGCCATTTACCTACCGCGTCAGCTGGAAAGTTTACCTTGTGAGTCCATGCTCTATAACCAAGTTCTCGCCCACCGTTTATATTTAATGTAATTCGATCAACCTCTTTTTTATTATGTATCCATACATGAAATATTTTTTCGTTTAAACCTCTTGGCGCTTTAACAGCCGTCCAACTATATAAACCTTGATGGTGTAGCGTATAAGAATCTAACTGCTGAATGCTCCCTACTGGCTTTTTATTTTGTAAATCAACCTCATGAGCTAACGTAATATCGGTTAATCGCAGTGCTGCAGGCGGCACGTAGCTTCTTAATTGCCAAATAGACGCGCTTAAGGCACATAAAATCACTACAAGAATAGGAAAACGCCACCAGCGTGCATTAGGCATTAAGTTATTTAAACTCGGTAGAGTAACCACTACAGCTGTTACAAGTGCAGCGGCTAAACTTTGGCTAGTAGTCAAATTTAATAAAATAGGCAGCGTAACAAGCAACACCACAAAAAGAGCAAAGTTATGAAAAACAGTAAATAAAGTGCGGTTTCTGGCAAGTTTTTTGTAATAAAATGGGTCGATTACCGATATAAGTGCACACAAAGTAATAAGGGAGGTAAAAACAGCTTGGGGATGATCCCACTGCGTAACCGCTAAAAAAAACGGTAAAGCAAAAAATAAGCTTTCTTGCTGCACCATTTGCAGAGCAAAACGCATAACATTAGGAGATACAGCCACACCAAACTTTTCTTCAACTTTGTCACGTAACCAGTTATCAATAATTAGCCATAGCCAACTAACAAGCAAAAATATGGCAATAAATTGCGAAAAAGACTCTTTTCTATCTACCAGTGCAAAGCTAGCAACACCCGACAAAAATGACATCACAGCCAATAATCCAGGCCGCTTTTGCATTGCGCTTATAAATTTAGCAATTATATTTTTACAGTAATCCATTTATGAGTGTTTCCGTACGGGTATGTACTTTATTATTTTTATTCAGAATACGATTAGTTTAACCAAGTTTAAATGAACAGCAGATAGATGGCTTAAAACTAGCTATTTAACAGTTGATTACAAAAACAGCGATTAAATAGCATCATCCTAAAAAGCAGGTTTTTTTTACTTATTTAAGCTCAGCGCAATTAAATAAAAGATCGGCATAGCGGTCCATTGGTACATTTATTAATTTTTGTAACGCGTGAGCTTTGGCCAGTAACTCATCTTGATTGAATGAAGGCATTGTATTATTAAAAGCAAAAACAATTTTATTGCCACCTTCAATTACAAAACTAAGAATTTTTCCTGCAAACTCTTTATCAAGCAGTTGGTCAAATACCTCTCTTTGCCCAACTTTGGTATGGCAAATATTAAGAACGAGTACACCATCAAAAGTGAGCGCATTTTTACAATCACGTAAGTATGATGATTGCACCTGGTCTGACTCCATCCCCTCTGAGCTATATAAATCAGAAAAAATCACGTCCGTTTTTATCTGCGTTTTTTTCATATAATTTGCCGCATTATCAATATGAATAAACAAACGTTTTGACACAGGAACTTCAAAATATTTTATAGCCATATCCGCAACGGCTTGACGATATTCAACGGTATGAATAGTCAGTGCAGGAAACGCATGATAAAGACTTTTTGCTATAGAGCCGGCCCCAAGTCCCATTATCATCGCGGTTTTTAAGTGCGGTATAAAAAAAAGCGCAGCCATCATAGCTTGCGTATAAGCTAAGCTTAACCCGTTAATATTATCTAATTTGATACAGCTTTGATAAATTTTCCCGTCAAAGCTGAGAATAAGATTCTTTTTTGTTTGATATACATAAACCGGGCCATGCTCATCAGTAACTGATGCAATACAAGTGCCTTTGATATCCACGAATACTCGATAGGTGAGGTGATGAAAAATAAGTATAACTTACTTAACGTACTGACATTGTTATTAATATGATTTATAGCGCTTTTATTAATACCTAAGTGCTATGCAGTTATTAAGAAGCCTGTTTACCTTTTAATACTAGACTAGCAGAAGTAGCTACTTTTATAGCTAACTTAAGCTTAAATAGTCATAACATTTACTATAAACAACGATGTAAAATGTTTAAAACTTATCTAATGCACTGTTTTAAAAATAAAAAACTCCTCTGAATATTCCTCATGATCAACATGAATAAAGTGCACCACCAACGCAAAGACGTCTAAACGGCTAAGCATCCATGCTATATTTATATCATTTTTCCCGTTTACCCCGCCAATTTACGCCAACTCACATCTAACAATAGTGATTAATGAATATGACTCATGTTTTATGTGAAATTAAACCGTTTTTCTTCATATACCAATCAACGTATAAATTACTCATCACTTAGCGCTAAACACTATTACTAACAACTTAAAGCCGCTGAATAACAAAACCAGCACAGTAAGTTGCAAGGCTAATAAAGCGCAGAGCATCAATCAGGTTTAAATTATAAAATTGGATATAAATACGATGAAAAAAGATTTTACATTTAATATTAAGAGCGTTTCACTCGACGAAAATTATCATCCATCAACTAATACGCGTATCACAACCAACTTTGCTAATTTAGCCAGAGGTGAATACCGCCAAGCAAACTTGCGTAACGCCTTAAACATGATTAACAACCGTTTTAATGCCCTAGCCCATTGGGATAACACCAAAGGTGAGCGTTATGCTGTTGAGCTTGAAATTGTCTCTGTTGAAATAGGGATTGAAGACGGCGGCGAAAGCTTCCCATCAATCGAAATATTAAAAACAAATATTGTTGATCATAAAACTAATAAGCGTATTGAAGGCATTGTAGGAAACAACTTTTCATCGTATGTGCGCGACTACGACTTTAGCGTACTCCTACAAGAGCACAATAAAGGCAAACCTCAATTTAGTATTCCTGATGACTTTGGGGTTTTACATGGCAAGCTATTTCAGTCATTCGTAAATTCGGATACATACAAACAAAACTTTAAAAAACCACCGGTTATATGCCTAAGTGTGTCAGATAACAAAACCTACAACCGCACTGAAAACCAACACCCGGTACTTGGCGTTGAATACGAGCCAAATGAATCGTCTTTAACTGAGCAATACTTCAAAAAAATGGGCTTGCAGGTACGTTACTTTATGCCATTAAATAGCGCCGCGCCTTTAGCATTGTTTTTCTTTGGTGATTTACTTAATGATTACAGCAATCTTGAGCTTATAAGCACCATTAGTACAATGGAAACGTTTCAAAAAATATACAGACCAGAGATTTATAATGCCAACGCAACAGCGGGTAAATCATATAAACCAAACTTAAAAAACTTGGATCACTCACTAACGCAAATTGTGTATGACCGAGAAGAGCGCGGTAAATTAGCAAATGAACAAGGCAAGTTTGCACAAGATCACTTTATCAAGCCGTACCAAACGGTTCTTGAGCAATTCTCTAGTAGCTATCTTTCATAACACTTGATAGTAACAACCAATAATAACGAAAAATAACGCGCTTAACGCTACGTTTAATAATTAACTAAAATATACGGCATTATTTATTATGAAAAAATTATTACCAACCTCTACCGCGGGCAGTTTACCTAAGCCTTTATGGCTTGCAGAGCCAGAAACTCTTTGGTCACCTTGGAAATTACAAGGTGATGAATTAACCCAAGGCAAACACGACGCCCTACGTTTGTCATTATTCGACCAGCAACAAGCAGGCATTGATATTGTTAGCGATGGCGAGCAAACAAGGCAGCATTTTGTAACTACATTTATAGAGCACCTAAATGGTGTTGACTTTGAAAAACGCAAAACAGTGAAAATTAGAGACCGATACGACGCAAGCGTACCAACCGTTGTGGGCCCTGTCAGCCGTCAAAAGTCTGTATTTGTTGAAGACGCTAAATTTTTACGCAAGCAAACCAAGCAACCAATAAAATGGGCATTGCCAGGCCCAATGACCATGATTGACACGCTTTACGATGACCATTATAAAAGCCGCGAAAAACTAGCGTGGGAATTTGCCATCATTCTCAATCAAGAAGCAAAAGAGCTAGAAGCCGCAGGCGTTGATATCATCCAATTTGATGAGCCCGCGTTTAACGTATTTTTTGATGAAGTAAACGACTGGGGAATCGCCTGTTTAGAGCGCGCAATTGAAGGGCTCAAATGCGAAACCGCCGTGCATATATGTTATGGCTACGGCATTAAGGCAAATACAGATTGGAAAAAAACACTAGGAAGTGAATGGCGACAGTACGAAGAAGCATTCCCTAAACTTCAGCAATCTAATATCGATATTATTTCACTAGAGTGCCATAACTCACATGTACCAATGGATTTGCTAGAACTCATTCGCGGTAAAAAAGTAATGGTAGGCGCAATTGATGTAGCAAACCATACTATCGAAACGCCAGAGGAAGTAGCTAATACGCTACGTAAAGCACTGCAATTTGTAGATGCAGACAAACTCTACCCGTGTACAAACTGCGGCATGGCTCCCCTACCTCACCATATAGCTAACGGCAAACTAAATGCCTTAAGTGCTGGGGCTGAAATTATAAGAAAAGAGTTATTAGAAAAGAATTATTAGATAAGAATTATTAGATAAGAGCTTGGAAAGTAGCTTTAAAATACAAACTGTAAACGATTACAGCTGGCGCATCATGCCATAGTAAAATCCATAAACATGGTGCGCTAGTTAAAATTGACTAAAGAACAAAAATTAGGTTAGATACTTAATTATTTTTTATTAAAAAGCTCTAGCCTGTTTTTTGAAAAATCGATAACAGCTTGGTATTGAATAAAAAAAGGAGAGCCTAATAAGCCATGCACGGTCTAAAACAGATGATCCAGCGGCAGTATCTAAAATAAAACGTAACGATTTACCATTAATTTTAGCTTCAACAATTTGGTGACCTGTTTGTGATATTTCAAATTCAATTATGGTTTTGTTCTCAAATAAATTCATATACGTTCCTTGTTATAAAGTTTTTAAAATCTTACTTACTATTTTCAGCTTCCCACAATTAATAGCCAAATTTTACTAGTCGCCCACCTCAGGACGTTTTGTTATATGTACATTAATTCAAGACTATTTCAGGGTGCTCTTTAATCCCGTACATTTTTTCCATTATTTTTAAGTAAAAATCTAAAGAGGGCATATTCATTTCTTTACGCCGCATATCTACATTAGTTTCATCTTCTATAGGGCTAAACACAACTTTACCTTCTCTCACGTCAGCTTGAGTACCATAGATTTGTTTCTTTCCTTGTGCAATAAGAACTCTATCAGTTAAAAGAGCAACTTGTTGTCCGCTAACACCTTCGCCATTCAAATATGATTGCTTTAAATAAGGAAGCATTTTTACTTTAAATGCAACATCAGGTGAATGCTGGATGACTAAAAATGCTGCTCCAACTCCTTTAACTCCGACTAAGTCCTTTGTTACCCAATGATGCTTTTTAATGATAGCTTTAAGTTTTCCTGTATTACTTTCATCTATTTTCATCATTTTTTCTAGGAGTGCTTTAGGCGGGCTATGCCACCCAGCTTCTCCTATTTTGTTTCGAATATGTTGATCTTCAATTTCCATTTCAATTAGTTCTTTTTGCAGAGGAAGGTTAATTTCGGCAAAAGAATGAAGAGGTATTATCAACAGTAAAAATAGGTAACGCATCAACTAAACTCTCCTTGTACATATAACGAGCCTTTAGATTAACTCGCTTTTTTATTTATTTTTATTGATAAACAAACCATAGCTGAGTTCCTATTTTGGTTCAATCGATTACCGTACTTTTACACGGTGTATAAAAAAGAGTTTAGTGTTGTTTAAGTTGGCTTTTTGGACGGAATTACAGGCGTTTTACTACAATGTACGAGGAAAGAGCGCAGCCAACTGCTTTAAATCCGCTTAAGCAACTTGTTTTATTTATCCGAACCATTGTTTTAATGTTTCTTTTGCCTTTGTTGCATGCTCACTTTTGATATAAGCAGCTATAGTCGCGATTGCTGCAACTATAACACCAAGATCATCAGAATAACCTATGGTAGGTGTAATATCCGGGATCGCGTCTATTGGCGAAATAAAATACCCAAGACCCCCATAAACTGTAGTTTTAGCCCAAGTTGGTGTGTCTGAATCTTGAGCTGAGTAATATAACTTTAGTACGGGTTCTAGGGCTGTTCCTCCTGCAACCTTTGCTAAGTTTTTAGTTTTATCCCAAAAACTATTTTTGCTAAACTCTTTTTCAAATTTATTATCTGACAATTTTAATTACTCCATTTATGATTCAAAACACCTATCACTTAATCACTTGATTTTGTGTGTTTTAGGCTGTCCTAATCATCAGCAATCAAATTTAGAGAATGCTCTTTTATAGTCTAAATTCTTGAGCCAAGCCTGGTCAGTTTACTTTTATCATCTGATATGGCGTTGATTATATAAATAAAATGGACACACTGATCAATATACCTTTCAGTTAGTGACCAATACATAGGTACCATTCCTATTATGGCAAAGCGTAATGCTAGTAAGCCTTGGTTTTCAGGAACAAAACTGAACAAAGCAGTCACTTTAGTTGAATCAAACCGTGCCACTAAATGTACCATTCAGGTTTAGAATTCATCTTTTATTGCTGGGTTACTTTTATTTCATCCATTAAATAAGTCATTACCATTCTTAAACCTAAATTACACGCATGAAAATAACTGCATAAGGCAGTTGTGATTTATTACTGAATAGTTTTACTGAGTAGGTTAAGTTTTATGCAAGTAGCTTTTCGCAGTTGCTAATATTTGATCGCCGTTTCCGCTTTAAATTTTCACAGTAACTTACTTGTGAAGTAGGCCTGCCTACTGCACCATGAAATACGCGCATAAATTGTGTGGTAAAGCAAAATTTAGGATGGGTGTTACTGTTAATTATTTATTAGCCATAAATTAGCAGAGTGGGCGTTAAATAATAATATTAAATTACGATTTATTCAATCAGGTAACCCGCAACAAAATGCTTATGTAGAGCGATTTAATCGTATGGTTAGGTATGACTGGCTAAGTCATTATATTTACAGTGATATTAGTGAGTTACAAGATAAAGCTACCGATTGGTTAAGGACTTATAATAATGAACGCCCTAACATGGGCATAGGTGGCATAACACCCATACAAAAACTGGAAAAGTTAAACAACGGAAATCCTACAGATAGCCTCCATTAAAAATGGGAGGATTACGATCCCTTTTTATACCTTTCGTAGATTCAGCTGTATGGCTAAATAGCAGTTTGCGATCATCTATTAACTAAATACAGACAGCGATTTACTATAAATATGAGCTGCGTATCGTTGTGTAAACCTGACTTTCTTAGTACTTTACATACTTCAAGATTAAACCACTTTTGAGCCAATATTTGGCAAAATATATTGGTGTAATATTACTAAAAGGAAATTTTAATATGCAAACTGACTTGGTATCAGAACAGTTTAAACAGCAAGGCTTTGTATTAATAAAACAATTAATTGAACCTAATACAATTGCTAAACTTAAAAATTATTCTCAATACTTAGATGATGAGGCAAAGTCACACTATTTTTTAGAGCAATCACTCGATAATATTGCCATCATCCAAAATGCGGATACCCCACATATATCGCGCATCAATTCACTTTTTCTATTTGAACCTCAATTCGCTTGCTTATTAGCACATACTAAACTCATGAATTACGTTGAGGCTTTAATTGGTGAACCCGCTTTACCGACCTACGAATCAATTGTAATTAAGCATTCACAAGATACACACGGTTTTGATTGGCACCGTGATATGCCCGTAAGCTCGCAAATACCAATTATAACTGTAGGTATATATTTAGATGACGCAAAAGCAGAACATGGGGCTTTAAAGGTGATCCCTCGTTCTCATTGTAGCTCATTAAGTGTGTGCGATATAAAACGCCAGTTAACAAATTCGGAGTTAAAGAGCTTAGATGTTACAGCCTGTGCAGGAGACGTAATAATACATCATGTAAGTACAGTTCATTCATCAGGAAGGCAGGAAACCCAAGCAATACGCAGAACTATATACTTTGAATTTAGGGCTTTATCGCACCTTATCAATAATCCGATATTTCCAAATGAATGGATTGAAAAGCGCAAAGCACTGATAAAGAACATACAAACACTCAGCGCAAAACACCTTCAACATGATATACAGCTACCCAGTGATTTTTATGAAACGCAAATACAAATGGAGGCGGCAGAATATTGTATCGAGTTTACCAAATAAGTACTCTGTTTATATTTGCGCATTTATGGTGCGTGGGGAACACCACACACCATAGGCTCTGTCTTGTTTAAATACCAAACGTCTGCTGCAAATTAAACCACTAAAATTATTGTCACTTGTTTTTATTAAACGTGATTAAATAACAGGTCAGCATAACGTGTCATTGGTACATTTATTATTCTTTGTAACGCGATTGCTTTATCAAATTAAACAGCGATTAAACACCGATTAAACAGGACAGCAACAGGACGATTAAACAGGACAGCCACTCTAATTATACAAATAGTATTATGTCATTAAATTTACTTTTTTGACCAAGAATTCACCTGTTTTTATATTGTTATTCACAAAGCACACATTAAATAAGTCATTATCACTCTTAAACCTAAATTAGGCGCATGAAAATAACTGCATAAGGCAGTTATGATTTATTACTGAGTAGTTTTACTGAGTAGGTTAAGCTTTATGCAAGTAGCTTTTCGCAGTTGCTAATATTTGAGCGCCGTTTACGCTTTAAATTTTCACTGTAACTTGCTTGTGAAGCAGGCCTACCTACTGCACCATGGAATACGCGTGTAAATTGTGTGGTGAGTTTTAACCAGTTTTCAGGGGAAATATTAACCCTTTCGAGTAAGGGTAAGTGTGTACATTCAATATACCCACGTTTATCTTCTCGTATACAACGCCCTGTTAATTCAACAAGTTCAAGGTACGATTTAAGCTCAAACGGCAGCCCTTTAGGCATAATCTGACGTGGCATACCTGCAAAGCGGAGTAACTGTTTAGGTTGTTTACCTTCTGCCGCACATGTTAAGCGCTTTTGTACGCTGGTATGGTCTGACTCTTCTGGTGTGTTAGCCATTTTAGCTCTAATGGGATTTAAATCGACATAGGCCATACAGGCTGCAAGTGCGGCTTCATCTAGTAATGCTTGCGATTTGAATCTTCCCTCCCAGAACCTCCCTGTGCAGTTATCTTCTTTATTTGCTCTGCGCGCAATATCTTCATTTAGTAACCGCATAAACCAACTGATACTTGCTAGGCGTTCACGGTATTGTTTAACCGTTTGATTGAAAAAGATGAGTTCAACTTTACTTAGCTTTTCACCTTGTACATATTTTTGCGTTAGCAATGTGCCTTTACAGAGTTTATGCCAGCGAATAACAATCGCTTTATCATTTAGT
>NZ_JARDAK010000026.1:0-36998 GCF_056470645.1 Pseudoalteromonas sp. TP27 | reverse complement strand
GCGTTTTTGAACGCCAGCAAGCTGCGCGTCTACAAGTAAATTTAACCACAGCGTTAAACTTATCCTTCTTGGCGCACTATATTCTCAAGGGCGCGAATGTTGGTTATTAAATCTTGGCGTTGTGGGTTTGCCTGCAACGCTTTTCTAAGATGTTTTAACGCTTCAGAATAGTCTTTAGAATCAATCGCTATTTGCGATAAACCAAGCCATGCCGATAGTTGATAGTCAGGCAGAGCTTGAGCGCGTACATACATTAATCTAGCTTGCGTAAGCTGATTTTTATCACGATAAATACTCGCTAAACTAAGTAGGGCATCACCTAAATTCGGGTTTATTTTAAGTGCGTTATTTAAGCTTTTAAGAGCGCGCGTAGCATTACCTTGCTGCATAGCAAGTTGTGCACTGTATATAGAAAACTGCGCTTGTTCGTCACGGGGTAGCTGTTTAGTTAATCTTTTTGCACTGCCTATTAGCTCTTTAGCTAAATCCCATTTTTGTTGAGATACAAGCCAAGCTAGCGTTTGCATTGTGGTATTAATAACCTCAACTTGTTGTTTTTTATTGGCCTGTTTTAAACCTTGCTTTAATAAACTAACTGCACGTTTACTGCTACCTTCACTTAAGTGCAACTGAGCTGCTAAAAGTTGGTTGCTGGTATCTTTAGGGTTGAGTTTTAAGGCCACTTCAATAGCAGCAAGCGCTTGCTTTTTTTGATCAAGTTGTAGTGCTATTTGTGCACGTTGCAACCAAAGTTCAGCTTTATCAGGGGTTTTATTAAGTAATTCTTTTAATAATGCATTTGCCTGATTTAAATCACCCGATTCAATTAACGCAAACAATAGCCCTTGTTGATATTGCACTGTTTCTGGCGCTAGCATAAGTGCTTGGCGGTACGCCGCTACAGCGCTCCAAGGTTGGCTGTGTTGTACGTGTATATAAGCAAGTTGCGCATAACTTTGTGCATCAGCTTGGCCAAGTTCAATACTGTGAACTAGGTGTGTTTGCGCTTTGTCATACTTTGCTTGTTGCATGTATAAAAGGCTCAAACCTTGATGTGCTTTTACTAAATCAGGTGAGGCTTTTAAACACGCTAAGTAAGCTAGTTCAGCGTTATTAAAGTCTTTTGTTGAAAGCAGTACTTGTGCACGTAATAAGTTTAAAGCGGTGCTGTCTTGATTTACATCACGGTCTTTAAATAGCGCAGCAACTTCACTGTAATTACCGGCTTGTAATAGTGGTTGCACTTGGCGAGCAAAACCGCGCTCGGTCGGCTCAATAAGGACCTCTGTAGGGCCTAATAATTTATTATTTATAGCCAACTGCCATGTTGGATCGCTAGGCGATAAAGTTACTTTTAGTGGCGCATTAGTATCACTGGCAGCGCTAGCATGTACGCTAGTTACACCTAATAAAGGGAATGAGCACATTAAAGTAGTGATAACTGCGCGAGTTAATGGTTTTAGCGTTTTAAATATATTCATGTTTTTCATTTTAATAGGCTTAAGGTTTAAATTCGATTGGCCAAATAAAGCGAGCGCGTACGGTTTCACCTTCTTTTTTAGGTGCACTAAAGCGGCTTTGTTTAATAATTTTGTCGATAGCTGGTTTAAGTTCAGGATATGGATTTTGTACTACCTCAATTAAACTTAACTTGCCACTTTCATCAATAAATACATCGAGTTTTACAGTAAATACATCAACACCTCGGCGGGTTAAGCTTTTTGGTAAAACGGCTTTAACAGGTGTAAGTAAAGTGGGGAGACCATCGAGTTGATTTAAGCTAAATGCATCCCAATTTACACTCATTGATTGCCATTGTGGCGCGTTTACTTTTACGTTGGGTGTATCGGGCTTTACAATGCTTAAATTGGTTTTTATCTTAATTTTAACTGCTTGAATAGAAGCACCAGCCCCTTCTACCGTTAAGCTTTGCATTGGCTCACTTGTTTGCTGTTGCGATATTGATGTCGGAGGAGGAGGTGGCAGTGCCACCATGGCAATCTCACGTACAACCACTTTGTCTTGCATATGGTGTTCGGCAAGTTGCCCAAGCCATAAAAGTAGTAATGCAGCACTAAGCACAATGAGGCTAAGGCCAAATGCAAAAAGTGGATGGCGATTGTTTTTTGTTTTTTGAGACGAGTCAATCGCGTGCATATTATTGCTTGGTCGCTAAGTTAACTTGCGCCGCGCCTGCCAGCTTTGCTTCGTCAATTACTTGAACAAGTAATTCTGTAGGTACTGTTTTATCAGCTTGAATAACCACAGGGCGTTGTTGCTGTTTTAGCATTTGCTCGACACTACTACGCACGCCAGCAACACCAATTTGGCTACCATCAAAAAATACTTGTTGAGAATCGGTTATTGCTAAAAATATAACTTGTTGCTCAAGGCGACTGGCTGATACGGCTTGTGGTTTATCAACCTCTACGCCGCTTTCGCGTACAAATACGGTTGTAACAATAAAAAATATTAGCAATATAAATACCACATCAAGTAGTGGCGACATATCGATATGTTGTCCCGCTTCTTGCTCTAGCTTGTGCTTTAAACGTGATTGCATAGTGTTACCCTAACTGCTTACTTAACGTATGTAATTTAGGGTTACGCTGCGAATACGCTAAGTAAGCTTGCATTAACCATGCAGGAATAGCGCACACGAGGCCCAATTGAGTTGTTAGTAATGCATCACCAATGGCTGCACTCATTAACTCGTTTTGCCCCAGCGCCATTACTTTAAATGTATCGAGCAACCCAACAATAGTGCCTAATAAACCAAGTAGCGGAAGAGCGGCAGTTAAAATAGAGCTAACCTCTTGCCAGTAGCCTTTGCGCTGCGCTTGGTATTGTTTAAGGTGCAGTAAGTCATGAAAAATTAACTGGTATACAAATAAAGCGAGTAAAAGAATACACCAGCAAATTGGGTTACTAACGATTTTTTCAAACATTGTTTTCTCCTTTTTCTAGTTGACTAAGCTGTAATGCAAAGCCTTCTAGTTGGCTGTAGTACGCTTTTGCTTTACGTGATAACAGTGCATTTAATACCAGAGCGGGTATGGCAACGACTAAACCTAATTCAGTTGTTATAAGTGCTTGTGCAATACCGCCCGATACAACTTCTGGGTCGCCTGAGCCAAACAAGGTCATCATTTTAAATGTTTCGATCATGCCGCTAACAGTGCCTAATAACCCAAGTAGTGGGGCTACTGCAGCCGTAACGGCAATAGCGCCAATAAAGTTATCGAGTTTATGCTTATCGTGAATTAACTGATTAAATAATTGATCGTCTCTCACTTGCCCTTTTTCGCTTTGCAGCGTTAAGTTAAATAACTGCTGCTGCATGCCTGCAAATTCATTGCTATTTTCAGCTTTAAAAAATTGCTGTAATTGCATTTGAGAGTGCATTTTAATTTTACTTAAACGTAGTAGCTGTGCGGCTTTTAATAGCGCAATGGTTAGTGCAAAGCAGGCAAATAAAATAATAGGGATAGCCCACAAGCCGCCTTTTTCTAGGTGTTCAAGCGGACTTTCTTGTTGGGCTTGGCTAGTCACTAAGTGCGTTAAACTAGGATCAAAAGTAAGTAATGTTGAGCCTACACCGTTTTGCTTTAAAGTATTATCGAGTGGGTTATCGTCACTTGTAGATTGTACTAACGCTACTTTTAATGCATTAGATTCATCATCCAAATTTAATAAACCCATAAGTTTAGGTGTTTGCGTACTAAACCATGCAACAGGCCCGACTTGAAGGGTATTAGCTTGGCTTAATTCGCCATTACTTAGCACAACTGATTGCTTTTTAAACTGTGGATAAAGTGCCTGCTCTTGATTATTAATTTGCGATATAACGCGGCTTAATAAGTCGTTTTGGTTATTAGTCGACTCGTTACTGCTAGCACTATTGCTGGTATTTTGGCGCACAAAACGGCTAAGTAAGTTTAATTGATATTGCTGTTGCTGTTGCCAAGTGTCTAATCGGGTTTGTAACTGATCAAGGCTTAATGTGTTTTCGTCAGCTAGGCGGCGATTAACGGCTGCTTGTTCGCGCAATTTACTGAGCGATTGCTGCTTGGTAAAAATTTGCTTTGCAAGGGTAGCTTGCTCTTTTGAAATACTATTTTGAGTTTTATTTAGAGTGCGTTGCGCTGTTTTAATATCACTTAAAATACTTTGCTTGGCATCATCACTGCTGGCTGCAAAAGAAATGTTTGCGCTAAAAAGTAAAACCGTGGCGCTAAATACTGCAATTATGCTGTTAGTAGCCATTATTTAGCCCCTTGCTGGTTTTTATTTACATAACTTAATATTGGCAGTGTTACCCAATCAGCAGCGCGCTTTTTTTGCTGTACAGCAATACCTAGTGCAACTTGCTCAGCATTAATGCTTGGGTCAAATTCCCACTGCCAACCTAAGTCACTTGGAAAACCAATACCTACGTAACTTAAATCTTCGCTTACAAACCATGCTTGTGCTGCACCTAAATAAAGCTGCTTTACCCATATTTCTTGCCCGTCAGGATGCTTAATAGCCATTTCGTGAATTGAAATACGTTGTTGAAAATCATTAAGTAGAGTCAGCATTTTTAGCGCTGTTTGTAATTTGTCTGTTGTACTGAGCTGTGAGTCGCTTAAATCACCAGTGTTTTTCCAACTACTTAAAAGTGGCGGGGGGAGTTGCACTTGTAATGAAAGTAATTGCCCAGAAATACGTGCTAGTTGATCATTTAATTGCTGTTGATCATTTTCAAGCTCTGATTGCTTGGTAACAAGCTGTTCGCGTTTTTGGGCAAGCTCACTGGTGTTTTTTTTTCTACGCTGATTAAGCTCGCTAAGTTGCTGCTGCTCAGCATTTAGAAGCGTTAAGGTTTGCTCCATGCTACTTTTTTGTTCAAGCCAATGAGTATTTAATTCTGTGTTTTGATTTTCTATTTGTAGCCATTTATTAACGAGTTGTTCTAGCTCACTAACAGTGTCGGCTTTTACTGCCATAGTGCTACAAAGCGCGATAACTACGCTAATTGGTTTAATTAAGCTTCGCATTACTTAACAACAATCCTGAAAGTTACTACAAGCAATTACAAGGACGTAATTACTGTTAATTTTTGAGTGTGTATACAATATAGGAATTTACATAACAATGCAATTGATAACAGTTATCGTTTACATTGCGTTGTTTGGGTGGTAGGATTTCGCCGAAATTAAATATGTACCTTAAATTAACAATAGTTAAGTGCTTAATAAAAACTACGGAGTAACCATGAGTAAGCCATCGAATAAAGGGAATGCCTACATAAAGCCAATTGCAGCGGTTGTTACAGCAACGCTTTCAACTTGGGCAAGTGCACAGGATGTTCAAGAATTATCGGTAACTAAAGCAGAAACTAAAACTGAGTCTAGCTATGTTGTTGAAAAATCAACGTCTCATAAATACACTCAACCGCTACTCGATACAGCTAAAACGGTAACGGTAATTAACCAAGCGGTAATGAAAGATAGAAACGTAGATAGCTTACGTGATGCTTTACGCAATGTGTCTGGTATTTCTTTAGCTGCAGGTGAGGGTGGCTCACCTACTGGCGATAGCATGTCGATTCGTGGTTTTAGTGCAACAAATGATATTTTTGTAGATGGTATTCGTGATGTTGCAGGTTATACACGTGATATTTACAACATTGAAGCCGTTGAAGTTGCAAAAGGCCCAGGCTCAGCAGTTTCTGGTCGTGGCGCAACAGGTGGTAGTGTTAATTTAGAAAGTAAAAAGGCGAAGTTAGACAACTTTAACGACGTTTCGCTACGTTTAGGTACAGAAAACGATTACCGTGGTCGTTTTGATACTAACATTCAAGTAAACGACACAAGCGCACTACGTATCAATCTTCTTACTGATAAAGGTGATGTTGCAGGTCGTGACCATGTTGAGAATGAAACAAATGCTGTTGCGTTTGCATTTGCAACAGGGCTTGGTACAAACAGTCGTTTTGATTTAAACCTAGAGTATCAGCGCCAAGACAATTTACCAGACTACGGTATTCCTTGGGTTTACAATGATACGCCTGTAGCTGAACTTGCAGATAGTGCGCGCTCACCATCTCCTGTCGACTTTGATAACTTTTACGGTAATATTTACCGTGATTACGAAGACATTGAAGCC
Source organism: Pseudoalteromonas sp. TP27 (assembly GCF_056470645.1). NCBI lineage: Bacteria > Pseudomonadati > Pseudomonadota > Gammaproteobacteria > Alteromonadales > Pseudoalteromonadaceae > Pseudoalteromonas > Pseudoalteromonas sp. TP27. The sequence continues at coordinate 30,848 of NZ_JARDAK010000026.1, read as the reverse complement.
TACTCAACAACAGCTCGTTATGAGTATGATTTCTCTCAAAATACTACGTTACGTGTTCAAGGTCGTTTAGGTAAAGTAAAGCGTGAGTCAGTAACAACTGCACCGCGTTATTTCTCGGTTACAACAGACACTGATATTACCTTTGCAGATGAAAAAACACGTGATACACAAGACTCACTTGCAGCAATACAGGTTGATTTAATTGGTAATTACGAGTTTGCAGGCTTTACTCACGATGTTGTTATGGGGGTTGAACTTGCAAACGAAACATTTACACGCTACGCCTTAGTTGCAACGACACCAGATAACCTAATTGAAGACGAAATACGTAACGATTTATACAACCCTGATGCAACAATTGCATTTACCGGTGTATATGGCCGTGATGGAAGAAGCATTGAAGCAAAAGCTAAAAACCAAGCTATTTATGCATTTGATACGGTAACACTTAACAAGCAATGGGAAGTGACAGGTGGCATTCGCTTTGATAGTTTCACTACTGATTATCATTATGACTACAACGACCCAAGCGCACTAATTTCTACAAGTGACGACTTAGTTAGCTGGAATGCGGCTGTGGTATATAAACCAACAGAAAATGGCAGCATTTATTTAGGCGCTGGCAACTCATTTAGCCCATCAGCTGAAGATCTTACCGTATCGACTAGCGGTAATGCAGCCGATTTAGACGCTGAAGAAAGCCGCAGTTATGAGTTAGGTACAAAATGGAGCCTAATGGATGGGCGCCTGCAAACTAATGCAGCGCTTTTCCGTACGGAAAAAACCAATGCCCGCACTGATGATCCGTTTGCTGATAGCAGCAAAGATGAGTTACTTGGTGGTGAGCAACGTGTACAAGGTTTAGAGCTTTCAGCAACTGGCCTAATTACTAAAGAATGGACTGTAATTGCTTCATACACTTATCAAGATAGTGAAGTGACTAAAGCCTTAGGTGATGACGTATCGCAAATTGGTAACGAGCTTGCCCGTACACCTAAAAATAGCGCAAGTGTTTGGACTACGTACGATATGTCGGATAAGTTATCGTTTGGTTTAGGTGCGCAATATGTAGGTGATCGTTACAACGGCACTACGTCTACACGTTCTCGTGCACCGGGTTATACTATTTTTGACCTGATGGTTGCGTATGACATATCAAAAGATTTGAGCCTGCAGTTTAACGGTGAAAACTTAGGTGATAAAGATTACGTTGATCAGCTAGGTGGAGGACACTTTGTACCTGGTGATGGTCGTAAGTTTAGCTTAACAGCAAGCTACTCTTTTTAATTTTAAAACAAATTAAAAAGTATGAGTAAATATAAGGGCAGGCCTATTACCTGCCCTTAATTATTTGATAAAAATGTGAGAGGGCGCACATGCTAGTTAAAATTCCAGAGCTATTAACAAAAGAAGAAGTGGCTTATTGTCATGAGGTTTTGCTTAAAGCGCAGTGGGCCGATGGCAGTATTACCGCAGGGCATCAATCAACCAAAGCAAAAAATAACTTACAGCTACCTGAAAATAGCCCTGAATGCCAAGAGCTTGGCGATATTATAATGGCAGCACTTGCGCGCAGTAATTTGTTTATGTCGGCAGCGCTCCCCGCAAAAATTTTTCCTCCGTTATTTAATTGTTATCAAGGCGGGCAATCGTTTGGTGTGCATGTAGATAATGCAATTAGACAAGTGCCGGGTACGCCTGTAAAAATTCGTACAGATGTATCAATGACGTTATTTATTAATGACCCCGAAGACTATGAGGGCGGTGAACTTGTTATTGAAGACACTTATGGCTCACATAGCGTAAAGCTGCCAGCAGGCAGTATGGTGCTGTACCCTTCAACGAGTTTACATCGTGTAATGCCTGTAACGAGTGGGCGTAGATTAGCCTCATTTTTTTGGTTACAGAGTATGATAAACAGCGACGAAAAACGCGGTTTATTGTTTGATTTAGATATGTCGATTCAAAGTTTGCGCAGCAAAGTAGAAGATAGCCCAGAGATTATTCAGTTGACGGGGGTTTATCATAACTTGTTAAGGCAGTGGGCGCAGACATAACGAAGAAATTTGTTAGATGTTAGTAATTAAAAGCTGCGCTTTTCGCGTGAGCAAGCTCTTCGCCTACAGCCAAAACTTAACGCTGTGGTTAAATTCACTTGTAGACGCGCTGCTTGCAGGCGTTCAAAAACGCAGTTTTTGGGATGGATATTTAAGTAATTAAAAGCTGCGCTTTTCGCGTGAGCAAGCTCTTCGCCTACAGCCAAAACTTAACGCTGTGGTTAAATTCACTTGTAGACGCGCTGCTTGCAGACGTACAAAAACGCAGTTTTTGGGGTGGATATTTAAGTAATTAAAAGCTGCGCTTTTCGCGTGAGCAAGCTCTTCGCCTACAGCCAAAACTTAACGCTGTGGTTAAATTCACTTGTAGACGCGCTGCTTGCAGGCGTACAAAAACGCAGTTTTTGGGGTGGATATTTAAGTAATTAAAAGCTGCGCTTTTCGCGTGAGCAAGCTCTACGCCTACAGCCAAAACTTAACGCTGTGGTTAAATTTACTTGTAGACACGCTGCTTGCAGGCGTTCAAAAACGCAGTTTTTGGGATGGATATTTAAGTAATTAAAAGCTGCGCTTTTCGCGAGAGCAAGCTCTACGCCTACAACACAGCTATAAAATTGAACTCGGTATTTAAATACTCTGTAGGCGCGGTTTTATACCGCGCACTTACTTTAAGTTTGAAGCTTGTTTTACTTAACCCTTATAACCATTTGGGTTATTTGACTGCCAACGCCATGTATCTTGCATCATTTCATCGATACCGCGTACTGCTTCCCAGCCAAGTTCATTAAGTGCTTTTTCTGGTGCGGCATAACACGCTGCAATATCACCAGGGCGGCGAGGTGAAACCTGATAGGGTACAGCCTGATCGCTTGCTTTAATAAATGCATTAACCATTTGCAGTACAGAGTAACCATTACCAGTACCTAGGTTATAAACTAATGCACCTGTGCTGCTGGCAATTTTATCAAGCGCTTTTAAATGACCAATAGCTAAATCTACAACGTGTATATAGTCGCGTACACCGGTGCCATCAATGGTGTCGTAATCATCACCAAATACAGCGAGTTGCTTTAATTTACCGACCGCTACTTGTGCGATAAACGGTAAAAGGTTGTTCGGGATACCGTTAGGATCTTCACCAATTAAGCCCGATTCATGCGCACCTACTGGGTTAAAGTAACGCAAAATAGCAAACGCAAAGCGCTCATCTGATTTAGCGATATCTTGCAGCATCATTTCAACCATCAACTTAGATGTACCGTAAGGGTTAGTAGTACCACCTACAGGGAAATCTTCTTTAATTGGCAGGCTTGCAGGGTCGCCGTATACCGTGGCTGACGAGCTAAATACTAATTTAAATACACCTGCGTCTCGCATAGCATCAACAAGCGTAAGCGTACCTTGTACATTGTTTTGATAGTACTCAACGGGCTTTGCAACCGATTCACCCACTGATTTTAAACCCGCAAAATGTATAACACTATCAATCGTGTGTTTTGCAAATACTGAATCTAAAAAGGGTTTATCGAGAATATCGCCTTGGTAAAAAGTAGCTTCTTTACCTGTGATTTTTTTTACGCGAGCAAGAGATTCTTGAGATGAATTACTTAAGTTATCAATAACAACAACATCGTTACCTTGCTGTAAAAGTTCTAAAACAGTGTGCGAGCCAATATAGCCAGCGCCACCGGTTACTAAAATAGTCATGAAAGCTCCGTGGGTACCTTTTATCAATTGAGTTAATTTCACCATAAATTGAGATGGTTTACATGCTTTATCTGTGACTTTTATTATTTACAGTAGATCATGATATTTATATAAATTAATATTACTAACTTCGGTTACATTTTATCGCCATAAGTAACACTTAGTTCGTAAGGTTAAGTTATAGTTAATAAATAAGTGCTAAAATGAACCCAGTAATAGCTAATGCTAGGTTTACTCCAATCTACACTTTTGTGATTGGTCTACCTCTTTGGAGAAAGATATGAATTTAGTTAAAAAAATAGCAGCAACAATGTGTATTGCATTGCCTGCACTTGCCCATGCGGGTGAGTCTGTTGTTAAATGGCATGACTTTAATGATTATCGTGATGTGCGAGCGTCAAACCAAACTAAGAGCTCATATCATAAAAGTGTGGCAGCTAGTTTCGAAAAGCATATGGCAAAACTAGCCGAGCAATTGCCAAAAGATTACAAATTAAACGTAGAGTTTACTGATTTAGATTTAGCGGGTGATGTGCGTTATGGCGGTATGGACGAAATCCGTGTAGTGAAACCAATTTACTTTCCACGCATTAAGCTAAATTATTCGTTAACCAATAAAGACGGTACAGTGCTAAGTAAAGATACTGATGTAGAGCTTAAAGATATGGGCTTTATGGATAAAATTAAAATGGGTCGCGACGAATCATTTTATTACGAAAAACGCTTATTAACAGAGTGGTTTGGTGAACAAATATTACCAAGTTTAGATTAACTCAAAATAATAATGCCGCTAAATAGCGGCATTTTTATTTTTAAGCTTTACTTAAAAGTAGCTAACAACGTGAGTATTTGCTGTAACTTAATAACGGTTGTTTTAAGTTTTTCTTCATCAAAACCATCGTTAGATAAGCTTTCAACATCAGCGGCTACGTCGAGTACGTAAGGCTTAAAACGTTTAGCTTCAAAGCTAAAGCCTGAATCGGCAGTAAATAAGGCTTTAAACTTACCGTGACCTTGCTGTTGAAGCTCGTCGAGTTTTTTGTCAGCATCAAGTGCCTGACGGTAAACAATTTTTAAGTTAGTATTGAGTTGTTCAATAATAGAGTCCATGGTTTTCCTAAAGCTTTGCACTGCATTGCCGACATAATACGTGGATTATATTTAAAAGTCAGGTTTGTTATATGAATATATCAGGTGGAAATTTACCAGTAATGTCTGGTACAGGTGAAGGTGCTGAAGTGTTAAGTGCTGCGCTTGCTAAAAGACAGCAAAAGGTTGATGGCTCAGCAGCACTGGCTCTTATCGAAGGTGCTGCACAAGTACCAAGTGCGCAAACACCGGCTAAATCGGCAACTGCGACACTGGGTAATAACGTAAATATTTACGTTTAAATGAGCTTAAGGTCGATAGGTGTTTTGCTTTTTTGACCACCTATTTCTCTTACTAATTTAGGCACTAAAAATCCAGGCAGAGCTTTTAATAGCTCTGCCATTATTTCAATTGCTTGCGCTTCATTAATATCAAAGTGGCTCGCCCCTTCAACTTTATCTAGCAAATACAAATAATACGGCAATACGTCTGCGTCAAATAACGCTTCGCTTAAGTTTATTTGCGCATCAACCGTATCGTTCACATCCTTTAAAATTACAGCTTGGTTTAAAAGCGTTATGTTTGCTTGTTTAAGCTTTTGCATGGCAGCTTTAAAATCAGCGTCTATTTCGTTTGCGTGGTTTATATGATTAATAAAAATGATTTTTAATGGCGATTTTGCTAGTCGCTCACATAACTCATCGGTCACTCGCGCAGGTATAACTACCGGCAAACGGCTATGAATTCGCATTCGTTTAATTTGTGGTAATTGCTCAAGTTCATCTAAAAACCAGCTTATTGCATCGTCTTTGGCCATCAGTGGATCGCCACCACTTAAAATCACTTCGTTTATATTGCTATCTGATTTTATATAGCTCAGTGTTTCTAGCAGACTTTTTTTATTAAGTTGATTTTCTTGATACGGGAAATGCCTTCTAAAGCAGTAACGACAATTTACAGCACAGCCGGTTTTAAACATCACCAAAACACGCGATTTGTACTTATGTAAAAGGCCGGGTTGGTCGTTATCTTGCTCAAGTAGGGGATCTTTATTAAAACCCGATTTAGTCAAAAATTCTTGATGGCGTGGCATAACTTGTAGCAAAAGAGGATCGTTTGGATCGCCTTTGCGTATTTTTTTTATAAAAGGGATAGGCACACGTACCGGAAATAAACTACGGGCTTTTAGGTCGTTTTCATGGACTTGGCTCGATAAACCGACCATTTCAAGCAAGGTTTTTGGGCAGGTAACTACATTTGCTAATTCTTTTTGCCAGTTTTTATGCAAATTTGCTTCATTTCTTTGTATCATTGGCATGTAGATTACTCGAAAAAATATAAATAGAGGAAACGATGGCGAATTATAGCACCAACGAGTTCAAGGGCGGCCTAAAAATTATGATGGACGGCGAGCCTTGCAGTATCTTAGAAAATGAAATGGTAAAACCTGGTAAAGGCCAGGCGTTTAACCGTGTTCGTATCCGTAAACTTATCTCTGGTAAGGTGCTTGAAAAAACCTTTAAATCGGGTGAATCAGTTGAAGGTGCTGATGTAATGGATACAGATTTAGCGTATCTATACACAGACGGCGAATTTTGGCATTTCATGAATAACGAAACATTTGAGCAAATTGCTGCTGACGAAAAAGCACTAGGCGATGCAGTTAAATGGTTAGTTGAAAATGACTTATGCACAATTACATTATGGAACGGCAGCCCTATTGCTGTTACACCACCTAACTTTGTTGAGCTTGAGATCACAGAAACAGATCCTGGCCTTAAAGGCGATACAGCGGGTACTGGTGGTAAACCAGCAACGCTTAGCACAGGCGCTGTGGTACGAGTTCCATTATTCGTACAAATTGGCGAAGTAATTAAAGTAGACACGCGTAACGGTGAATACGTAAGCCGCGTTAAGTAACACTTAACTCAGCTTAATAAATCCCGGCTTAAGCTGGGATTTTTTTTGGAGAAAATATGTCAGCAGATCTTTGGGCGCCTAGCGCAAGTATTGAAACACTAAAGCAGCGTGCAGCAATATTGCGCAGCATCCGTGAATTTTTTTATGCACGAGATGTTATGGAAGTAGAAACGCCAAGCTTAAGTGCTGCCAGTGTAACCGATGTGCACTTAGCTAGTTTTAATACCACATTTGTAGGCCCAGGGCATGCTGGTGGCCTTCCTCTATTTTTACAAACATCTCCAGAGTTTGCTATGAAACGCTTGTTAGCAGCAGGCTCAGGCGCTATTTTTCAGCTTTGTAAAGCATTTAGAAATGAAGAAGCAGGTAGTCATCACAATCCTGAATTTACAATGCTTGAATGGTATCGCCCAGGCTTTGGCGAATTTGCACTTATGGATGAAATGGATGAGCTAATGCAGCTTGTTTTAGGCGTCGAGCCTGCAACAAGGCTTACCTATCAGCAAGCGTTTAAACAATCACTTGGGCTTGATCCGCTAACTGCAAATATAGAGCAATTAAAACAACTTGCGTGTGAGCACGGATTTGCTGATATAGCCAAAAATGAAACGCATAAAGATACCTTACTGCAGTTATTATTTTGTATGAAAGTAGAGCCAACAATAGGGCAAGATAAGCCATGTTTTGTTTATCATTTTCCAGCTTCTCAAGCGGCACTTGCACAAATTTGTGAACATGATGCACGCGTAGCAGGGCGCTTTGAGCTTTATTACAAAAATATGGAATTGGCTAACGGCTTTAACGAACTCACAAATGCCAGTGAGCAAGCTAAGCGTTTTAATGAAGATAACACATACCGTGCTAACAACGGTTTAAAGCAAGTGCCTATGGATACGCGCTTAATTAAAGCGCTGGAGCATGGATTACCACAATGCGCTGGTGTTGCAATGGGGATTGATAGGCTGGTAATGCTCGCAACAAACAAAGAGAAAATTAAAGACGTGATAGCATTTGATGTGCAAAGGGCGTAATGCCTACCCTGAAGGCGCACAGCTTGCTGGCGCGTTAAAGCGAAGCTTTAAAAAGTTGTTCGATTATATGTCGCTTATGCTTAGTTTAAAGTAATTAGAAGCTGCGCTTCTCACGTGAGCAAGCTCTACGTCTACAACACAGCCATAAAATTGAACTCGGCGTTTTAAATACCCTGTAGGCGTTCAGCTTGCTGGCGCGTTAAAGCGAAGCTTTAAAAAGTTGTTCGATTATATGTCGCTTATGCTTAGTTTAAAGTAATTAGAAGCTGCGCTTCTCACGTGAGCAAGCTCTACGTCTACAGCACAGCCGTAAAATTGAACTCGGTGTTTTAAATACTCTGTAGGGGTGCAGCTTGCTGACGCGTTAAAGCGAAGCTTTAAAAAGTTGTTCGATTATATGTCCTTTATAGTTAGTTTAAAGTAATTAGAAGCGTTGCTTCTCACGTGAGCAAGCTCTACGTCTACAACACAGCCATAAAATTGAACGCGGTGTTTTAAATACCCTGTAGGCGTGCAGCTTGCTGACGCGTTAAAGCGAAGCTTTAAAAAGTTGTTTGATTATATGTCGTTTATGCTTGGTTTAAAGTAATTAGAAGCTGCGCTTCTCACGTGAGCAAGCTCGACGTCTACAAATAAAAACACCGCGTTTAAATTAAACGCGGTGTTTTTATTTGCTTACTGTAGCTTTTAGTTGAAAGCCAACGGCTGTGTTTTACAGATTAAGCGTAAACGTAACACCTGCTACGCGAGGCTCGCCTAGTTGTGTGTATGTATGCGTTGCGTAACCATCTTGTGGGTCATTACCAAATTCAAAGCCACGTGTTGGGACTGTTTCGTCAAACACGTTACGAGCCCATGCGCGTACAGCCCACATGTCTGCTTCATAGCCAAAGCTTAAATTAACTAAGTTGCTGCTTGGCGCTTGTGAGTTGTGACTATCTGAGAAGTAGTAATCGTCTTTACCTTCAACACCAACCATGCCGTAAAGCTCACTTGTAAAGTTATAGCGAGCAGTAAAAGCATATTGATATTTAGGTGATTGTGCTTGTTCGCGGCCGTCTTGGTTTAAGCCTGACTGCGTTACAAAGTCGTCTATTTCTGTATTTAGGTAGCCAGCACTACCCGTTAAAAATAAATTATCAGTTAACTGGTAACTACCTTCAATTTCAAGTCCGTAATTACTGCCAGAGCTTGCATTATCAACATAACCAGTAAATTGCTGACCTTCTACTTGCCATGCTTTTAACTGAATATCATCGCGGTGCATGTAAAATGCAGCTAAGCGAAGCGTAAATTTATCATCAAGCGATGAGCCCTTAACACCAAACTCACCACTCCATAAATATTCTGGGTCGAAGCTCGTATGCTGCTGGAAAAAATCAGCGCTTAGGTTTAAGCCTTCATCTTTCGCTTTAGCAAGCGCTTCTGAGTTTATACCGCCAGCTTTATAACCACGGGTGATACTTGCGTAGATCATGGTGCGATCAATGACTTGATACTCTAGCGCAACTTTACCGCCAACCATTACGTCGTCAGTATCTTGTATAAAGCCGTTACTGTCGGTGTAGTCACCTTGATATTGCTCTACACGTAAACCTGTAATGAGTGTTGTTTTAGGGCCAACAGGAGTCGCTAATTGTCCGTATACTGCAACATTACTTGTTTCGTAAGTTGAAGAAAATGGGCTTGCTAACCATGTGTATTGGCGTTCTAAATCAACATCACGGTTTTGGTAATAAATACCCGCAACCCAGTTACCTGTTTTAGAATTAAACTGTAAATCTACAGATTGATCATCGCGATCGCGGCTATAAAGATCGGTTGAGCTGTATCCATCTGGATGTAAGCCCGCAGCACATAGCTGTGGCTCGCTTGAGTCATTACAACCCCAGTCTTCATCAAAACTATAAAGCAGCTCGGTATCAATAGCCGATAGATTTAGGTTTACATCAAATAAATCAAAACCCGTATAAGTATTATTAATACCTATTGCGTAGCTTTCTTGAGTATCTTGGCCTGGTTCATCGGCTACACTATTGCGGCTGTTATCAAGCGTAAACGCATCGTAGCCGTTGTTTATATCGATATAGTGAAGATTTAACTCAGTATTTAAATGCTCTGTAAGCTGACTGTTTATTTTAAAGCGCGCTACTTGTTCGTCTTGATTTTGTGTTTCGTCATTTAAGTACAGGTTATCTACGTAACCGTCTGATTTTCTACGAAAGTAGCTAACGCGTGCGCTAGTATCATCTGTTAAACCAGTGCTTGCTGCAATGCCTGCTTCGCGGGTGTTGTATGTGCCAGCACCTACTTGTAATTTTAAACTTGGATCGCTCGTGGCTTTAGCTGAACCCATTTGGATCATACCGGCCATACCGTCTGCGCCAAAGCGTGTACCTTGTGGGCCACGATAAATTTCTACTTGGTCTATATCAAATAATAATGAACTGCCACCAAGGCCAGAATAGTTAATACCATCAATAACTAAGCCTACAGATGGATTAATAGGATCTACAAATTGTGAGCGAAGCCCCACACCACGAATTTGAATATAACGACCACGCGACGCGCCAGATGCAAAGTTTACATTGGCGGTGCTGCCTAACATTTCGTCTAAGTAACTTGCCCCACGTTGATTAATTTCATCTTCGCTGAATAAGCTCGCACTCGCGCTTAAAGTCTGAATGCTTTCGCGCTGAAAATCGCCGGTTACAACAATTCTTTCTAGGTCGCTATCATCAGCGTTAGCTGCAATTGGTGCACCAAGCAGCGGTAAAAGTGCGGCAGTAATTAAAGACAAACGTAAGTTCATTGGGTTACTTAACTCCATTTTAGGGACTCGTATGGTAGCAATTATTTAAACACATGTGCTATAAACGCGGCAATTATACGTTAAATAATCAGGATTACTAATATGACCTTTAAAGTCGACTTTAAAGTACGTGATTACGAATGTGACTTACAAGGTATCGTAAATAACAGTGTTTATTTTAATTATTTAGAGCACGCACGCCATGAATTTTTGTACGCACACGGTATTGATTTTTCTCAGTTAGCGAAAGATAAAATTAACCTAGTCGTGATGCGCAGCGAAATGGACTATAAACATTCACTATTACCAGGTGATGAATTTTATGTGGCTGTAGAGCCGCAGCGTATTAGTCGTTTAAAGTTTGCGTTTAAGCAAACGGTTATTCGTAAAAATGATGAAAAAGTGATGCTAAACGCACTGGTTATAGGTACTTCTGTTAATGAAAAAGGTAGGCCATTTTTACCAGAGCAAATAGATAACCTATTCAAAACTGCAACCTAGTACTTAATAGAACAACTTTTAAACTATCATAGAACAAAAATTTACATTTAAAACATGCATTATTAACGGATAAATCGCATAAATATTGTTACTATTACAGTAATTAGACAATTAGTTAGTAGTAGCATGAAATTAGCAGCAATAGCGATGCTTATAGTCGGTTTATGTGTTGGTTGCGCATCAACAGGGACGGTTACCAGTGAGCAGCTTAAATACACCCAATGGCAATTATCACGAGTTGATGGTTTAGCAATTCCTCCTTCTTTTAAGGCATCAATGAGCTTTATTGAAGCACTGCAAGTAAATGGCTTTGCTGGCTGTAACAAGTTTTTTGGTGAAGGTTCGCTTGAAGATAGCAGCCTAACCATCAGTAAATTAGGTATGACGCGCAAGTCGTGCGGCGAAGAACTCGATGAGTTTGAGCAGCAGTTATTGCAAGCCTTAAAGCAAGGTGCAGAGCTTAAAATGCAGGACCAGCAATTGGTCATGCAAGGTGAGCAAACTTTTGTATTTATTCCTAAGTAATTTTAAGTTTTTGAAAAACAGCCCCTTGCGGGCAGTTTTTAACTGACGTACACTCAGCGCAGATTTGTTGGATAACACCTTCAAATCAACGAACAGAATTTATATATCAATACTTGTCGGAGTGCCAAAGCTAAGTAATTAGTTTGTGGCTGAGATCGCGAAAGCGGGATCCGTGAACCTGATCAGGTTAATACCTGCGTAGGGAACAAGCTGCCTAAATAAGGACGCTTGTGCGTCTTTTTTTATGCGCACAATAAAGTGATTTTGATTATTTTAGGCTGCAAAGTAGCATGTATGCTACTTTACGATCTTTCTCTATTCCTCGGAATATCTGACAAGACAACCCTTAAGCAATGAGGCAAGTCATGTCAAATACTACAAATAAAGCGTCGCGCCGCGAAACTCGTGCTGCCGCGTCTGAATATATTTATAACTTAACGGGTCAACCGTTCCCAAATTCTCATAAAGTATACGTTGAAGGTACTCAACCTGGCGTGCGCGTTGGTATGCGTGAAATCACGTTAAGTGATACGTTTATTGGTGGCACAGATGAAAACCCTGTTTATGAGTCAAACGATCCGCTACGTGTTTACGATACGTCGGGCCCGTATACCGATCCTAATTTTGAACTTGATGTACGCAAAGGCTTACCAAAATTTCGTGAGCAATGGATTGAAAGCCGTGGCGACACCGAAGTTTTAGAGTCAGTTACGTCGCAGTTTTCGCAGCAACGTATGGCAGATGAAGGGCTGGATCATATTCGCTTTGATCACCTTCCAAAAATTCGCCGTGGTAAAACAGGCAAAAACGTAACGCAAATGCACTACGCACGCCAAGGCATTATCACTCCTGAAATGGAATATGTAGCCGTTCGCGAAAATATGGGACGTGCAGAAATTCGTAAAGAATTACTTGCCGCGCAACATAAAGGCGAGTCGTTTGGTGCGAGTATTCCTGAATTTATTACCCCAGAGTTTGTACGTGATGAAATAGCCCGTGGTCGCGCTATTTTACCAAATAATATAAACCACCCAGAAACCGAACCTATGATTGTAGGTCGTAACTTTTTAGTAAAAGTTAACGCTAACATTGGTAACTCATCGGTAAGCTCATCTATTGAAGAAGAAGTAGAAAAAATGGTGTGGTCTACCCGCTGGGGTGCAGACACCGTAATGGACTTATCAACGGGTCGTTACATTCACGAAACCCGTGAATGGGTTGTACGTAATTCGCCTGTCCCTATTGGCACCGTTCCTATTTATCAAGCACTTGAAAAAGTAAACGGTGTAGCTGAGGATTTAACGTGGGAAATTTTCCGCGATACGCTTATTGAGCAAGCTGAGCAGGGTGTTGATTACTTTACTATTCACGCCGGTGTATTACTTCGTTATGTACCAATGACCGCAAAACGTGTAACCGGTATTGTGTCGCGCGGCGGCTCAATTATGGCTAAGTGGTGTTTAGCACATCATAAAGAAAATTTTTTATACACGCACTTTGAAGACATTTGTGAAATTTTAAAACAATACGATGTGTGTTTTTCATTAGGTGATGGACTGCGCCCAGGCTCGATTGCTGATGCCAATGATGAAGCGCAGTTTAGTGAGTTACGTACATTAGGTGAACTGACTAAAGTTGCGTGGAAACACGATGTGCAGGTATTTATTGAAGGCCCGGGGCATGTGCCAATGCACATGATTAAAGCCAATATGGAAGAGCAACTTAAACATTGTGACGAGGCACCATTTTATACTTTAGGCCCGTTAACAACCGATATTGCACCAGGGTACGACCATATAACCTCGGGTATTGGTGCTGCTCAAATAGCATGGTACGGCTGTGCAATGCTGTGTTATGTAACACCTAAAGAGCATTTAGGTCTGCCAAATAAAGAAGATGTTAAAGAAGGTTTAATTACCTACAAAATTGCAGCGCATGCCGCCGATTTAGCAAAAGGTCACCCGGGTGCGCAAGAGCGCGATAACGCGCTATCAAAAGCACGCTTTGAGTTTAGGTGGCACGACCAATTTAATATTGGTTTAGATCCAGACCGAGCTCGCGAATACCACGACGAAACCCTGCCGCAAGAATCAGGCAAAGTCGCTCACTTTTGTTCTATGTGTGGTCCTAAATTTTGCTCTATGAAAATTAGCCAAGAAGTACGCGATTATGCCAAAGATTTAGAAACACGTGGTATTGATCCTAATAACGCTGGCGACGCTATTGAAATAAAAATGGTTGATGTAGAAGCCGAAATGAAAGCTAAATCAGCTGAGTTTAAGCAAACAGGCTCAGAGATTTACCATAAAGCGGTATAGCAAGAATTTAGATGCAGATGTAGGTGAGGTTTTATACCTCGCTTCTTTACTCGCTTTTTTAAAAAATTGAAGAAGTGCGAAGTAAATTCGCACCTACTAATAATTGCTTTGGAGGTTTTATGTTTTATAACATTGCTGTGGTGGGTTTTGGTTTAGCAGGGCGCTTAGCTGCCCTTGAACTAAGTAAGTTGCATCATGTAACGGTGTTTGAAGCAGACGATGAGCAAACCCCAAATAGCGCCGGTAAAGTGGCTGCGGCAATGCTTGCCCCACTTGCAGAGTCGGTATTGTGCGAGGCTGATTTAGCTTTAATGGGGCTTGACTCAATGAAGCGCTGGCCAGATATTATTGCTGAACTTGAAAATGAAGTTTTTTTTCAGCAGCAAGGCACATTGGTCGTTGCGCATCAGCAAGATAAAGGTGATTTACAAAGCTTTGCACAACGTATAAAGCCGCTAGCTGATCACACTGCTGAGCATGTAAATGCTCAGCAAATTACAATGCTTGAACCCGAACTTGTAGGGCGCTTTAATCAAGGCTTATTTTTACCCTGCGAGGGGCAAATAGATAACCACGCATTTTATAAAGCCAGCTTTGCACAGCTCAACAAACGCAAAGTAAAATTTGTGTTTAATCAGCGCGTAACCATTAACGACAACAAAATAAATAATCGACCCTTCGATTATATTATTGATTGTCGTGGGCTTGGTGCTAAAACAGCTCAAAGTGATAAACCGCTTAGAGGCGTGCGCGGCGAAGTAGCAAGGTTATACGCACCAGAGGTAAGTTTAATCAGGCCCGTGCGCTTAATGCACCCACGTTACCCAATTTATATAGCGCCTAAACCTAACAGTGAATATGTAATTGGTGCGACCGAAATAGAATCGCAAGACAATGGCGCTGCAACCGTGCGCTCAACCCTTGAGTTACTTTCAGCGGCTTATACCGTACACAGCGGATTTGCCGAAGCACGGCTTCTTAATATTCAAACCGGATTACGGCCCGCATTTAGCGACAACCGCCCAGAAGTAACAAAAGTAGGTAATGTAATTAGTATTAACGGCTTGTATCGACATGGTTATATGTTGGCGCCGGCATTAGTGGCGCAAGCAGTTTCGCAAATACAGTAAGAATAGAGTGAGAATAAAATGAACATTACAATTAATGGCGAGCTACTTAATGTTGATAGCAAAGCGCTCGTTGAGGTACTTCAACGTTTTGGTGCAGTTGCGCCTTTTGCTGTGGCTGTTAATAGCGAATTTATTCCACAAAGTCGGCACAGTAATTATGTACTTAATGAAGGCGACAGTGTTGAGTTGCTGTCACCAATTCAAGGCGGATAAAGCTCATGCAAACTAAAGACTGTTTAACTATTTATGGAGAGCAAATAAATAGTCGTTTATTAATAGGCTCTGCGCTTTATCCGTCGCCCGATATTATGACCCAGTCAATAGTCGCCTCTGGCGCTGAAATAGTAACTGTGTCACTTAGGCGCCAACAAAGTGCTTCGGCAGGTGATGATTTTTGGCAGTTAATAAAAAATACAGGCTTAAAAATACTCCCTAATACTGCAGGGTGCCATAGTGTTAAAGAAGCCATAACGCTTGCAAAAATGTGCCGAGAGATATTTGCCACCGATTGGATTAAGCTAGAGCTAATTGGCGATGATTACAATTTACAACCAGACCCTTTTGCACTACTTGAAGCCACAAAAATATTAATTAATGATGGCTTTAAAGTATTGCCTTATTGCACCGATGACTTAGTACTTTGCCAGCGTTTAAATGAGCTAGGGTGTGAGGTGCTTATGCCATGGGGTGCGCCAATAGGCACCGGTAAGGGATTGTTAAATAGCTATAATTTAAAAACTATTCGAGAGCGCTTACCCGACACCACATTAATAGTAGATGCAGGTTTAGGTTTGCCATCGCATGCCTGCCAAGCACTCGAAATGGGGTATGATGCGGTATTATTAAATTCAGCCATTGCAGGGGCGGGTTGCCCAATTACTATGAGCCGCGCGTTTAAAGCCGCAGTAGAAGCAGGGCGCTTTGCATACAAGGCAAAAGCGATGCCTGAAAAAGACGTTGCAGCCCCATCAACTCCAATAATGGGTATGCCTTTTTGGCATCAGCAGTAAGGAAAAATATGAATAACGTAGTATGGACAATTGCCGGATCTGATTCTGGCGGCGGTGCGGGCATTCAGGCCGATATAAAAGCAATGCAAAGTTTTGGTGTACATGGTTGCACGGCAATTACGGCGCTTACTGCACAAAATAGTTTAGGCGTAGAGGCTATTAATGCAGTGTCTACCGATATTATTGAATCACAGTTACTTGCACTTGAAAAAGACATGAAAGCCAAAGTGATAAAAATTGGCATGCTTGCCAATGTGCAGCAAATTCAGTTGATCAGCGAACATATAAGTCACTATAAAGCTAAGTGGCCGGTGCCTCCCATTATTGTATATGACCCTGTTGCGATTGCCTCAAGCGGTGACTTGCTAACAGAGGAGGACACTGTAAGTGCAATAAAAGAATGCCTACTGCCGCTGGTGGATGTAATAACCCCAAACACTCACGAAACACAGTTATTAACTGGTGTGTATTTAATTGGCCCGGCTGCAATAAAAGAAGCGGCTAATAAGCTATTAAGCTGGGGTGCAAAAGCCGTTGTTATTAAAGGTGGACATTGGGATTACCCAAGTGGCTACTGCATTGATTATTGTATTGATAGTAATACGCAAAATGGTGAAGAATATTGGTTAGGCAATCAAAAAATACAGACACCGCATAACCACGGCACCGGGTGTAGCATGGCGTCGGTAATTGCTGCGTGTTTAGCTAAAGACTACCCATTAAAAGATGCCTTTATTTTATCTAAAGCCTATATAAACCAAGGGCTAAAACAGTCGGTTCGATATGGCGAAGGGATTGGCCCGGTAGCTCAGACCTCGTTCCCCACTAATTTAGCTGACTACCCACAAGTTATTGAGCCAGGTAGTTGGCTGGGTGATGAACTAGATTTTGATGTACCGCTTGATTTTAATATGGCGGCTGATTTTGCTCCTTGCGAAAGTAAATCGCTGGGCTTATATGCAGTTGTTGATAGCACCGGTTGGTTAGAAAAGTGCTTACAACAAGGGATTAAAACAGCGCAGTTACGTGTTAAAAATAAAACGCAAGACGAGCTTGATGGGCTCATTAAGCAAGCTGTTGAACTAGGCAAGCAATACAATGCACAGGTATTTATAAACGACTATTGGCAGTTAGCTATTAAGCACGGTGCATATGGTGTGCATTTAGGGCAAGAGGATTTAGAGATTGCCAATTTAGCGGCAATTAAAGACGCTGGGTTAAGGCTTGGGCTTTCTACTCATGGTTTTTATGAAATGCTGCGTGCACATAATTTTCGCCCTAGTTACATGGCATTTGGTGCTATTTACCCAACCACAACAAAAGACATGACAGGGCAAATACAAGGCCTTGAAAAGCTCATTAAATTTGTACCGCTAATGCAAAGTTACCCCACAGTGGCAATAGGCGGTATTGATTTAAGCCGTGCTGAGCAGGTAGCTAAAACCGGTGTGGGCAGTGTTGCCGTAGTGCGTGCGATTACCGAAACTGATAATTACGTAGAAGCTATAAGCGCTCTGCAAGTAGCCTTAAGCAGTGCAAATTAATACTAACAAGGGTAATACTAATAAGGCCGGTAAACGTGAATGAGCTAAGCGATAAAGAAACCCTGCGTTACAGTCGCCATTTATTGCTTGAAGAAATTGGGTTTGAAGGGCAGTTAACGCTTAAATCTTCAACGGTTGCAGTAGTGGGAGCTGGCGGGCTAGGTAGCCCCGCGCTTTTATATTTAGCTGCTGCGGGTGTTGGAGCGCTTATTTTAATTGATGATGATGAAGTTGAGCTTTCAAACTTACAGCGACAAGTGCTTTATAAAATAAACCACTTGGGGCAAAGCAAGGTCGCTGCCGCAGGCAAAGTATTAGCGAGCCTTAATAATCAAATAAACATAGTAACGTATTGCCAAAAGTTAGATGAGAGTAATGCAGCTAACTTGCTAAAAGGTGCTGACATCGTACTTGATTGCTCTGATAACTTTAGTACTCGCTATAGTGTTAATCGCTATTGTATTGCTAATAAAACACCGTTAATTTCAGGTGCGGCATTGGCAACCAAAGGGCAATTAATGGGCTTTGACTTTAGGCAAAGTGATAGCCCGTGTTATGGCTGTGTTTTTCCACAAAGCGAAGCTACGCCGGTTATTAATTGCAGTAACGCAGGGGTGATTAGCCCGCTACTTGGTGTAATTGGCTCCATGCAGGCGCAGCTTACGCTTAACTTATTATTAGGTCACTTAAGTGGCAGTGTATTTATAACGTTTGATGCGCTTACTTTAAAGCAGCAGCATTTTAAAGCGATTAAAGATTTAGAGTGTAAAGAGTGTGGTGTGAAGTAAACGTTTTAGTTGATGGTTTATAACCGTTCGAAGTTAAGTAATTAGAAGCTTCGCTTCTCGCGGGAGCAAGCTCTCCGCCTACAGTAAATCTAAACTCTCACACCAAACTTGTAGACGAGCAGCTTGCTGGCGTGACGAGCAAAGCTCGTAATTATTATATTTTGGTATATTCTCATTTACTCCTCTTAACTTCTTTGTGCAATAAGATCTTAAGTAATTTATTCACAAAGAAGTTAAGAGGGCGCTGCGCTTTAGAGAAGCCAATTAATAGCTATTAGTTATAAATATTAAAAGCTGCGCTTTTCGCGGGAGCAAGCTCTCCGCCTACAGTAAATCTAAACTCTCACACCAAACTTGTAGATACCATCTCTCATTTTAAGCTTCAAGGTCGTATTTAACTTTCTTGGAGCTTAAACGCTTCTTGGTTTTTTATTACACCAAAACATATATGAATCAGCTTTCGCATATTTGCACACACAGCTTGCATCGGTGTTTTGCCATTATTTATTAACGTTAACTTGTGTCTCTTTATTGTTTTATTCCATTGCCCTGCAACAATGGCCGCCATATAAAGTTTACATCGAATTCTGGCTGGCCCAAGTTTACTGATTGATGTTCGCCCTTTTAATTTACCCGATTCATTATGCCGTGGAATTAATCCACAATAAGCCGCCGCTTCTTTGGCTTTATTGAATTTTTTAGCCGCAAACAAATACGTCAGCTCTCTCGATAATACGGGCCCTATGCCAGGGATTGACTCAAGTAGTTTCCTGTTTCTTTTTAAATCAGGTTCATTATCTATGTGGTTATCAATGTCAGATTTAAGTTGTTTAATTTCGTCATCTAAAAACGCGATAGTCACTTTTATTGATTGGCAAACACGTACTGAAACGTTACTGAATTCACTTGCTTCTAATCGGTTGGCTTCTCGTTGCCGGTTACTCTCAAGCGCATCTAAACGACGAATAAGAGCTTTAAGCTCTCTAACCTCTAATGCTTCAGGTTGCCAATAATTAACGACTGCGTGCTTAGCACAACCGTAATGGGCAAGCATCGTTGCATCAGACTTGTCTGTTTTATGAATTATGTTTAAAGCGTCTGCATACTTTTTAGCTTTACCAGGATTCGCTAAAATAATATTAAAGCCTTGCTCGTGTAAAAAATACATCAGGGCCTCATGATAAACACCCGTTGGTTCGAGTGTGATAACGAGCTCACTAGCAGCGCTTTTTGTTGTATTTAAAAGCCATTTTTCTATTGTTACAAAGTCTTACCGCTTGTTTTTAAAGACTTTTGTTTTAATCTTGTTTGTAAGCTGGTCTCTCAACCACGATAAATCAATCTTCTCTTTACTAATATCAATGCCGATAAACATCATCTCTACTTACTCCCCTTGTACATACAGCATCTACTTAAATAAAAGTGTGCTTGGATACCATTCAGTTTCTGAGAATAGAAAGTCAGGGCTTTATCTACGGAGCAGTATGAAATACTAGACGCACAGGCAAGCTCACTGACTTCGATGTGATAAATGATAGCTAATCATTTATCAATGAGAGGTACAAGACGCTAAGCTTGCTTGACGAGCATAGCTCGTAATTTATATTCTTTGGTGTCTGCTCATTTACTCCTATTTTACTTCTCTTTGTGCAATAAGATCTTAAGTAATTTATTCACAAAGAGGTTAAGAGGGCGATGCGCTTTAGAGAAGCCAATTAATAGCTATTAGCTATTAGCTATTAATATTAAAAGCTTCGCTTTTCGCGTGAGTAAGCCTCAAGCCTTCTAAAATAAAAAACCGCGTTTAAATAAACGCGGTTTTTTGATATCTAATTAACGATTAGTTTTAGTCGTTAATTTTTGCAAACGCAGTACCTAAGCGAGTTACCACTTCTGGTAGTTGGTCATCCAGTATTTCAGCTTTATCAGCACCCCATGCAAGTACCACAGTAGAGCCTAATTTAAAGCGACCCATTTCGTCACCCTTTTTAAGCGTGATAGCGTTATCGCCTGTGGTTGGGTATTTCCAACTAAATACATCGCTACCAGCTGGTGGCGTGACAGTACCTGCCCAAATAGTTTCTATGCTGGCTACAATTGTTGCGCCAACAAGTACCATAGCAAGCGGACCAATTTCAGTTTCAAAAATTGCGACTACGCGTTCGTTACGTGCAAATAAGTTAGGCACGTTTTGCGCTGTAAGTGGATTTACTGAAAATAAATCACCTGGTACGTAAATCATTTTGCTTAGTGTGCCATCAATAGGCATATGGATACGGTGATAGTCTTTTGGCGCTAAATAAATAGTCGCAAACTTACCGCCTAAAAATGGTGTAGTATCATCTTGTGAGCCGCCTAGTAGCGCTTGTAAGCTGTAATCGTGACCTTTAGCTTGTATTAGCTGTCCGTCAACAATATCCCCTAGCTGGCTGATTGCGCCATCCACTGGATGAATAATAATGTCACTATCTTCTACCATTGGACGCACGCCATCTTTTAAAGGACGAGTAAAAAATTCATTAAAGCTTTTGTAATGAGCAGGATCTGAATATTGTGCTTCGCTCATGTCTATTTTATATTGTTTAATAAATAGTTTAATTAACGTGGTTGTTAAAGCGCCCGCTTTAGCAGCAGCTAATTTACCTACAACGCGCGAAATAAAATGTTTTGGCATTGCATACTGCATTGCGATTTTAAATTTGTCTAAACTCACAGTTTTTTCCTAAATTATACGCGAGGTGCGCGAGAACCGGCACGACCATCGGCCATTGTTTCTAAAATTCGGTGGTAGCTGTCAAAACGCAATTGCGAAATTTTACCATCTGCTACAGCTTCTTTAACTATACAACCCGGATCATTCAAGTGTTTACAGTCTCTAAAGCGACATCCGCCTATAAATTCTCTAAACTCTTTAAAACACCACGTTACACGATCAACATCTAAATGCCATAAACCAAATTCACGAATTCCTGGCGAGTCGATTAAGTTACCACCGCTTGGTAAATGGTGAAGGCGTGAAACAGTTGTTGTGTGCTGGCCAAGGCCACTGTTTTCAGATACTTCTTTAGTTAATATTTCAGCATTTGGCAAAACAGTATTAACGAGGGTTGATTTACCCACACCACTTTGGCCAACAAAAATATTATTTTTATCAACTAGTACCTCTTTTAACTCATCGATTCCATCACCCGATATATTACTAACAAGAAGTACTTTGTAGTCGAGTTTACGGTAGATATCGAGAACCTTTTGTATTTCACTAAGGCCCGCTTCGTCAATTAAATCGGTTTTATTAAGCACTAAAATTGGCTCAATACCCATATCTTCACAGGCAATTAAATAACGGTCGATAATGCTAGGGGTAAACTCAGGCAATACAGCCGATACCATGAGTATTTGGTCAATGTTGGCTGCAATAACTTTTACACCGTCGTAAAAGTCAGGGCGAGTAAGCTGCGAGCGGCGCTCTTGCGTAGCTTCAATTACACCTGCTAAATCACCTTCACTTACTTTTGCACGGCGAAACAATACTTCATCGCCACATACTAAATTTGATACGGTGCGGCGTATATTACAGCGGAGTACATCGCCGTTTTCAGTTTCTACATCGGCGTGTTGGCCAAAACGACTGATCACAATTGCGCTTTCGACCTGACCTAAGTTATCGGTTTGCCATTCTTGCGCCCCTTTTTTAGCCGGTCTTGAGTCTGCGCTATTAATGCGCTTTTGGTGATTGGCCTTGATCTGACGCGATTGGCCTTTACTTAATTTTTTTTGTTTTGCCACTGGAGGCCTATAACCTTAGTTAAATGTCGCTTTTCCTAAAAAAAGCTTTAGCTCGACGGTTGATGCTAATATGATATATCGAAATGCGTTGGATCTAAAGGAAAGCACCGCTTAGGTAATTATGACTATTAATAAATCAAATTTAATTTGGCTCGATCTTGAAATGACCGGACTCGAACCAGAGACCGATAAAATACTCGAAATTGCGACGGTTGTCACTGACGCAGACCTGAATATATTAGCCGAAGGGCCAACTATAGCCATTCATCAAAGCAATGAGCTCCTTGATGGCATGGACGAGTGGTGTACTACTCAGCATGGCAAGTCGGGTTTAACAGCGCGCTGTAAAGCAAGTACCTTTGATGAAACTTATGCTGTAGAACAAACTATAGAGTTTTTAAAGCAGTGGGTTCCAGCTGGCGCTTCGCCAATGTGTGGTAATTCAATTGGGCAAGACCGCCGCTTTATGAATAAGTACATGCGCGAGCTTGAAGACTTCTTTCATTACCGAAATCTAGATGTGAGTACTATTAAAGAATTAGCACGCCGTTGGAAACCTGAAGTGCTTGCAAAAGTGAACAAAAAAGGCTCACACCTTGCTTTAGATGACATTAAAGATTCTATTATGGAATTAAAAGTCTATAGAGAAAATTTCTTTAATTTGTAAAAAACACTTGCAAACACTCCGTATTATTGTAGAATACTGCCCCGCTCAAGACGATAACCCACGCGGGGTTAGTGTGTTTGAGTGATTGAATTACCATCAATTAATGCGGTACTAGCTCAGTTGCTAGAATGTTGAACGCGACCCGTCGCGCACCAACGTAAAATAACTGAAGAAATAAAAATGCGGTACTAGCTCAGTTGCTAGAATGTTGAACGCGACCCGTCGCGCACCAACGTAAAATAACTGAAGAAATGAAAATGCGGTACTAGCTCAGTTGGTAGAGCGCGACCTTGCCAAGGTCGAGGTCACGAGTTCGAGCCTCGTGTACCGCTCCAATTTCTAACCAAAAGAAATTGTAGTGAATAAAAGCTAGCTCAGTTGCTAGTATATTGAACGCAATTTATTGCGCATCAATAAAATAACTGAAAAATGCGGTACTAGCTCAGTTGCTAGAATGTTGAACGCGACCTGTCGCGCACCAACGTAAAATAACTGAAGAAGTGAAAATGCGGTACTAGCTCAGTTGGTAGAGCGCGACCTTGCCAAGGTCGAGGTCACGAGTTCGAGCCTCGTGTACCGCTCCAATTTCTAACCAAAAGAAATTGTAGTGAATAAAAGAAATAAAAATGCGGTACTAGCTCAGTTGGTAGAGCGCGACCTTGCCAAGGTCGAGGTCACGAGTTCGAGCCTCGTGTACCGCTCCAATCTTTTTATATCCTTTCAAAATTTTCTGTATTAAAAATCATAAACAAAATTATAATCTCAAATCTCTCTTATCTACTTTATTCTATGTGCAATATTCAGCATTGAAGTTTTGGTTATTATACCAACCAGCATAAATATTTGAGCAATTTAACGAATTAAATTGCACTATAACGTCGTTAATAATTTTTTATTTAGAACAACTAGATACAAAAATTTTTGCCTAGTTCTAGCGTAATTTTCTTAACGTTAAATAGACCCCATATATAAGCTGATTGGTATTAAAAGCTATCGCTTCGCGCGCGTAAGATTTGCGCCTACAAGAAAGGTGTTGTGCTTTGAAGTTATGGGTAAATAGCTGGAGTGAAGTAGGGGTTAATACTTTTAAACGTTTGCTAAAACAGCTCGCCCTGAATGGTTGCTATAACTCTTCTTGAGCCACCAGAGTCACGATGTTCACCCAAGTAAATACCTTGCCATGTACCTAGCGCTAAATAACCATTTGAAATAGGAACACTTAACTCGCAGCCTAATGTGCTGGTTTTAATGTGTGCCGGCATATCGTCGTCACCTTCATAATCGTGACGATAATAAGGCTGACGTTCAGGAACAAATTTATTGAAATGGCTTTCCATGTCCATACGAACAGTGGGATCTGCATTCTCGTTTATAGTAAGGCTCGCTGAGGTATGCTGAATAAATAAATGTAACAAGCCTATTTTGTAATTTGATAGCTCAGGAAGCTGAGACAATATTTCGTCATCGATTATATGAAAACCTCGCGGGCGAGGCTTTAATGTAATTTGCTTTTGCTGCCAACTCATAATTTATCGAAACTAACTTCAATGTTTGCATTACCAGCATCACAGCTAAATGGCATGATGATTTTTTTACCTTGGCTTTTGTGAGTAATTGTATGACCCTTACCAGATACCACAATAGGCGTTGCCATATCAAAGTCGAAGCCTTTCTCGCCAAGTAAATTTTTAGCACCACCAGTTACCATGTTGGTTATTTCACCAACCATATCGGTAACTTCTTCATCTATAGCATCAGGGCGTTCGCCAAGCATACGCTCCATGATGGTCAATGCTAGTTCTTCATCAAATGTAATTGAAAATGATCCTCGCGTTTGCGGGCCAACCATACCAATCAAACCTGATACATCACCACAGGCTATCTCATCAGTTTTAATGCGAGGTTTACCCGGCTTCAATTGAGTTTGAGCCATAGTGCTTAAAACATTAATTAAAGAAGATAAAAAAGGATTGATGAATTCTACATTCATAGTGGCTACTCTTAAATTGGTGCTAAGAAATGGCTATATATTATGAGTATAGCCACTAAGGATAACTTCGGGGAATTATGATGCTCTGCAAGACTCACATTTACCATGTGCTTCTATTGTTTGCTCTGATACAACAAAGCCACCTTCAGCTGCTAAGTTGTTTAGCTCATGTGATATAACAGTCGAATGTAACTCTTTTACAAAACCACAGGTATCGCAAATTAATAATTGTACTGGGTGTATATGATCAAAGTGATGGCACAGCATAAATGCATTTGTGCTTTCAATTTTATGAATAAAACCTAGTTCAGCTAAAAAGTCTAATGCACGATAAATAGTTGCAGGTTTAGCACCTGTTTCGGTTACTTTTAATTGCTCAAGCAAATCGTATGCACCCACACCGCCTTGTGCACTGGCTAATAGACGAAATACTTTCTCGCGGATAGGCGTAAAACGCGCCCCACGGTTGTCACAAACTTGTTTTGCTTTACTTACGAGTGATTCTATATTCATCATTACTCTTATCCTTATGCTACCGTGGTATACTAACATACTGTGTTGTAGTTGCAGCGTTTTTATTAAGCGCTTTTTACCTAGGAAACCCAGTAATGCACGAACTATTGGCTATATTTATTTTCTTTTTTGCGGTTATTGATCCCATTGGCACTGTACCTGTATTTATTGCAGTCACGCGTGGTGATGATGAGAAATTTAAGCGCAAAGTTATATTTAAAGCGGTAGGTGTATCTGCATTAGTGCTCTTGTTTTTTGTTCTTGCAGGAGAGCAATTACTTAACGCAATTGAAATACCACTTTCTGCTTTTCAAATAGCTGGCGGTATCATATTACTTATTTTTGCACTTTCAATGATATTTGGTGAAAGTAAACCAGAAGCCGAAATTAAAAGTGTACGCGACAGCACTGAAACCGCTATTTTTCCTCTGGCTATTCCGTCTATTGCGAGCCCCGGTGCCATGTTAGGCGCGGTATTAATGACTCGTAATGAGGAATATACATGGGTTGAACAGTTATTAACATCTTCAATGATGCTCGCTGTATTAGCGATTGTGCTGGTTTTATTACTCCTTGCAACGCATGTACATAAATTAATAGGTGATAGTGGCGCCAGCATAATAAGCCGCATAATGGGGCTTATTTTAAGTTCGGTTGCAGTAACTAATATTTTACAAGGAATAGCACATTACTTTGGCTTGCAGGTGTTCTCTTAACATTGATGCTCGTTAGGCTTTTGTGTAAAATACAGCGCCTTTTAAGCTGTGCTTAATAACTTTAATACCCTGAGGTTTTGCTTTGAATAAATGTACTTTGGATAGACGCTTTTCTGTGGCCCCAATGCTTGATTGGATGTGTTGTCATTAATAATCAATAGGTTAAGTTGTTCTTGGGGGACTATAGGGAGACCGAAATATAAAAACTGACCTGTAGTTTTTTCCATTAGTTTTTTTCGTGTGTCTTGCCTCATCGTTTTTACTGTAGTACTTTAAAATCTCACAATTCGAAATCGATACTTAGATAAAGATTACACTCAATTAACATTGGGTGGAGCGTCTAAGTTCGTGCCGCTTCACCTCTAGGAGCAGGCATGACCAGTAAAACGTTGTACAACACTTCCCCACAGCAGTACCAATCAAAAGCTATAGATAAACTTAGAAGTCAGTGCTACCCCCAGCTCGTGTCCAATGCTATGGATACCCTCAGTAATGGGCTAGAACCTCACAGTTATAGGATTTATAAACTTTTAGAAGAGGGGTGTGCGGAGTTAAAGCCTTATGAGCTCTACCACCTTTATCAAATTCTTACCGTTCCTGAACTGAATTATCCTGCTGAGAGGATATAAATACAATGCGAAAACAATGCCGTAGGAATAAACGCCGATTGTCTCAGCTATTAAAAGAGGCTCATGCTAATGGCGAGCGTATAGAGGCATGGATTGGTTTAATGAAAGCTCGTTCTCAAACAAAGGCATGGAATCGGCTCGCTAATCGATACGACGTGCATTTAGATTGGTCTAATACAGCTTTTGATACTGAATCTAAGTGGTTATTTGTACAGGAAGTTATTTACGCATCATCGACCACTAAAGGAAGGTTTAGAGTGTATATGAGCATAAATGAGTTCCCAATCGAGCAGAAAAATAGGTTTTCCAATTTACCGTGGGATCAAGATAGCTCCCCCATGGAGGTGTTATGAACGACATAAGTAAACTTAGCTTTATCAAGACATCGGCTAGGATTCCCATCAGTGACTTAAAGCTTAAAAAACGAAAAGATGGAGGCTTTAGAGAGCACCCTTCCATGTTTTTTAAGCGACGTTGCCTTAGTAACTTTACCTACAACAGCATGCAAGAGCTAGCTGCTCTATTAAATATTAAGGTGGAGGTATTAGAACTATTTATGGAAGCTAATTTGACCGTTGACCTAGTGTTTGCTGAGCAGCTAAGCAGAGCGACTAAAGTTGGTACTGCTACTTGGTTGGAACTTCAGCGTCAATATGATGAGTACATAAAGCATCTCTGATATAGATGGCTATAAGCGGATCACTGCATTCCAAGTTTGAGGCTTACTTTTATATCCCCAGCAGCAGTGTAATTAAATTTTAAAAAAGGTACTAATATGAGCTCTCATAAGCTTTTAATTAAATCACTAGAGCTGGCTTCAAAAAATCATGCGCAGCAAAAGCGAAAGTCAGATGGATCACCTTACATTAATCACTTGATAGAAGTGACTGCCTTACTCACTGATATCGCTGAAATTGATGATGCAGATGAGCTAAGTGCTGCAATACTCCATGACATTTTAGAGGATACTGATGTAACTAGAGAGGAGCTCTATAAAACCTGTGGTAATCGTGTTCTGGAGTTAGTAGAGGCACTTTCTGACGATAAATCGCTATCATTAGAGGAGCGAAGAGAAAAGGTGCTTAAAGTGCTTCCAAAGAAGCATTCCTCCGTAAAACGTATCAAGTTAGCAGACTTGTGCTCTAATGCTTCTGCAATACCATCAGCTTGGACATTAAAACGGCAAACAGAATACTTTCAATGGTTAGATCAAGTTGCTGAAATTTGCAAAGAATCTAGCCTTGCGTTGCATAATGAGTATCTAAGAAGGAGAGCTGAGTATGTCGTTAAATAGGGCTCTCTAGTTAATCACGACATTTGTAGTTTTATGAAGGCTTGCCAGATAAGTCTTCGACTTTACTTAATCTGGCAAGTCCAAACCTTGGCATCAAAGTTCATCTTTAAACTATTTTTCTTAAATTCATTGTTCGTTATTGGCACTTTTCCTAATTGCGATCAAGAGGGAGAAGCTGTTGTTGGGGTTGGCTAAAATATAGTTGTTAACTGATTGGTCAAACGGTGTTATTTGCACATATATTTCAGCAAACGAGCAACTAGCACATATTGTTTCATTTAACTTTATTTAAAAAATTTAAAAAACTTAATGATAGTAATGCCTTAGGTTATTTGTTAAAACTATATGAAGCAGATAAATGAATGTTAAATAGGCAGAAATGTTCGCGATGACCGAACTATTAAATGGTTATAAGTCTTCTAGGTTCAAATGCTGGATTGGACTAAAAATCAGCCTCTCTAAAAATTGACAAGGATAATAATGATAATTGGAGCATTTTTAAGATATTACAAAACTTATCAAGGGATTAATTACATACCTATTACTGATGAAGATAAATTTTGTGGATTGGTCGGTGACAATGGGATAGGAAAAAGCTCAGTTTTGGAGTCGCTTGACACTTTTTTTAATTCTAAGTCTTGGAACTTTAATACTATTACAAAAAAGAGCGGTAAGTCATCAACAAAACCTCAGATAGTCCCTGTATTTCTACTAGAGCGGCGTTATTTTGATGGTGACGATCTGGAAAAAGCAGAGTTATTAAATTCTATTGCTTTGAATATTAGTGAAGGCGATGTATCTCCATCACTTAAAGTCCATGCTAAAGCTTTTATTGAACATAGAGATAGATTGATCCAAAGAGTAGATTTGTCTGATTTACTCATAATTCCATTAGGGGTTGATTATAAAGGGGGGGCTTCAATATCACTATTTAATAATCGTATGATGGTTGAGGGGCTATTAGGAAATGAAGTAGAAACAACAAACACTTCACTGTCTGATAGTGAGCTAGAAGCTTTTCTACCATTACTGAACAAAATAAAAGAAATAGTTGATTACATCTATATTCCCAGAGAGATTGAACCTGAGCTTTTTACAAAGCTGGAAACCAATGAAATACAGGTTCTTATGGGAGAAACTTTAATACAAATATTGAGTGAGCGAGTTCCTCAGAAACAAATTAACGAAATCAACTCTAGCCTCAACTCTTTCATCGATACACTTGCACAAGAGTTGGAAATATATTCTTACAGGACGCCAACAGATAGGCAGCAATACCTCAAGAAAAATGACGTATATAATCTAATTATTCAATCATTTTTTAGCACAAGAAAATTACACAAAAAACAAGGTGAAAACTGGCTAGAAATTAGTTCATTAAGTTCAGGTGAGAAACAAAAAGCCATAATAAATGTTGCACATAGCTTGTTAAAGAAGCACAGAGATACTGGTACTAATTTAATAATAGGAATTGATGAGCCGGAATCATCTTTGCACATGTCGGCATGCTTTGACCAATTCGATGCTTTATATGAGATTAGTCGAGATGCTATGCAAGTTGTATTTTCATCTCACTGGTATGGCTTTTTACCAACAATCGAGACGGGTAGTGCAACCGTAATAACCAAAAATGACTCAGCACATGTTTTCGATATGATTAACTTGGCTAATTACAGAGAGCAAATCAAGCAATTGACTACGAAATCTAAAGGGCGACTACCTTACGACATAAGACTAAAAAGCGTTAATGACTTTGTACAGTCAGTGATTACCAGTGCAATTGGTGAAACACCATTTAACTGGATTATTTGTGAAGGGTCGTCTGAAAAAGTGTACTTGAGCGCTTACTTTCAGGATTTGATTGATTCAAAAAGGTTAAGGATTGTTCCCGTTGGTGGAGCTAGAGAGATCAAGAGACTGTATAATCATTTGTCGACCTCATATGAAGACTTTCAGGAAGAAATTTCCGGAAAAATCATTTTACTTTCTGATACTGATGCGCAATTGGTTAATTATGATGTGAAGAAATATCCAAACCTTTATTGTAAGAGAATAGTTAATTGCATGAAAGAGCGAACGACAAAGCTTGTCAATATTCAAGCCAATCCAGTTTCTCCAGCAACTGAAATAGAGGACTCTTTAAATGGCAAATTGTTCTATGAAACTTTATGCACTTTTATCGATAGTTATCCTGATAAACTTAGTTTCTTGCATGAAATAGAAGATGAAATCACCCAAGAAAGTTCACGAATCGCACTAGATTTAAAAGCTAGCCAATGGGGTGAAATTGAGCAATTTTTCGATTTGGATAATAATAAGTTTTCATTCTCTAAGCGATATGTTGAGGCAATAAGTGACGAGTACGCAGTACCTTCTTGGATAGAGGAAATCAGGGAATGGTTGGGCTAACTTTTTTTGTTAGCAAGCCACGACATTCTGAAATTTTATGCACTTATAGTTAAAAAGTTCTTTGATTAAATTTTATGTGTTTAAATAGTAAGGAGTTTTACTATTCATACTGAAAATACCAACATCAAAATATTATTCCCTCTTGTTTGTGAATGCATTACTGTAATGCTAGATGCTCATAAATCAGGTAAGGAAAATGCTAATGTGTCAGAGATGCAAAAATATGCACATGATGTCTTTTCAAGGGTTTCAGAAATTGATAATGCATTTAAAACTTTAAACATGTCTCTAGAGTATCTCAATAAGAGGGACTTTAAAGATTCAAATTATGAATTATCGGAGCATTATTCTTTTCATGCTGAAAACTTTCTATTAAGACTAACCAGTGTTGTTGACAGGTGCCACCTATTAG
>NZ_JARDAK010000025.1:0-44697 GCF_056470645.1 Pseudoalteromonas sp. TP27 | reverse complement strand
CACCTAATGCTTCATCAGGATACCAAACAGGGGCTATCGCCCATTTCTTTGAGTGCGTGGTCGAGTTTTGTAACGAAGTGGCTAGGTTAGCTTCTAACATCAGACACACCTTCTAAACACACTCGAACACTCATCATTATATGAAGAGGGGAGGGGATGCGTCTAAAATTGGGTCTGAGTTTCACAGGCAATATGCCCGCTGGTATTAAATTGGTCATTGTATGATTCCGAAAGATTTTAGGGATGCTTGGTTGCGACGCCAAACATTGAGTAGATAATGTAGAGGAAAAGATCCAAAAGATCAACCCCCTGATTTTTAGGCACAAAAAAAGCCGTCTACTTTCGGGAAGACGGCTTATTTGCGAATGCTTTTTGGTCAGATTCGCGGTCCGACACACTCTAATTCTTTAGCAAAAATACACCATATATCACACGAGGCATTACATGGTGAGCAGAGCGCTATATGTTGCACTCTCACTTCAAGAACTATGAATAATTATAAAGAGATGCGCTAAAAACATCAAGTAATCACTGATATTTTTTTAAAATTATTTACCATAATATACATAATACGTAGTGTTATCAATAACTTAAGAGCTACCTATTGCGCTCGCTATAATCAGTGATAACTAATCACGGATTATATTCCTATACAACAAATCTATCACGCACTTTTTTTCTAATCTGCTTACACGCGCACATCAAAAATAATCAAAATAAACATTTACTCTTATTTTTCAATAAGTTACGCAAGTGCGCAACGTGTATATTATGGTAAATAGCTTTATTCATCGCTAAAAAGGCAATTCATGACAAAAAAAACAGCCTCAAAAGCCGTCGGCCTTTGGTTTGAGCTCGATAAAGAGACCAATCGTCTACTCACTCTTCAAGCAGAAAAACACGGCAGAAGTAAGCGAGCAGAAGCCCTTGAAATCGTCAAAAACAATGTTCACAAAAAGAATACTAACAGAATTTAGTGTTCTTTTTTGAATAAAGATCCAACTTTTGGATCTACCGCTCTTTAAGAATTTGGGAACCTGTCCGCTGCTGTGCAGTTAAACATGCTATCGGTAAGCCACTTTTATGAGGAGTGTAAGACTTATTAGATCACTGAAAATGCGTTGAAAACAGCAGTAAGTCTATGGAAGTGCCTGCCGTGTGAATATCCACGTTCAGAGCGCCATAGCATTTTATTAGGCAAGCTCACTTGCATAAGCGAGCTTACCTAATCATCACGGATAAAAAGGAATGGTTGTGAGAATGACCCAAAATGAAATACGCGAAGCCGCACTTAATATTTCTCTCATGCGTGAAGGCAATAAACCACGTACTGAACGTATCGATCGTGAAGCAAAACAACGCATCGATGACAAATGGTATCAATGGCAATTACGACAAATACATGAGGATGGATTGATGTTATCACCTCCGCCTTCTCTTGGGTTTACTCAACGATGCAAATAGCATCACAAGCTCACTCAGCGATAAATACTTGGTTTTAGTGTGTGGCAAACACTAAAGAAAACCCGTCTGTTAATGGTCAAACCATTCGTGAAGCCAACACGTAACAATACACACTTTTTTAATCTATTAGGGGGTATCAGTCTTGTAAGTACGTACAAACAGCAACATCCCTCAACGTGCAGTCTATTGGCAGTAGGCTAAAAAACAGCAAGCATCCCGAACAACTATATACAGTACCCAAGTATTTATCGCTGAGTGAGTGTCTTCTTATCACATAAGGTAATAACACCATGCAATACGCTTTGTTCTTAGTTGGTGAAAAAGAGCAGCACAGACCATTATTGGATACCGCTGAACTTCACGCCCTTAACGCGACGCTTTCAGACATCACCGAAAGTGATAAAGATGAGTCTCAATTTGTACAAAAACTGGTTTATGGTCGTTACAAACCTCAACCAGATTTCAAATTTCCACGCAATGAAGTAAAGCGTCATATCAATAGTGCAATTGGCTTTTGTTTGGCTCACGTATCAAATACTCACGTTACTTATTTAAGTATCGATGACATCGAAATAATCGACGTAAATTTAACCGCCAGTTGTGGGCATTGCCCAACACCACACAAAACCAATGACATTCCTTTTGCTGCCTTAATTTCTTGCCCTTCTGATTTTGAACTGAACAAGCAAGGGACAGCAAAAACCGTGTTTTTGCGTTGTCATAATGTGGATGTACAAACCGACCTACTTAATCGTATGGGGTTGTTTGCCTTTATCTGTGAAGAGCGCAGTTATTCATCGCCTGTCACTAAAGACAACTGGACATCACGTATCAATTACCAACGTGCCACCAAAAAGGCACAAGAATTAAGATAAGGATATAGAACATGAAAAAATACCGATTACTTCCAGTGATTGCTTTACTTTCGTTCACAGCTCACGCTGAGCTGTTCAATGTCTCCTACGAGTTCTCTGATAAGCATCAATATCAATCTACCTTCCAGTTACCAACCAATGAGCCGTGGTCGTTTTCTACATTAGAAACTAAAAAGTTCACTACTGGATGGGATGTGACGGGAACTGAAGAAAAAGACGATTTGGTTTACACCCCTGTCCATCAAATCGTTGAAGAGGGCGTCCGCATCACAGCAAGACCTGTTGATATTGAACGAAATACCTATGAGTTTTTTGTTCAATATTTTGCTGAGCCAATCATTACCCCTTTTAAAGTGGGCGAACTTGATGCATTTGCAGTTGAACAGGGCAACACGTCATTTAATCAAACTATGGTGTTGAAAGAAAACACGCCCGTATGTAATGACAAGAAATTCTGCATCACTTTGCTTTCTGACTCCACTGAACAGGAAACCGAAAGTGACGAGCTTTTTTGAAGATGATGACGAAGTCATCATTACTGACTACGAGTACAACGGTCGATTTAAGGTCGTTTCTTCTCGCAATATTGTTCAATCCCCTGACAAAGATGGTACGTGTATTTTCGTAACCATCATTGAACCTCTCGATGTTGACGCTTTTGGGGCGTTCTTGTTCAAAACCACAGGCATTGAAGCCTATGGCGACCAAGAACCCATACACGTCTCCATTGAACCACACCGATTGCAACTCGCAGAGTCCTTATCATAAGGACTCTTTTTTTTACCTATAAAACAGGATTTCACCATGAAACGATGGTTATTTGCCTTGAGTATGACACTGGCTCTGAATGCCAATGCTGACTCTATGGCCGTCAACATAGACGCTTTACAAGTGCCCGTTCGCACTATTTTTCCAACTCACATTACCCACGTAGAGCAAGCGGTAACGTGGCTGATTGAACCGATGGGGTATCGTATCCTCACCGATTACCCTGCACCTGAAAGTGCAAAACTGCTTTTAAACAGACCCATTCCACCGTCTGCAAAATTGCACAGAACAATGGCGTTAGTCGATGCCATTCAATTACTTATCGGGGAAGAAAACACCATTATCCTTGATAACGAGCATCAACTTATTACGTTCTCACGAGGTAACTAATGCGTAAACCACACCTACTAGCAACCTCATTGTTGGTGATTTTATCAGGGTGCGCCTCTGAGCCTGAATATCAGGGCGAGGGCGAATACTTTGAATTGACCAATCGCCATGTGATTGAACGTGATTTATCCGTCTTTCGCTCAACCACGGTGATTGATACCAATAAAGCCGTGGTTCAGGCTCCTTTTGTTCCTGTGGCTGACTATTACGAAGCGGTAGTCAATAAAGACGAGCCTTATAACTCCGCCATCAAACGATGGCTTAAAGCCGAAGGCTACAGCAACATTGCATGGTCACTGACTGATACGAATAGAGCCTTGCTCTCTTCTCCATCTGGTGCTGCGTTGTCGTTCAGCGGCAGCCTAAAGCAAGCCCTTGTTGAACTCTCTGAACAATTGCATATGCCGCTTAATCTAATATTGGATGATAAAGCGCGTGTGGCTGGGATTTATGATTTTAACGATGATGTGCGACTCACTCACGTACAAGGCGATTCGCTGCGTTTAGTGACTAAACGCCTTATCGAAAACTACGGCTTACGTTGGAACGACACCGAAGACAGCGCACGTAGCTGGCTTGTTGAAACCAATTACGCCTTCAGTGCCGATTACTTCATCATCACTCAATACGATGACATCACCACCGCCTTAGAAACGGTACTTGATGGTTATCCTGTGTACTCAAGCATTCTTGAATCCACAGGCCAAGTGTTCATTCAGGAAGAATTATAATGCGTAAATTACTCTGTAGCTCTCTGGTCGTCGCTATCTTGTCAGGCTGCGCCTCTCAAGAATTTAAAGACAGTGTGGCCTTTAACGAATCAGTACATCAAAACATCACTGAGCTGTCTAGCCCAAATCAATATAAAAAAGTGGGCTTTATTACCAAGCCTCCAATGGTATTAAGCCCAATCGTTGAAAGTGCAAACACCGATTGGCTCAAAGAGCCAAGCGGCATTAATGCGGTTGATTTGCCGCTGTCCGTGGTGCTTGAAAGCATCATGAGTGACGTCAATATCCCTGTCCATTTTTCAAAAGACGTTCAACCTAGCAAACTCGTCACCTTAAACTTCTCGTCCACACGTCAAGGCGTGTTGAACTCACTCTCAAAAGAGTCAGGCTATGGTATTGAGTTTAAAAACGACCGTCTGGAGATTTCAAAATACATCACTCGTGTCTTTACCCTGAATATTCCATCAGGAAATATGTCAGGGCAATTAGGCTCACAAGGCACGACCTCTGGTGAAGACAGTGCGCGTATTGAAGGGCAATTTCTGAACGTTGAATATAAGGAAATGAAATACGTAGAAGAAATTGCGGCCAGTTTAGAAAAAGTATTGGGGGGCGGTGAGTTAGCCAAACAATCCATTGCGGTATCTCCTGCGCTTTCTAGTGTTACGGTTAAAGCAACGATTGACCAAATGCAAGACATTGAACAGGTCATTAATCATTATCAGAAAGAGCTATCTAAGCAAGTGACACTGGACATTCAAATGATTGAGTTTCGTTCAAACTTAGGGACTGAGCGTGGCATTGATTGGAATATCGTTAAAGACACCGGCAATGGATTACTGCAATTTTTTGTTCCTGGTACGTCAACCATTTCAGAAGGAGCTGGCTACGGTCTTGCGTTTACTGGCACAGGAAAATGGACGGGCACAGAATCCTTCATCAAGGTACTTGAAAAGCAAGGGAGCGTATCAACTCAAACGCCTATCACTGCAATGATGTTAAACAATCAACCAGCCAAAATCACACAACAGAACAAAACCCCTTATATCTATGAAGCCTCAAGCGAAAGCAGTGAAGGGGTGGTCAGTGCCAGTGTGACCCGTAAAATGGAAGTGGAAGGCGTGGATATGATGGTGAACACCATTGTTCAGGATGAATACGTTTCGTTACGTATTTCAGGGCAACTGCAAAAAATCACTAATCGTTCAACGGAAAGTGTCGGTGACATTAACCTTGGTATGTTGAGCACTCAAGAATCTGAAATCACCTTTGCCAACAAATTACGTTACGGCCAAACCTACGTTATTGCGTCAGTAAAACAAACCTCGACCACAGCAGAGCAAACGAAAAGCTTTTGGCTTGAACTGTTTGGTGGCTCAGGAACGCGCAACGACACAATTGAGACCCTAGTGTTATTAACGCCTCGTAAAGTTCAATAAGGTATTGATAATGAAATTAGCCAATCTTGCTGTCTTCTCTTCCAAAAAAGAGCTAAAGCGGCATCAGAAACAATTCCCCTGTCAGTATGAACACATCATTGAAGAGGGAGACACATTTCGACGTTATCACTCAATGGAGCCAGCGGCTCTTTATGGTGAGTGGATAAAAATAACGAATCAATTACACAGCGGCCTTGGTCGCTGTGTTTATATTGAACGTTTGAATGAAAACGCATGGTATGGCGCAGCCTTTGATAACGGTCAATTGCTGTATGAGCACATCGAGCCGTTCGATTCGCTCATACAAACCTTCGCCTACGATTGTCATCGTGTTGAGTCAATATTAAGTCCTACGGACGCTAACGCTTTTTTATCGTATGCAGAAAAAGTAGTGAGCGTTGAGCCTGTAGAGATGGCGTGGATGGATAGCTATCAGCTTGCGAAAATTGATAATTATCTACCAGTAAAAATCATGGGCGGTGTGGCGGCTCTGATTGTTGGGTTGTGCGTGTTGGCGTATCTGTTTATGCCAATGCAGAAACCTGAGCCAAAAGACACCACCTCAGTCACCGTGACTGAATTTCTTCAATCCTACTCAACCAAAAAAGTATCAGCCTCTAACGCCCTAACTAATGCGCTCTATCTGTTAGCCGAAACGTCGTTTTTACCGCCACCCACAAAAGGTGACGTTGTGACGTTAATTGAAGGTGAAAAGCGGCTGCAAGTGATTGTGAGTAAAAATAACGTGCGAGAAACGCTGTGGACACAGTGGCTCAATGCTAACGCAACGCTGTCCCCACTGTATGACCCAAGCTCGTCATCGTTTGTATTCCCACTGGAATACAAGCCCTCACTAAGCCCTGTAGCAGTAGATAGTTATCTCGCCTCGTTATTAGATGCGTTCTATGTGCTGAACATCACCGTGGATAAATCCCCAATAATACCAATAGGCAATATTGATATTCACCCATTAAAACTGTCCATGACAGGAAGCATCAGTCATCTAAATGTGCTTAGGGAGTTAATTGATTCACCTATCATTACCGCAACAGAATTGACGCTCACTCGCTTAGAAACGAATGAGTTCACCTTAACGCTCACTATTGATATACACGGAATTTCTAATGGAAACTAAGAAAAAAATAGCAGTTGGCATTGGTGGCCTACTGATTGTTGGTATGGCTTCATCCATTGCCATCGATACGCTCGGCTCTCCAACCTCTAGAGCAAGTACCGCCCCTGTGGTGTTTGAAGAGCCACAAACAATGCAATATAAATCGGTTTATTATAAAGCAGACAAAGACGACTCAGTTCCATCGGTCGTTATTCCCCTTTCATATAACGCAACCGATATGATTAATGCGTTAGAAACGGTACTTCTTAGCACTGTCAAAACTCAAGCCATTAACGCAGAAATCATCGAGCTAGAAGGGCAACAAAAGCTCGATGAACTCAAAGAGAATGCGTTGTATGGAAATATCGACCCTGAGCCAGTCGTGGTTGTTCAACAAAAACAAGCTAAGCCTAGCCCTAGTGTGATTGAGCGTTTGCAGATTAAAAGCATTATCTCAAACCCAAATAACATGATCGCCTTTATTGATATTGCTGGACAACTTATTCCAGTGAAAAAAGGTGAGTCGGTAGAAGATGCGAAAGTGCATGACATCACTCGTAATACCGTGGTGTTTAAGCGTGGTAATAAACTCATTACCAAGTACATCAAGGCCGCACCGATTAAGGTTGTGATTGAGAAGGAATCAGGGAATGTTAGTCAGTAATAACATCGTCCAATCCGCAGATTTAAAATCCATCTACTTTCTCCATCGAGACGCTGCACTGACCAATGATGGCGTGATTTATACCTGTGATTTTGAAAGTCCAGCCATTGATAAAATCTTTGCGTTAATTAAAAAGCACCCTGAAACCTTGCCTGAACATCATGCTGCGGTATCGGTTAAGAAAATTGAACGTACCGCTGTTAATCTCATTATTGACCAAATCTCCCGAACCAATAATGACCCCGTCACCATCATTGATACTGATAAGCTCAATGAAACCGCAAAACGTGCCGTGAACATACTGCAAGATGCGGTATTGCGCGGTGTGTCCGATATTCACATCGAACTTTACGCGCATGAAACCCGAATAGAGGGGCGCATTGATGGAAGAATGCAATCATTGCAACCGTCTATCCCTGAGCATGAATACGGAAAACTGTTATTCGGGTATTTGTTTAACGAATTGGCCGTTGATAAAGATTCTGATTTTTATCAAAGCAAAATCAATAACGGTCGCATTGAAATTGAGCTAAACACAAACAGTGGTCGTCGTGATACTGAGTGGCGTATTGCGTATCTGCCAGCCAAAGATAACGGGGGACAAGTCACCCTTCGATGGACAAATGAAAAAGAATCCATCACCCCTATTGATGAAATAGGGTGGGAAAAAGGACACGTGAGTATTGTGCGTAACTTTGCGTACAGTGCCTCTGGCATTTGTTTACTTGCTGGGCAAACAGGCTCAGGGAAAAGTAGCTCCATCATCGGCATACTCAATGAGCTGAAAGGGAAAGGGCGTGCCATGAACACCCTAGAAGACCCCGTTGAAAGTGATTTAGGTGTCATTCAATCCTCAGTCGTAAATCAGAACGATGATGAAGATTTAATGTTTACCTATGCAAAAGCCTTACTTCGTCACGATGCAGATATTGAATTTCATGGTGAAGTTCGTGATACCAGAGGGGCAATGAACGTGTGTCGCAAAGGGGAAACAGGGCAAATAATGTTTTCAACGCTGCATACGTCCTCCGCTTTAGGTATCGCGCATACGCTCAACGAGCAAATGCACGTACCAAGTGCGTTAATCGCGGCGCCCAATCTCATGAAGTTGTGGATTTATCAAACGCTGGTACGCACTTTATGCCCTCATTGCTGCATTTCATTTAATGAAGCACAAGCGCACTTAAATGATGAGCAACGCCAAAAAGTCACTCGCTGGCTCTCGGACAATGGCGGCTCAAACATGAAAGCCTCGATGCGATTCAAGAACCCTGACGGCTGTGAGCATTGCAATGAAGGCGAGAAAGGCCGTACCGCTTTGGTTGAAATGATTGTGCTTGATGATGAAGACCGTCTCTTTATCACAAACAAAGATTATATCGGTTGGAGTAAAGCGTTGTTAGCGAAAGGATTTAAGCCTATCAGCAGTCACGCCACGCTAAAAATCAAACGTGGTCACATTGATATATTCACAGCCAATGAGCGCGTCAACGGGCTATTAAGCAAAACGTCCGTTGATGAATACGAGCAACTTCGTTGGGAAGAAATAGAGCAAGACGTCGAGCTTACTCAATCGCTGCCAGCCACAAACAAAAGGAGCCGACGTCGTGGCAAAAAATAACATCAAGAAAGACAAACAAATTGCCTTACTTGAAAAAATAGCCCAACTCTCTAGCTCTGGTATCAAACAACGAGACATAGCCTCTCAACTGAATTTATATGGTCACGGTCTTGAAAAGGCCGTAGGGCAATCGTGCTTGGATGCCATAGGACAAGGACTATCGTTCTCTCACGGATTAAAACAATGGTTGAGTATCAGTGCTTACCAAAGTGTATCCAGTGGCGAAAACGTGGGGCAATTTGTAGAAGGCATTCGTGAAGCCATTGGAACACTACACGTAAATGAAGCCAGTACAGGGGCGTTATTGCGCGTGTTGGTGATACCAACACTTGGCCTGACGGGTATATTTACGGTGAGTGCGCTGTTATCAAGCTATGCCTATCCGTCGCTGATAAAACAATTAACCATTCATCGATGGGGCGGATTATCGCAGTTTTCCTATCACTTTGGTCTGTTTTGGGCAAATTACGGATTAGGCATTCTTGTACTCGCGCTTGCGCTCATTGTGTTTGTTATCGTCACACTCCCCATAAGTGGTACGTATCGAGCAAAACTCGATAACTTGCCTTTTTATCGTCAATACCGACTGATACAAAGCGCAAACTTACTCGCCTCAATTGCCCATCAAACCTTGGTAGGCAATAGCTTAAAAGAGTCCTTGCAGCATTACCAAACCTCAAGCTCTGCGTATTTAGCTGAACACATCCAAACCATGCTAAAGACGCTAGGAGGAGGGGAAAGTAACGTTGGGGATATTTTTAACTCAGGGTTGCTGCTTGATGAAGAGCACAGCACCTTAGTTCTGCTTGGTGGAATAGGCAAAACACCAGAAACGCTACACAAAAGCGCACAGATACATCGTGCAAAATTATTGACTGACGTTAATCGTCTTAAACAATGGGGCAATTCAGGACTCAAAATTGGTGCAGCATTAACCGCTTTCATCACTTTTGGTGGTCTGATTAGTCTTATTTTCAACATTGCTATGGCTCAAGGAGCATTTTAAATGAGAAACAAATACGCAAAATCAAAACAACAAGGGGCAATGAGTTTAGAGGCCGTAATGATAATCAGTGGTGTGGTCGTCGCTTTACTGTTCGTTATGTCAAAAGCCCCAACCATTATGTACAAAATGAACACCATGATGTTTATGTCACAAGCTGCTGAAATTGCTCAAGCCACACAAGGGCGACCATCTCCAGCATCATTAACCATCCCTAAACTGTGTGAGCGCAGCGCACTTAGTGAAAAAATCTGTGGCGCAGCAAAGAATGGACTTGGTACTAACCCGTTCGGTGGTGACTGGGTATTAAGAGGCAACGCAAGCTCTGTAGCGTTAGTGGATTTAACCGCAACGCTACCAAACGATGGCGACCGTGTGTTGGACTTGGCTGATTTGATGGCTCCATCAACTCGCGCTGGTTGTGAAAGTGCAGACAGTTGTTCAACCATTAAAACAAGTGCAACGTCGATTACCATGACCTACTAAGCCATGCGACACGCTCAACGTGGCTCCATCAGCGTTGAATATCTGCTTTATCTCTCGTTCTCCCTCATTGCTTTGGTGTTTGTCACCAGCTCCTTACTCAATGCCTTGGCCGATTATCGTTTATCAACAAGGATAAATCACACCGTTCAAGAAATTCAACACAACAGCGCACTGCATTACGCTGAGCAAGTATCGCTCAGTCGATGCTTACCACAAGTTGAATTGACGATGGCACTGATTGACACACCAAGCAATGACGGGATAGCGACCTATGAGGTTCGGTATCTTCAACGAGCGCAACCCAACAGCGCACCATCAGGGATAGAAATTAGCGTCACGCCAAACGATGCAGAAATCATCGACAAAATGACGCAATTTTTATCGCCTACCAAATTAACCAACACCTCGCTGATTTTTCATTACCCGTTAAATAATGTCTTGACCGATTGGCAAAACTTGAACGTGGCGACGGGGTGCATCAAATAGGAAAGTTCCATTGAAAAAACAATGTAAAACCAAAGGTAAACAGCGCGGCCTTGCTTCCGTTGTTGCCTTAGCTATCGTCGCGGCTGCCCTTACTTTGGGAATTAGAGAATGGTCAGCCATGCTAACCCAAAAGCAAATACAAGATAACAGTCAGTCGTTTTACAACCGAATTGTGTATTTACAAACTCAATTCCATGCCTACATGAGTGATCAATATCTTTCAGGCTCAGGCATTAACACCCAATTCATTTTCCCTATGAAGCTCAGTGATTTAGAGGGGGATTACATACCCTTGTGCTCAGACGAGGACAACAAAAAAGGGCTTTGTTTTAAATACAATCAAACCCCGTGGGGAGAAATAACAGCGCACGATTACCGATTAGTCCCTCTTCCAAGCGTGGTTAATCCTACGCACTGGCGAGCTGAATTAGATATGGAATTACCTCCCAAAAATGATGAAGCCTTGAAGTATGAAAGAGAAATGACGCTTCAAATGTTCGCCAAAATGCCAAACATCATTATTGATGATGAAAAGGACAAAATTACGTTACGTATCGACCGTCCTGATAAAGCGTTTGCGTATGAATCACTCGTCAAGCGCAGTGGGGATGATTCAACGTTGCTGGGGGATTGGG
Source organism: Pseudoalteromonas sp. TP27 (assembly GCF_056470645.1). Taxonomy (NCBI): domain Bacteria; kingdom Pseudomonadati; phylum Pseudomonadota; class Gammaproteobacteria; order Alteromonadales; family Pseudoalteromonadaceae; genus Pseudoalteromonas; species Pseudoalteromonas sp. TP27. The sequence continues at coordinate 33,021 of NZ_JARDAK010000025.1, read as the reverse complement.
ATGTAGGCGGTAATCATGCGATCACAAACGCAAAGGATTACACCATAAAAAACAGTGATGGAACGCAACAATCTGTAGCAATAGGACTCACTCACATTTACACCGTAGAGCATGGTCAATGGCTACAAAAGCCCTCATGCCCACAAGGAACAACGTTAGAGTCAACCTTCACCATCAGTGAAATTAATCCACAACGCAATTACTTGCTCACAGGATTACAACGCGCTTACCTTCAGGCTGAAACCCCAACTCATGTTCAAGTCGGCTTGGACGTAGGCGCAAAAAATAAAGTAACAAACCGCGCTGCTACGCTCCATTTTGGGAAAGTAACGGCACTTTTACAATGCAAATAAAAGGTACAACCATGACTATGAACAAAAAAACACTCTATTTAGGGTTACTGCTCACTATCGCCAGTGGTAACGCGCTGGCTAAAGTCACTTATGAAGCGGCATTAGAAAATGCGCGTAATTTAGCGGCTGCAAACCCACATAATCCCTCAACTAAAGGATTTACTCAAAGTGACGTTGATGCAGCGGTCGGTACACAAAGCCCCCCGATTGTGTACAACGGGTATTCAACAAGCCCTTGTACGAATGTGTATCCGCCAGAAGGATCAAATATAACCACTCACAACATTAACATTGTAGGCACATATAAAGACCAAAACGACCATGCTCGAAATCACTCTATCGGGGTCGCTCAAAAACTAACAACTAATAATGCAACCAGAATATGCGCAGACTGGCAACGAGCCTCTTCGTATCATTTTCGTTATCAAATTACAGCTCATAAGAAATAACTTGATATAACCCCTCCCCCTTGTATGATTAATCATAATTAACCACACAAGGGGCGACAATCATGACAAACGAAGAATTTAAACACGAATACACAAAAAAAGGATGGACACCGACAACCCTTGCAAAACGGTGGGGATACACCGCACCAACACGCATTCATCAACTGGCGAACAACACACAAAAGAACCCTTACATCATCGATGCTGTACGTGGTTTACCTTACATCATAAAAGGATAATATAATTAATTATTTATCTTGCGGTAGGTAGGGCTTTTTAGTAAAATAGATCGATCAAAACAATGGAATTATAAAAATGAAAAAAGCCCTTTTGTTACTTACATTATGTTCATCATCGGCATTGGCTATCGTTGATGGAAAACCACTAGAACGTTCAGACTACACCAACATGGCAACAATGGATTGCACAAGCACCATTATTGGCGGCAAATACTTACTGACTGCTGGGCACTGTTTCGGTACTCCTGTTGTTGGGTTTTCTAATCGAGATTTTATTAACGTTCTTGCTCACACAGTATACCCTCTTGATGATACAAACCGATTTTCATCAGACATTGCGATTTGGGAATTAGAGCGTGCGCACGACACGAAAGACATTCGCTACGTCGCAAACTTAAACAGCGATCCAATTGCTGTTGGAGATACCGTAACCATGTATGGCTTCGGTGGTACAGCCCAACTGAAAAAAGGTCGTTCACAAATAGTTAATGACGCGAGTGACGCAGGGTTTAATTTTAGGTATTTATACGAAAGTGTTGATACTGGAAATGGTTATTTGCAAGGGGGCGACTCAGGTGGTCCGTGGACAAATTCTGCTGGTGATATTGTAGGTGTATCAAGCACCGTTCGTGAAAATCACAGCATGACTGCGACTCGCCTTGCTCCTATCAAAGATTGGTTTTTAAGTGAGATCAACGCATGGCACTACCCATCATTAGCTTACGTTAATGGTACGGCAACCATCACCATTCAATCATTACACAGCAATACTGACGGTGTGAACTTTAGCTTAGAATCAAACGTAACAGATGACGCTTTTATTGTTCGAGACCAAAGTACTTGTTTCACAAAAGAGAAAATTCTTCCTTTTGAAAAATGTACTATCGTCGTAGAAAGTAACGGTGGAGAAGGCGCAATCCAGCTATCAAATAATGAGTTTATTAAATTAAATAAACCAGAGCCATTACCTGAAGTGATGCCAACGCCAGACTCAGGCGGTGACAGCGGTGGTAGCCTTGGGTTCTTATCAATCATCGGCTTACTTGGCCTTGGATTTATCAGAAGAAAATAAATATGGTAACGAAAAGAGGTAAACAACTACGACTGACTGCATTCAAGTTAAATGCAAAACATGAAAAACATGGGTTTACCTCATTAGAAACCTTAGCGTCATGGAACAAAGACGTAAACAAAAACAAAGAGTCAGACTTCATCTGTAAAAAAGAAGCAGTGTTGGTTGATATATACAACAAAGAATAAAAATAACCATCACCCTTAATCTACCCAAAAAAGCAGACCAGCAGGTTTGCTTTTTTTATTCCTGTCATTTACGCGAGACTTATATGACCCCTTTTTCATTACTCGTTGAACTGATTGGCAGCACCATCATGTTCATCGGTATTCTCTACCTTAGCTACCTAATCCAAACCGCACACTCCACCATTCACGATACTCACCATCGTATTCAAAAAACAGGCGCAATAGGGGCTATGTTAATTGGCCTATTACCTGAATTTACTTTGCTGTGGTTTATGATGGTCTTCGGGTTCTTGATTTTTCATTACGGTTACGGCTTTTCAATGCGTTCACGATTTACGGATTCACTGGTAATAGTGCCTTCCGTGTTTGATAGGCATCGTGTCCAACTTCATTTAGCGACCCTGTCACAACCATTAACCCGTGACGTTTACAACGACTTATTCTTAGTTCTTGATGAATTACGCTCGACTGGTGTTCATACCGTAATATTAGAATCACCGTTATTCTCTAAAGAGAATGGATTACGAAATACCTTATATTTTGGGCGCGTGTTGAATAAAAAAGGCATCGTTTTAGAAAGTTCAACCACTGTGTTCTACACAAAACCGTGGTCATGCTTATTACTGGCAATCCAAAAATACATACTACGTGTACCTAGCATCCAATCACTGCCATTAACTCACTGGCATCGATACACACTGCTTTTACCTAACACGCCAATTTCCGATTATCAGAATGATAATTGGGAATTGGGGTGCAACAAAGCGAAGCGACGTTAGTTCTCTTCACTCTTTTCACTTAAATAAAGGAAACACCTTATATGAACAGTCCTGTTTCATACGTACCGTCACGCCCGTTAGTTAGCCCTCTCTTTTGGGTTTTCTGTTTATTAGCTTTAGGTTTAGCTCTCTTTCCTGAACTGGCTCACGCTGGCGGTTTAAAGAAATTCGATGATTTTATGAATAACCTCGTTAATATTTTACGTGGTGCATCCATTGCAACCGTGACCTTGGCCGTCATGTGGGTAGGTTACAAAGTTCTCTTCACTGATTGGGATGTTAAAGAAGTGGGGAAAATTCTAGCGGGTTCGTTGTTAATCGGTGGCGCGGCTGAGATTGCCCGTTACTTTGCGTCGTAGGAGTCATCGTTATGTCTGAGCCTATTTTTAAAGCCTGTACACGCCCTGCCATGCTGTTTTCAGTACCAATGGTTCCATTAATGCTGTCCAACACACTTATCTTTTTGATGGGTATGTATGCGGTGTATTTTGGCTTTGGATTGTGGCTCATGGCGTTAGTGATACCGAACTACCTTGCTCTGCGGCTTATCACCAAACTGGATGATGCGAATCTCAGTCTTTATGGGCTGAGATTCAAATGCCGTCGAACACACCGTAACCACGCTTTCTATGGGAAAGCAATCTACAGCCCTCTGTCATTTAAAAAGAGATAACAAGGTATTTATCATTTATGAACGCCTCAAAATACGCCAACGCCATCAACAAAGAAGTTACTCTCGCATCGTTCGTCCCTTACTCCAGTCACCTAACCGATTCCATTCTGATTACGACCGATGGAGCATTACTTCAAACCTATCGCCTCGATGGGATTGCCTTTGAGACAAAAGATGAAGATGAATTAGAGTTATTGCATCAACGCTTAAACACCTTGTACAAAGGCTTATCAGAATCAAACGTGAGTGTATGGACTCACATTATTCGTAAAAAAGTCACGCACACCATCAATGGTGAGTTTACCCAAGAATTTAGTGCTCACATTGATTCACTTTATAACGCCCAATTTGGGGATGAAGTCATGGTCAATGAGTTATACGTCACGGTCATTCAACGTGCCGATAAGCTCAATAAACTGAGTCGTGATTTGGATGTGATTAAAGCGCGACTGGTTGAGCGCATGGATGGGTTTAATCAGGTGGGTAACTTGATTAAAAACACCTTAAACAACTACGGGGCAACCACACTTGGTTGCCACACCAATGCCAACGGGGTTGTATTGTCTGAGCCTTTAACGTTGCTGAATTACCTATTGACCCATGAATGGGTCAATGTTCGTAAGCCCAATGGGGAAATTAAACACGCCATTGGTAACGCATGGATAAAAGTTGGCTCTGACACGATTGAGTTAGAGTCGATTTCAGGCACTCGTTATGCGCAAGGGCTAGACATTAAAGAATACGGCTCGTCGTCTTACAACGGAATGCTTAATGGCTTGCTCTACAGTGACTTTGAATTTGTTCTCACTCAATCCTTTAGCTTCTTTACTCGTAAAGTGGCCGCCAAGTTCATCAAAACCCAAAAGCAACGGGGTAAAAGCTCAGGGGATGGGGCAATCACTCAAATTCAAGACCTAGACCAAGCCTCAAACGACGTTCATGACGGGCATTTTGCTATGGGGGAGTATCACTTCTCGTTACTGCTATTTGGTAAGTCGATTGATGCGGTTCGCAAGCATCGAAGTGACGCGCAAACGCAATTAAGTAATGCTGAGTTGCTGTGTGTGCCGATTAAAATCGCCACAGACGCGGCTTTCTTTGCTCAACTGCCAGCGAACTGGAAATACCGCCCTCGCGTGGTTGGCCTAACGAGCCGCAACTTTGCCAGTTTGGTTCCGTTTCATAATTTCTTAATCGGTAAAAAAGAAGGGAATCCGTGGGGGGATGCGCTGACTCGTTTGATTACGCTCTCAAACCACCCGTTCTATTTTAACTTTCACTCCACCTTACTTGATGAAAACAACTTTACCGACAAGGCCGTGGGTAATACGCGCATCATAGGTCAAACAGGGACAGGGAAAACCGTTGCGCTTGCTTTACTCTATTGCCAAGCCCAAAAGTACGCCAAAAACAGCCCGTTCAGTACGGTCTTTTTTGATAAAGACCGTGGTGCAGAGGTCATGATACGCGCCCTTGGTGGTAACTACCTTCGCATTCAAAACGGAACGCCTACGGGACTCAATCCGCTTCAAATGGAGCCTACCGCGCAAAATATCTCGTTTATTAAGCGTTGGGTTAGGTCATTGATTGAAACCAAACAACAGCCTCTCACGCCCTTTGATGAGCGCAGTATCAGTCAAGCGGTTGATACCGTCATGGCAATGGATAAGCCCTTGCGTCGATTGAGTGTAATTAATCAAAACATTGCGGTTGGCACGTCAAATGAAGAGTTAAAAAACAGCATCAAGATACGATTGAATAAGTGGTGTCAGGGCGGTGAATTTGAATGGGTCTTTGATAACCCTACGGATTTGTTGGATTTTAATAGCGCAACCAACATCGGTATTGATGGCACTGAGTTCTTAGATAATCTTGATATTCGCACCCCAATTAGTCTTTATCTCTTACATCGAATGGATGAAGTCATTGATGGTCGTCGATTCTTTTATGTCATGGATGAAGCGTGGAAGTGGGTGAATGATGAAGCCTTCTCTGAGTTTGTGGGAAACAAGCAACTGACAATTCGTAAACAGAATGGCTTTGGGGTATTTGCGACGCAATTACCCTCGTCCTTATTGGGTTCACCTCAAGGCTCCGCCTTGATTGAATCGTGCGCCACTGAAATCTATCTACCCAACCCGAAAGCTAAGCGAGACGAATACATCACGGGGCTTGGATTGAGTGACAAAGAGTTTTCAATACTCAAATCGTTTGGGGAAAAGAGTCGCTTATGCCTTATCAAGCAAGGGGGACAATCCGCTATCTGCTCACTCTCCATGCCAAACATGAAAGACGAGCTAACGCTGCTCTCTGCCAGCTTAGAAGAGTTGCCATTTTTAGATGAAGCTCTGGAAGAAGTAGGGGAAAAACCTAGTGATTGGATACCTCTCTTTCTTCAAAAAGTACAAGCCGATAAAGAACGTAAACAAGGAATTATTCATGAATAACTTCATTTATCTGTGCCTTGGTGCATTGCTGCTAAGCGGTTGCAGCTCACCAACGCCTAACGCTCAACCCTCTTATGAACGCGCTGCCATTGAGGTGATTAATGGAACTGATTAAAAAAGAGCAAGACAAGCTATTTACAGAAACGGATGCACTGGACTTTGAAGCCTCAAAATCCTTAATGATAGCCAACTCTGAGCATCGAGCATGGAACATCACCAAAGGAGCCTGTGCATTAACGGGGCTTTCTTGGGTTGCTCTGGTGCTGCTTATGCCACTGAAAACCGAAGTGCCTTATGTCGCAATGGTGAATGAAGTGACAGGGTATACCCAACTGCTGACCACGCTCAGTGAAGAAACCATCAGTAAGCAAGACGCACTGGATGCGTTTTGGGTAGGTAATTACGTTCGTAATCGTGAAGTCTATGACTGGTACACCATTCAAGACAGTTACGATACGACGTTATTAATGTCTAGCCCTGACGTTGGTCGTGATTATGCCCTGAATTACGAAGGCGACGACGCCCTTGATAGTGTCTGGGGTAAACGTTTTAAAGCTCAGGTTCGCTTACTCAGCAAGCCTATCATCAAAAACAACATTGCCACGGTGCGATTTGAACAAACCCTCAGCTCGGTTGAAGACTCGCGCAAAGGGCAATCAACCACATGGATTGCAACCCTTGGCTTTAAGTACAAAACCGACGCACAAAGCGACGAACAACGCCTTAAAAACCCGTTAGGGTTTGAGGTGGTCAGTTATCGACTCGACCCTGAATTAATGGAATAACAACGATGAAAATCTCATTCTGGTGGTTAAGCAGTTTTGTGTTAACACCGTGTTTTGCTCTTGATATACCCGTTCAATCCCCCCTCGATTCCAATATTCAATACTCAGATTATCAAGCCAACAACGTAGTCGAAATCACCGCCTACATCGGAATGGCAACACACATCGTGTTTGATAAAGATGAAGTCATTCAATATGAACACTCTGGGTTTTCAGAAGGGTGGGAGTTCGTAAAACAGAAAAATCATTTATTCATTAAAGCAAGGTCAATCACAGGGACGGAAACCGTGATTGACCGAAGCGGCCAAGAAGTCACGCAAGAGATTTCCATACCACCAACGAAGGAGTGGGAAACTAACTTGATTATTGTCACCAACAAGCGCAATTACAGTTTTCTTCTCAGCCTAGCTGGTGGGGACAAAGGCCGCAGACAGAATACCTATCGTTTGTCGTTTCAGTACCCAACTGAAAAAGTGGTTCAAGATAAGGTTGCTGCCACAAAAGCCCTCGAAAAAGAAAAACTGGTGAAAGCCAAAGTCGCGGCCGTCTCTGCCATTGAGACAAAGAACTGGAAGTACGTTCAGCAGGTTGGGAAAAACTCAAGAAACATCGCCCCGTATCGTGCATGGGATAATGGCCGCTTCACCTACTTGTCATTCAAAAAGAACAGCGAGATACCGGCTATTTTTATGGTGTCCGAAACAGGACAAGAAACACTGGTTAATATCAACATTGATATTAACCATCCTGATACGGTCATTATCCAACGTATCGCTAAACAATTTGTGCTGCGTCTTGATGATTCCGTGGTTGGTATCACCAACCAAGGATTTAATACATTAAGCGTAGATAACTCCACAGGAACCACCATCAACAACGTAGTTCGTGAAGTCAAAGGAGCTGATACCCCATGAGCCAAGAAGAGCACCTAGAGGGCGAAACTGACGCCCTCCCAAGCACTAACAAAAAAAAACACAGCACTCAGAAAATCGCAGGATTTGCGGTGTTTTGTGTCGTACTGTTTCTCGTTATGTTATGGGTGGTATTTGCTCCCAACGATGAACCCGTAAAGGAAACCAGTTCATCACAAACCAATCTCAATACCTCAACCCACAAACCCTCTGACTCAACTTCTCAGTTGAGAAAAACGTTTTCATACCTAAGCGATAAAATATCAGACGTCAAAGAAGATGAACCAACGCCAGAGGATACAGGGGAAGAATACAAGGAAAAGGAAGAAACAAGCGATAAGGTCGATGCACCAGCCGCTAAGGTCGCACCACCCGATAATGCCTACGATGGGACTAATGGCTATGCCACTAAACGGATTGTCTCTCAGATAGACAAAAGTAAATCGTCACTCTCTGCCAGTCAAAGCAATGGAAGTGGAGGAGGGTTACAGCTCACGCCAACGTACCCGACCTACCCAACGGCTCCCAATGGTAATTCATCATCAAATTCCTACTTTGATACTCAAGAGGATGAAGGCAACAACCAAGGGATAGCGTCGATGCTTAATACCAACAAAACACAGAACTCTGTGGCTGCGGTGTTGTTTAATCGAGATTACTTACTGCCAAAGGGAGCGTTCATTGATTGTGTGTTAAACACAAGCATGAACTCGACTTTAGCAGGGATGACAAAATGCACATTAACCCGTCACATTTACAGCGATAACGGCAATACGTTATTGCTAGAGCGCGGCTCTGAAGTGACAGGGGAATATCGCGCTAACGTCGCACAAGGGCAAGCAAGATTGTTTGTGCTGTGGGACAGAGTAAAAACCCCTCACGGTGTGGTTGTTGATTTAGCATCACCTGCCACCGACAGCTTAGGCTCTGGGGGCGTGGATGGCTACGTGGATACCCATTTCTGGGCACGATTCGGTGGGGCAATGATGTTATCACTGGTCGATGATTTAGCAGGCTATGTGGCAACCAGTGGCGGTAAGAGCGTCAATAACTTTGAAAGCTCGTCCGACGCTGCGCAAAACATGGCAGCAGAAGCACTTAAAAACACCATCAATATTCCACCGACGTTTCACAAGAACCAAGGTGAGCGTATCGGCATTTTCATTGCCCGTGATATTGATTTCTCCAAAGTCTACCAATTAAAGGCACGATAATGAACACCATCGGAAAAGACACCTCAATCAATCACTTGTTTGCGCCCCTCAAGCACTGGCTTGAGGACGAAGACATCACCGAAATCGCCATCAACAAGCCTTTCGAGGTCTGGATTGAAAAACACAACGAATGGACGAGCCATTCTTGTGACGCGCTTTCATTTACTTATCTTAATTCGATGGCGACCGCGGTCGCATCGTATTGTGATACAAAGATTGCGATTAACCAGCCGATATTATCGGCCACGCTACCCAAGGGGGAGCGTATTCAGTGTGTCATGCCACCAGCCTGTAGCCCTGACACGTTAAGTATCACTATCCGAAAACCCAACATGACCCAACGAACATTAAGTGATTATATTCAGGATGGGTTTTTCAATCATGTAATACCACCAAACCAAGAACTATCTCCTATCGATGAAACACTGCTGGCATTGAAAGACTCCGATTTACCTGAGTTTTTAAAACTGGCAATCCTAGCTCAAAAAAACATTGTGATAGCAGGGGGGACAGGCTCAGGTAAAACCACCTTCATGAAGATGCTTGTCGATTTAATTCCACAACATCAGCGCATCATCACCATTGAAGATGTTCATGAGCTGTTTTTGCTAAACACCCCTAACAAGGTGCATTTGTTTTACCCAAGTGAAGCGACTCAAAACGACCCTATCACCTCTGGGAAACTGCTAAAAAGCTGTTTACGCATGAAGCCTGACCGCATCTTACTTGCAGAATTACGTGGTGCAGAAACCTTTGATTTTGTGAATATTGCGGCCTCTGGTCATGGGGGAAGTATCACCAGTTGTCATGCTGGCAGTGCAGCACTGACCTTTGAGCGATTAGTCGCAATGGCAATGAAAAACCCTGAAGCCGTCTCATTGCCTTATGAAATCATCATGAAACTGCTTCATCAGGTGATTGATATTGTCATTCACATTGACAATGACGTTCATTCGGACAATCCAATTGGTCGCCATATAACGGAAGTGTGGTTTAAGCCAAAGAAAGAGTAGATCACGTTAAGGAAAAAATATGTTTAAAAAAACACTGTGCATGATGTTATTCATCATTTCACCATACAGTCATGCAACTGTACTGACACCGATGGCCGTACCCATACTTGGATCTATCCTTGAGTATCAAGAACAGCAATATGCAGATTGTCTCAACGCTCAAAAAGAGTCAATTGCACCAGACGAGATTGGTGATTGTGAGGAGATAGCAAAAGAAATTCACGCACGAAAAGCCAAGGTTAAGGGAGTCACTCCGAATGATAAGTAATTTTAAATCCCTGTTGCATGAATGGTTCATCATGCCAAAGCAACAAAAAAACCAACCTTACAGCACAGTCGATCCAAGAATAGCTGACTTAGTGGAAGCATTTAATGCCATTGAGGGCGTCACGACCGTCGCCTCATGCCAAGGTCATTGCAGTGGCCGCGATCATCATCCGTATGTGTACTTTTCAGCACCGATAGAATTTGCAGCGTGGTTATCAGAGCAATGCAGAGAGTCACGAAAAGATAAACGGCATTACACACAGTGGGAAGTTGAAGGTGTATTTAATGGGGAGAACGAACTTATGTTTAGTCTGTATTCCCCATTATACCGCCAAGATTACTTACGCAAAGGTTGGTGGTATTTAGGCTGGCATCGACAACGGGTCGATCATGAATTAGAACTACTGAAGGATATAGTTAAGCCATCCAAATTCATTCATGTAGTAAATAAAACTAACTAAACCAATCGTAAAGATAATAGCTCCAAATATTCGGCTATATATTTCTTTACGCTTCTTAATCTCAAAGGGATCTGTGGAATGGCAATTAGAGCACGTTTCAGCACTCTTCGATAATTCCTTACCGCATTCAACACACTCTACTAACATAAAATTTAAACTCATATAAATGTAAATGAGCTTATCAATTATCACCAAAAGGTTTAAATATGAACAAAAAAATGCTCTTTTTTGCCTGTGGAAGTCCTTTATTTATCGGACTTGGGCTTTATATCTCAGGAATTACTTATTTCATGCTCTTTGGGGCAAACATCGATGCCGTGACGCCCTATACCATCATTGAGCAATGGCGTGATTATCATGACGATAGCCGCTATCAAAAATCACTCACGTTTTCTCTGCTTGTTGGGTTTGGAATAGCCGTGGTCGCACCACTTGTCGTGCTTCTGTTTGCCAAACATGACAAAGAAGAACTTCACGGCTCGGCACGATGGGCGAAACTCTCTGAAATAACAAACAGCTACGCGCTCACCAAAAAAAAGAATGTCGATGATGGAAAAGGGATATTAATCGGACGCTCTGGAAAACGTTTCTTATATTACATGGGTTCTGCTTTTGTCTTCTTAGCCGCTGCCAGCCGAACAGGTAAAGGCATTGGGGTTATCATCCCCAATCTCTTACGATGGTTTGGTAGCTGCGTCGTCACCGACTTTAAAAAAGAAAACTTCGCTATCACCTCAAAGTTTAGAAAAGTGGTACTAAAACAAGACGTGTACTTGTTTAACCCCTTTGATGAACAAGGCGAAACGCATCGATACAATCCGCTGAGTGTGGTTCGTGATGGGCACTTAACCGTTCCTGACTTATTAACGATTGCTGAAATGCTTTTTCCTACCGATGGCGATGCTACCTCGAAATATTTTGCCTCTAGTGCGCAGAACTTATTTATCGGGCTTGCGCTATACGTAAAACAAACCCCGATACTGCCTTTTACGATAGGTGAAATACTCAGGCAATCCAAAGGGAAGGGCAAAACCCTGAAAGAGCATCTTGAGGGGATTTTGTCCTCTCGTTCAGATTTAAGTAACGATTGTTGTGAAGCCCTTCAGGACTTTCTGGCTCTTGATGAAGACAAAGGGCAATCAGGCGTAATGAACACCATGAAAGCGGCTCTCATTGACTGGAATAACCCCGTGTTTGATGCGGCCACCAGTGACAGTGATTTTAGTTTTCATGATCTTCGTAGAAAACGCATGACCATCTATGTAGGTATTACCCCTGACTACATTCCTGTGGCTGGCCGTATTTTGAATCTGTTCTTTAGTCAATTAATCAACATCAACACAAAAGAATTGCCTGAGCAAAATAAGGAATTGAAATACAAAGTCTTGCTACTTATGGATGAGTTCACCGCGATGGGTCGCTCTGGGATAATCGCCAAATCAAACAACTACTTTGCAGGGTATGGCTTACAACTGCTGACCATCGTTCAAAATCCAGCACAGGTTGAAGCCAAAGAGCCAGAGGGATACGGTAAAGAAACCGCAAGAACGTTTATCGGGAACCATGAAGCTCACCTATTTTTTACGCCTGAAAATGAAGATGCAGAAGATATTTCAACGTTTTTGGGTAACAAAACGGTCAAGGTAAAAAGCGTTCAAGTCAGTCAAGGAAAGCGAAGTATTACAACCAGTGAGGGCAAACGCGCCCTTATGCTCCCTCAAGAATTGCAAGAAATGCCGTTTAATAAAGTGATCATAATGCTGCGCGGTAAAAAACCAATTTACTGCGACAAAATCCATTACTTTCAAGAATCGCCTTTTATTGACCACCTAAAGGCAATGTCGCCTACATTAGGAAAAATCAAAGGCATTCCTACAAAAACTCAACTCGATAATGTGATTTCAGATAGGGAGCTACAGATAGATATTCCACGGTTAGAGTTTATTCAACCTAAACCATCACAACCGTTGTTTGAATCACCATTAGATCAACCATTGCCAGTAGAAGAAGTGGAAGTACATTACGATGCGTCTCAGCTAGAGACGAATTATGACAATAACGATTTACCTGATTTTTAAACAATAAGGAAACACATTATGGCTGCAAAAGGCGTTAATAAAGTCACATTATTGGGTCACATTGGACAAGATCCAGAAATTCGCTACAACAACTCAGGCAAACCCATTGCGACCTTTACCACGGCCACAGGGGAATACTGGCGCGATAAAGAAACAGGGGAGCAACGCGAAAGCACCGAATGGCACAAAGTTGTGGTGTTTGGAAAGCTCGCTGAAATCATTAAAGATAAAGCGAAAAAAGGCACTCAGATTTATCTAGAGGGCAAGAACAAAACCACCAAATGGCAAGATGAAAATGGTAAAGATCATTACACAACCGAAGTGGTTGTAGAGGGATTTCAAGGGGTCATTCAAATCCTAAAATAAAGTGTGATCTTAAAATAAAGAACACAATTATATCGTTGTGGTTTTTCTGGTTTCTTTTACTCTGCAACCGTGGCTTATCATCAATAGAGAAGTTCATGACAAATAACAAAACGCAGAAAAAGAAAGTTCCAAAAGAAGAACCACCATTAAAAATGCCTGAGCAAGATTTTAGTAAGTACAAGCACTTGCTCTAGGCAACACTTCAAACCCTCTTTTACAGAGGGTTTTTTATTGGTGGTACAAAATGAAAATCAACAAGCAATTCAACCACGTCACCTTAAACACCATAAGAAAACTATACAGAAAAGAGTTAAAGCCATTTATTGAGCGCGCCTCTATCGAAGAAATCAATCAATTATCAAATAACATACATCACGGGGTTTCTAAAAAAGGATGTGGCGTCTGGTCAGACAAATTAAAAACATTTACGTCTTGTGATAATGAAAACTGCCGAATGCTTTCTAGTTGCTTAGGGGAGCAGAAAGTAATAAAGATGGCTTCACCATATTACGAAGCGTTCTCCTTACAAAATCAAGAACCATTAGAAACTCCCTGTGCAAATGCCTTTAATCAATTAGTGTCATTAATCAACGAGAAATTCAATCACATCACATTAATTGGTCATATAAAGCAAAAGCCTGAAATCACCGTCACCGATACACTAATCATCACCTTTGCGCTTATCGAAAGCACAAAACTACATCGTATGGTTTTGATTGGGAAATTAGCTGAACTCTATCGAGAGCTACTAGAAAAAGTTGATTTAGTATCCTTACCGCAAGGCAAGTTTTCACGCGGTCATACTGCCATACTAGATGACTATTTATCGTATTTATACACGTTGAAGAATAGCAACGAGTGTTTATAACTCCTATTTTGTAGAGACTTATTTATGGCGCAACGAACAAAAAAATCACTCTATGTATTAGCCATCATTTTGATGATCACTCTCCATATCATCTATTACCAATGGCTACAATCATGCCCCGAACCCAACCAATTACATATTCTACCGTCACAAAGTATTGCATTTTTTGAACGTGTAATGATTTGTTTAGAACAATAAGAACGGGGACGCAATATGAACAATTTCAAACTGAAACTTTTCACTCTCTTGCAAAAGTTCAAACTATTACCTGATAACGTAATTCTTACTGGATCGCTAGATTTGCATCGTGGGGGAATAGAAAAGCAACTTGATGAATATCGAGAGTTGCTAGGAAACATTGAACTCGCAACAGGGTATTTCTCCTCACCACAAGGCGAGTTCTCATGCTGTCACGCAACCACATTAGATAATTATTTATCGTATTTATACACATTGAGGCATGGCGTCAAACCCAACGAAGAAAAACCAATCACTTACTTACGGCAAAAACCTGAATGGATGAAATCATATGAATACAATTCTATTAAAAAATAGCGTTCTTATTGTTGGTGCTTATCTTATTCCAATGATAGTAACGAGTGCTTATGACGTATCTTTAATCATGAGTTATGCCATCTTTTACCCCCTTTTGTCTTATTCTATTTATGTCGCAGCAATAGGAACAAAAGACAAAATACCATTGGCCTATCAATGGCTAAACGATAAAAACAAACCAACCGATTTTATTTTCAAAAATCTCGCAAGTTTTTTAAAAGTGTCATTCGTGTTGTTCCCTCTGCTCTATCTCTTACTGTTCTTACTTGGTTATGAACAAAATAACGCAAACAAAGACTCACTACTTGAAGTAATAGTCAGTCTTTCCCCTGTGATTTGGATCTATTGGTTAATCGTTAATATATTTTTCACCTATAGATTAACGTCATTAAAAATGACCAAAGGAGGCACACAATGCCACAACGATGTGTAGATTGTAACAACGTTACATTGCCTAACGATGATACCGAAGAGTCAGCGAAGCAATGTGAACATTGCTTATCAACTAACCTAGAGTGCGATCATCCTAGTGCTCATTATTGTACTGAAAATCGATGTTTCGTTTGTAATATATGCGGCTATGAAAGTTGCCACGGACTAAAAGAGTTACGAAAACTCGCACATAACAACCGCTCTCTTTCTGGCTTAAAAGAACTATTGGCCTTAGATAGCTAATCGCATCCTCTCCTAAATAAAAAAGAAGAACCTAATGAAATACATTCCATTATTCGCTCTTGTGCTTATCACGGCTGGCTGTTCAAGTCAGAGTGATGTCGCTGAAATTAAACAAAACCAAATCAAAAGCATGGCTCTACAACATCAGTTAATTCAGGAGCAAAAAATCACCAATGAATTACTAAAAATGGAATATGGCCAAACAGGGGCGCTTACCGAACCCAAAGGGAATTTTGGTGGGCTTATGCAATCAGTAATGGAGGATATTGAATACGCCACCGATTAATGATGTCTCAATCCGTTTCATTCTACCCATTCAACGTTTTACCCCCTCAGTGTTAATTCTCTTAATTACTTTTAAAAATAAGGAAATACCCATGCGTCTATTTATCGCAGAAAAACCGTCTTTAGGTCGTGCTATTGCTGCCTCTCTTGGCGTCGTAAAAGAAGAAACAGGCTACATTACCTGTGAAAACAGTGACGTTGTCACTTGGTGTTACGGTCATATGCTCGAACTCGCTGAGCCAGAAGCCTATGACGAAAAATACAAATCATGGTCATTCGATACCTTGCCTATCTTCCCGAAAGACTGGATCTTAATTCCAACGGATTCATCAAAAAAACAACTTGATGTGGTTATCGAACAGATCAAAAAAGCCACCGTTCTTGTCAATGCTGGAGATCCAGATAGAGAAGGGGATTTACTGGTCAATGAAGTCATTGAATACGCGAACGTATCCAATGATATTAAAGAGAATGCGTTGCGTGTACTGATTAATGACTTGAACCCTAAAGCCATTGAAACCGCCATCAACAACTTAGAGCCAAACAGCAAACGTCTACCTATCTCGAATGCGGCTCTATGCCGTTCAAGGGCTGACTGGTTACTTGGTATGAATCTGACACGCGCCTGTTCCGTTCTGGCACGACGTAAAGGCCATGACAATGTGCTTCACGTTGGACGAGTTCAAACCCCAACGATTCAATTAGTGGTTAAGCGTGATATTGAAATCGCTAATTTCAAGCCTGTAGACTTCTTTGAAGTGGAAGCTCAATTTACTCATGCTGATATGCCGTTCAAGGCCAAATTACAAAATGAGGCGCGTATTGAGAAAAAAGAGAGTGCCGAAAGCATGATCACCAATCTTGCTGGTCAATCCGCTGTCGTGACGTTATGCGAAACCAAACGAGCGAAATCTCAACCACCGTTGCCCTTCTCATTGCGAACCTTGCAAGAAGCGATGTCCTCTAAGTATGGTTATGGCGCAAAAGATACCCTAGATATTGCGCAAGCCTTGTATGAGAAATATAAGATCACTTCTTACCCACGAACGGATAAGAACTACTTATCCACGAACAAAGAAGATGAGATCCAATTAATCATTGATAACCTTGAAGGGCTTAACGATACGCCTTTAGCACAATGGGCAAGTGATGCTGATATAAGCCTACGTAGTCCGTGTTGGAATGATAAGAAACTCGAAGGCGCAGCACACACGGCCATCATTCCGACCACTCGCGCACCTGACTTAGAAGAACTCAGTGAAGCTGAGCACAATGTCTATACCGCCATTGCCAGCCGCTACCTTGCTCAGTTCTACCCAACAGCCGAAGACGACAACACGACGATTAAAATTCAATCGGGTGAGCATGAGTTCAAAACCACGGGCAAGATTGAGATCACAAAGGGATGGCGTGTCGTTCTTGGTAAAGAGAAAAATGAGGGTGAAGATCAATCATTACCAGAATTAACCAAAGACCAAGCCATTGATTGCACCTCGGCCGATGTTCTCAGTAAAAAGACCTCTGCCCCGAAACCTTACACCGAAGGTACGTTACTCTCGGCAATGTGTAACATTGGTAAAGACGTAACCGATCCAGCCCTTAAAGCGAAATTGAAAGAAACCGCAGGGCTAGGAACCGAAGCAACACGCGCTGGTATTATCGAAAAAGCCAAAGAGCGTGAATACCTCACGACCAAAGGCAAAAACATTGTCAGTACGCCACTGGCAAAAATGCTCATTATGGCACTGCCGAATCGAGTTCGTGATCCAGCCATTACCGCGATTTGGGAGCAACAGCTCGATGTGGTTGAGCGTGGCGAATGCAGCGTTGACACCTTCATGGCCGCCATTGAAAAAACCGTACAAGGCTTAATTGATGATTTGAAATCAGGAAAAGAGCCGTTCACGTTATCAAAATCAACCGCGCCAGCGTGTCCACAACCAAACTGTACAGGGTTTGCCTTACCGTTTGAGGGCAAAAAAGGCAACGCTCACCAATGTCATGTGTGTGGCGTTAAATTCAAAGATGATAAAGGCAAGGTCGGTAAAGCCATTATCAAGATCAAAAAACTCGATGTGAAAAAGTAACTAGCTTTTTTATTTCCTCCTCTTTTTAAATAACAAGGATTTACTCATGAAACACAGCAAACTTCTTTTTGTTGGGACGCTGGCCGTCTTAGTATCGGCTTGCTCTAACACGCCACCTGATATTCACGGCCAAGCAAACCAAATTAACGACTTACAGCAAGAAACCATTAACGCGCAATCCAAACAAATTGCCTCGTTAAATTACAAAGTTCAGCAATTGGTTGAGAATAACTTTCCGTCACCAATGATAAACGTGACGCCTCGACTCTATCAGGTTTACTACCCTTACAACGTATCGAAACTCACGGTCACGCCTGAGCTGAGATACAGTATTTTAAAAGACGCAAAACAAGCAACGCGCATTAATCTACTCGGTCGAACCGATGGGGTAAGACCAACAGACAGCGATAAGAAAGTCGCTATGGCTCGTGCCATGTTCTTACGTGATTACTTTGTTCATAACGGCATTGACCCAACGCTGATTTACGTCAATTACGCCTCTGCAACGGATTATGCAGATAATAATTGGTCACGCATTGGCCGTAAAAACAATCGTCGTGTTGAGATTGAAATTTACCCACACGAAGAGGATTAGCCATGACGTCACGGCTTGTTAAAGGCGTGATGATGGGGGTGATGGTGTTCGCCTCAGCCCCAACGTTCGCCCTCAGTGAAGATGAATGCAATATCTGGATGTGCGCCCCAACAGGGTTTATTGACTCGGAATGCAAGGGCGCAAAATCTGCGTTAAAAAAACGACTCAAGAAACATAAGCCCCCTCTTCCTGATTTTGCTCGTTGCATGGTTCACAAAGACCAAATTCCCGAAGGTACACACATCAGCGAAATGACGTACATCGATGGCGTATCGGCGATTATTCGAGAAACCCAAGTCTGTACAGAATGGGGAGGCTCCAACAGCAATAACCGTTACTGCTCCTCATGGAAAACCATTCCTGAACACTTAATTAAGAACAGAAGATGTCAATGGGACAAAGACAGGCGAGAAAGTCCTAAAGACTGCATCGGCACGATTAAGTGGATTGAAACCTACATGGATGGTCAGTTATTGGGAGATATTTTTTATTACCGCTAAACGTTAGGGGCTACGGCTTACTGCTGTAGCTCCTAATCATCAACTTGATAGAGGCACTTAAATGACCACATCAAATGAAACGCTCAATTTTGAACACGCTTACATCGAAATGAGAAATCTTCTGGCTTACACATTAAACGTGATTGCTGGTGAAATAGGTGATGGGGTAACGCCTATTGATGATGGCGTAGAAAGACGACAACAGGCTTACGATATTGTTTGTACTCAAACCCATGCGTTGCACAAATCGGTTCATCCAACAACCTTAGATCAACATGACGAGTTAATTAAAAAGTTTGAGCATTACCTCACGTTCGTTAGTTGTCATCCAGACCTAGGATTTACTGATAAACATCCTGAATTGAATGAGGTTAGATACCGTGACTTCTATAACGATTTAGATAATGAAGCCTATGAGTAAAAAGTCCTTAACCACTACTTATATCGGCTTTCGATTACTCAATGAAGAGTATGACAAATTCAAAAAGAAAGCCGAAAAAGCCAACATGACCCTTATCGAGTTCTTACGTGAAGGGGTATTAAAAAACAAAAGCTTTGTCGTTAGAAAAGAAAAACGCTCTATCGATAAACAACAACTGATTTTTCTTTACAAGAAAAGCTCCAACAACCTTAACCAAATCGCTAAGCAAATTCACATCAGCAACAAGGCTGGGATCATCACTAAAAGTGAAATGAAGTCAGCCATTAAACACATTGAATCCATCATGGAATTACTTGAGAAAGGGATAAACGATGTTAGTTAGAGTGGGCGGTGGTAACGCTGGTATTGGTGATTACTTGCGTAATGGCATCAAAAACGGTCGTGAGCATACACGGGATGAACTCGACCACAGGATCATTTTAGAAGGCAATTTAAACGCAACTGAACTCATTATTAATGGTGTGGACACCGACGCTGAACGATATTTGCATATCACCCTCTCTTTCAAAGAAGATCACGTAGATAACGACGTAATGAATAGCATTGTTACTGAGTTCAAAACCTTTGCTATGAAAGCCTACAGCGAGGATGAATACGACTTTTACGCAGAAGCGCACGTTCCTAAAATTAAAAGCCTAGTCGATAAAAAAACAAAAGATCTTATCGAACGCAAGCCCCATATTCATATAGTTATACCTAAAACGAATCTTCAAACGAATAAACGACTCGACCCTTTTGAGATCGTTGAACATAACCAAGCTTACATTGACGCTTTTCAAGAAGTCGTGAATGAAAAATACGGCCTTGCCAGTCCTAAAATGAACATCCGCAGTAATTTTACTAGCGAAAGTACAGTGATAGAGCGCAGTAAAGGCGACACCTTCAAAGGGGCAAATAAAGCGATTAAGGAAGAGGTATTAAAGCACGTTTTGACCATGCCTTCATCGAGCCTAAGTGACTTATCAGCGCATTTAATTGAGAAAGGTTATGAGGTAAAGGAGAGAAACAAAGGCAAAGAAAATAATTACCTCAACATCAAAGAAGAAGGCAAATCAAAAGGAATAAACCTGAATGATACCGTGTTTACTGAGCGTTTTTTATCACTGCCAACCAATCAGAAACAACAAAACCTAAGCGGTTCTTCATCCCATGATTACATCAGCCCTGAGCAGGGAAACTATCAAGCCACCGAAAAACATCATGCAGATTTAGCGCATTGGAATGAACATCGCTCACATGAAGTCAGGCACGTTAAATTTAGAAATCGAGCCGCTTACAAGGCCATGAGCACCCAAGAAAAAACCGAATTTATTCAACAAAAGAAAAAGGCATTTTTAAATGACGACATTATCCCAACAAGAACACAACGAGATTGTGTTGCAGACATTAACCGAAATCTCGACGCAGCAAAACGACATTTGTCTCATGCTCAACGAGATTGTGGGAACATTGAACCAGGAGCAAGAAATATCGCTCATCGACGAGATCTCCGCGCTCTTAGATCCGCTGTACAGAGAGTTACAGGACATCAAGAACCAGCTAAACCCGTCCACGAACGACTCACAGGACACAGCAGAGTAACCCAACAAATTCAATCGGACATCATGGAAGGCGAGTTAGAAAAACAACTATTACCCGACATTGCCCACATCAAAAAGCAACTCAACGCCACGGAATTACTCCGTGATTTATCACAATCACACGGCCTTATCACTCAAAAATACGTAATTACCCAAGGTAAAGACGGAAGTGATCGCATTGTCTGTGGCACAAGGCAACTCAACGTCGCGGATTTTCTAACAAAAGAAATGGGCTTGTCATGGAAAGAAGCTAAGCAACAGCTAGAGCATTCCTTCGCAAGACAACGTGATCCTAATGCTCAAAAAAGCACTGAGCACGACAGAGAAGACTTTTCTCAACGATGGCAACCTAGCCACAAAAAAGAGCGAAAACAAGCGTGGAAAGCTCAATACGATAACGAAAAAGCCTATCGTTTTGCCATAAGGAAAACGTTCAGCACTGAAAAAAACGCCATCTATGCCGACGATTCACTTTCTAAATCTGATCGCAAAATTGCCCTATCCATTTCAAGAATGAACAAAGTCATTGCAGATATGGAATTTATCGAGCAACGAGAATGGGACAGAAACCAACTCAAGCAGAACTATCCGAATTTAATCACTGCTCAATACCAACGGTTTGAGCAACGTCATACCTCAACAGAGAGTCTACTTATGAATAACAGCATTAACGGAACCATTGAAGAACACGGCACAGCCCCTTATGAGTTTAATAAGGACAACAAACAAAGCTACTACATCAAGGTAAAACTGCCTAACAATCAGGTTAAAACGGTATGGGGAGTCGCTTTACAATCCGCAATTGAAGAGAATAAAGTCAGTGTAGGTGACTCCATTTCATTAACGAACGCAGGTAAAAAAGAGGTCGAAGTCCCTGTAGATATTAAAGATGACAATGGCAAAGTGATAGGCACAGAGACGATTAATACGCATCGTAATCATTGGGATATTGTAAAAACACCCGATATTAACCATGACGTTAATCATGAAATGAATAAGGAAAGAGATCTGCCTCATCAAGCCTCAGACGTGGAAAATAAAACCACTAAAGATCACGTTGATAATAAGCAAGCTGAAAAAGAAAACCCTCAACCAACACCAGTAAATAAACCTGAAACCATAACTAAAGCCGTTCTGGATAAAAAACTGGAAGCCAGTCGATTATTAATCATGTATCCAAAATTAAAAGAGTTGGGTATTAACGCTGAGCATATTTCTAAAACAGAAAAAGGGGATCGCATTCAATTTAATGACAAGTCACTAACGGTGACTGAATTAATGAAAGAAACGCATCAATTAAAACCAAAACAAATTATGGATGAATTAACGCCTATTTATTCGGGGCAAGAAAGAGATAAACAACGTGTGATTGATTTTGCAAATCGTTATATAAACGACCCGTCAAATAAAATAGATGCAGCAAAAGAAAAGGCAATGGATTTAACCATTCGTTCAGGTCAACCAGAGCGTGAAAATAACAAAGAAAGAGACGTTGATAATATCAACGAGCCGAACAAACCAAAACAAGAGCAACATAACGAGCCAGAAAAAGCCCCACATTCTGAGCCTGAAAATACACGCAATAAACAAGCTCCGCTTCCGCCTCAAGACTACGAAAACATCACACACCAAACCAACGAAAAAGGTCACGTTACCTACTTCATGGATAAAGAAGTTATCGTCGTTGATCGCGGTGAAAATGTTCACATTGCTCAGAACTCGGATAAGGCCATTGAAATAGGCTTACGCCTTTCAATGGAAAAATTCGGTAATACGCTCGATATTCGAGGGACAGAAGAGTACAAGGAAAAGCTGGTTGAAGTGGCGGTTAAGAACAACCTAAGCATTCAATTCTCTGATCCAAAACTGAACGAAATGATGAAAGAAAAAGCGCAACAATTTAGGGATGGTGAGAACATCATTCAAAAAGCAGAGCGCGATTACAAACAAGAAAATGAGCCACAAAAAGCCCCTACCATTGATAAGAAACAGACCCACAGTTTCGATCGATAAGAAGTTGAAAATGCTGCGTCCGCAGTGAAGGGTTTCAAAGGGTTTACCCTTTGGCACAGGGCATGTTTTTACCAAATACGTAGTAGAGGGTGAAAACGTGCCTGTCGTGCCTATCTCTAGTTTTGTCAACATCATTAGAACATCGTTAAGACACAGATAAGACGGCTTAGAACTTATTTGAAACGGCAATTGAACGGATTTAGTACGAAAGTAAGACTTCTTAAGCCACCAATGAGACCGATTTAGTACGATATTGCTAAGATTACGGAGTGAATATGAATAATGAACGACCATCAGGGGAAGATCTTCTTTCCTACACAAGAAAACACCAAGTCAAATCAACATCAAAAACCGCGATAATTACTGAACTATATGACGACATAAATATTGCGCTAAACGAAGGGGCTTCTATAGATAATATCGTTGATTTTTTAAATACAAAAAATATCGTTTTATCAAACGATCATTTAAGAAGCATTCTTTATCGGATTAAGAAAAAAAAGCAAAAACTAACCGATTCAGAGTAAGTCAATGATGACTTTCGCCATCGAAGAACTAAAAGAAGGGATAAAACAGCTCGTTGAAATTCACGGAAGAACATCAAAAATGATGATAATCCGTCAATTGTTTACCCCCTTAACCGAAGCAATGAAAGAGGGCGTAAAACTCGAACTGATTAATAACTATCTTAATGAGCAAGGGCTAGAACTGACGCTATCCTCATTGCGAACGATGATTTATCGCATCCGAAAAGAAAGAGGGATTTCACCTCAAAAAAGATCGACACAAGATCTGAATATTCAACCTCAGAACCAACATCAAAAAACCACGAGCAATAGCTCGCTTGTGGCTCCTGAAAACAACGCTGACAAAAAAGCGTTATACGAGGCGGCAATGGAAAAACACGCTGCCGCTACCAATCTCTCTGAAAGATTCCTTGCTCTTGGTGGGGAGCCTAGCGACATCGTTGATAAACCTGATTCTCAAATCCGTCACATTTACACAAAGCATAAAATAAAGTTCAACCGACTTTATGAAGAATTTCTATAAGGAAAAAATATGAAAATTGTTGTTATGAATTTCTCTGGTAACGTTGGCAAAAGTATTATTGCTCAACACTTATTACAACCACGAGTTGAAAACGCGAAATTAATCTCAGTTGAATCCATTAATTCCAATGGAATTAATGGCGAAACAATGAGAGGCGAAAAGTTCACGCAAATTATGGAATCAGCCGACGAACACGGAAACGTTATTATTGATGTAGGCGCATCGAACGTCGAAGATTTTATGAATCAAATGCGAAATAATATTGGGAGTCATGAAGATTTTGATTTCTTTGTTATTCCAGTTACCAGTAAAGCAAAACAAATATCAGACAGTATATCGACCCTTGATGCACTATCTGAATTAGGTGTACCTAAAGAGCAAATTAAAATCGTCATGAATATGGTCGATTGTAATGACGTTATTAGTTACGAATTTAAAGATATTATTCAATCCGCAAAAGGCATAGCCGACTTTAATCCCAATGCCGTTATTTTTGAAAATGAATTATTCAATCGATTGAATGATGAAGAGCGAAGTATTCATGACATCGTAAACGATGACACGAATTACAGAGAGCTAATCCAAGGCACAGAAGACAGAGCGCAACGTCGATTATATTCTCATGCCCTCGCCACAAAGCGATTAGCAACAGGCGTTCAAATGACGTTAGATAACGTGTTTAAAACTATCAATATAGCGTAATAAACATGACGCTATCGCAAAAAAAAGGAACCTTTCGGTTCCTTTTTTCATACCTCACATTCAATAATGAGAGCCAATTATGACGACTCCAATCGATAATTCCGTAAATTACCAAGAAGCCTATATCCGTGAAATTCTCAGTGAAGTAATTTTACTGCAAAAGAAACTCACTGAGATAGGCGGTGAATCTCAAATGCGTATCGGTATTACGCAAGACATCATCAATACGCACTTAAACCATGCAGCTAAAGCCCTTGATAATTACACTCAAGCGGCCAACGCGCATTTCTCTGTCACAAAGCAAGAACTCAAAGACATTGCCGATAATGAAGTCAAAACCAGTATCACAAAATCATTACTCGATGCTCACCATAAGTTATTGCTTGCTAATCCGCCTAGGATAGCGTTACAGGCGGTTTTAATGATGACGGTGGTCGCTGCTATGGTAGGCGGCATTATCGGCTTGAGTGGCGGTTATATTGCGTATCATGCGCAAAATACCAATCGTTTGAGCGTGAATGAAATTCAATTGATTGAAAAAGGACGATTGCTACAGCAATCGTTCTCAACCCTTAGCCCTGCAACCAAACAAGAACTGGAACAAGCTGCCATTAATTTTCAATAAGTCTTTCCTTGTTTCTGTTTACCCACAATCGGCTCACGAGTGGGGGTGAATATCTCTTACCGCCTCATGTTGGATAAACAGAAAAATAATCTCATCGTCATGATGGGGCTTTCTACTCCTCCCCTAAATAAATTACATCGAAAAGAAAAAGAGCAACGGCCACGTTGTGAGTTTTTCTGGGTTCCTATTTATCCACAATCGGCTCACGAGAGGGGGTGAATATCTCTTGCCGCCTCATGATGGATAAATAGGAATTGAACCGTGTTTTTTTAGGGGACTTTTTAAGGATTTACCATGCAATTAAAAACAACCATGAAAGCGATAGTGTTAGGGCTATCACTTTCCCTACCCTCCGCACACGCTGGCTTTCCAACGTCTGTGTTGATTGATATTCCAGCCACCTTGCACCAATTCCAGAATATGTCTCAAATGCTCAAAGAGTACGCGACGATGTTAGACCAGCTCAATGAAGCGCAACGACAGTTGAAACAAATGGAGCGCGAATACAATTCAATGACGGGAACGCGGGGGCTAGGCAATATTTTAAATAATCCTGCGTTCTCAAAGCATTTACCCGATAACTGGCAAAACGTGCTAAGCAATATCCGTTATAACGGATATGAAGGCTTATCGGGCGCAGCCAAAGCCTTACGAGACGCAAGCAAGGTTATTGATGCGTGTGAATACATCGAGGACAGAACTGAGCAACGAAACTGTGAAGCCCTTGCGGTAAAACCTGCGCAAGACCAGGAATACGCCAGTAATGCTTATGAAACGTCTAATTCACGCACTGAGCAAATTAAATTATTGATGGATAAAATTAACCAAACTCGTGACCCCAAGGCTATATCTGAATTGAGTGCGCGTATTCAAGCAGAGCAAGCCCTTATTCAAAATGACAACAACAAATTAGCCATGTATCAAGCAACCACTGAGGCTGAATATCGTTTGTTGCAACAGCAACAACGAGAAATCAGTGCGAAAACATGGGGAAGTAAAAAATACGGTGTCGAAGTCGCACCTCTGGAGTTTTAAAATGGACATTACCGCATTCAGTTACATTGGCAACACGATTGATAATTTCACCTCTGATTTTATTGTGTCAGGTATTAGTGGATTAATTGGGGCTATCAGCCCCTTAATTATGATGGGCGTAACCCTTTTCTTAATGTTCAAAGGGTATTTACAGATATTTGGAAAAACCGACGACTTAGCGCGTGATACGGTGATATTGGGTATTCAGGTAATCACCATCACGACATTGGTATTGAACGTGGATAATTACACGTTTTATATCATTGATGGGGTAAATTCATTATCGAGTGGCATATCCAGTGCCATCAGTAAAAATGAAAGTGGTAACGACATTTACCAAACCTTAGATGGCTTGCTAATGCAAGCCCTTGAGCACGCAGTCTACTGCATCAAAAAAGTAAGTTGGGGGGATTATGTGTGGTTACTCGTTGCTGTGGTTATTCTGGCTGTGGTTTGTGTGTTGACCATTATTTCGGCCATCATCATTATCGGAACCAAATTTTTATTAACCATGTTGTTTGTAATTGGACCACTATTCATTGCTTTTGCGCTATTCCCAATCACTCGCAAGTTCTTTGATTCATGGGTAACTAAAATCGTAGAAAATGTATTGGTGCAAATATTCGGGGTTATCATCATTTCAATGGCAATAGAAATCATCAGTACCTTTATCGGTAAGAACAACCCAACTGTTGAAGGCATTAACCCGACAGGGGTAATGGTTCAAATCTCCGTTGTAGCGGCCATACTAACGTGGGTAGTCAAACAAATCCCGAATCTATCAGGCTCACTGGCTGGTGGTTTTGCGTCTGGCTCTTTAACGTTTAAAGAGGCTATGGCTCCTGCCGCTGCTGCCATGAAGTTGCTAAGTGGCCCACAAAAAAGTAAGAAAGAATATAACAAAGAAACTCCACAACGGGATTCATGGGCTGACCAGCAAGCGAATCAGGTAAGCAAAGGCAATGCGCAAGCCTCGCCACAGCAAACCAAAGGAAGCCAAGCGATTAATGACAAAATCGCTGAGCATAACCGAAAATCATAACCTGAAAATAATGATACCCAAGTCACATAAGTTGAAATACAATCAACGTAACGACTGTTTACTAGCCTAAATAGTCGTTGTGTATTGTTTGCAGTGAATTACTACACTCTTATTGTGCTACCACTTAGGTACACACGCTTTATTTTCAGGTTCATGTTACTTTTGCCGAGCACCCCTAAATGCTCGGCTTTTTTTTAACTGGAATAAATCACATCAATCGCGTTCAGATACGATAATGAGCGTTCATTCATTAAAAATACCTTCTCAAAGGTATAGCCCTTCACGTACTTCTTTTTTCTCAAATCATAGATTAAATTACTTGGTTTTTTCTTCTTATATTTTGTGACAATGGCACTCGCGGTTGCTCGGTGAATACGAAACGTATCAGCGATAAACGGGACGTTAAACTCACCGTACAAATCTACGTGCGCATCAATAAACCTAAGTACAATCAGCTCTAAGTGCTCTTTTTGTGACAACATTTTCGATTTACCCTTTCAAAAATAATATGCAGTAATTTACTACACAGTAGTATATTGCATCACTTAAAATAACTGTAGTAAAAAACGACACTACAGTAAAAAACAACAGATAAAATCACCGTAAAAGTGCGGACTCTTTTCCACATATCCACATGAGGCGGTAAGAGACATTCACCCCCTCTCGTGAGCCGATTGTGGGTATGTGGAAAAGATTTTTTCAAAAAATCCCCTTACTCAAAAGTAAGGGGATTTAACTATCTATTAATCAATATTCACTCGATAATAAAACCGTAGTTGCACTACGATCCCATTCGGTAATGATCCAAATTTGAATATCATCATAATTATATTGCGACATAATGCGATCGCCGTTATGCGTCGCCTCATTATTAAGTAAACTGTCTTCCTCGCACGTTGTCCCCCAATCACACGAGTAATGACGATCTAAAAATGGTTTAAGTTTTTCATGATCTCCCTGAATTAACTGGTTAATGCCTTGTGTTAACACGACTTTTCCTAGCTCAAACGGGATCGGTAAAATTTCACATTGACAAATATCAGTCATGATTTTATATTCCTTATGTTAGTTAAGTGGTTTAGGCTTAAAGTTGCTTGTAATGGGGGGACTTTAAGCCTTTTCTTTTTTTATCGCTTAATTAGCCATTGATGCGCTTTACTTGCTTGACTGGCGGCTTTAAAAATAAACTTCTTATCGCCATTCAAACGCTCTAGCCAGCTTGCGATATAACTTTCATGTTGAACCTCACCCACAATCCCCAAATCAGCACAGCAGAACTCTGCGCCTAACTCTGCGATCAATTCTTCAAACGCATAATCTTTAGAGCCAAAGCTATTTTTTAAATTACGATCTAAACGGGTTTTGTGGCCTGTTGCATGAACCAACTCATGCCATGTGGTCGCGTAATAGTCATAAGAAGAATTAAAACGATCAACCATCGGCAATGTAATTTCATCATGTGCAGACGAATAAAACGCACGAATACCACAATGATTGATTTTAATTCCTGTTGCATTAATGGCCTCGACTACATGATCTAACGTTACAAATTCGTTTTTCTCTCTTACTTCTGCCACAACAACCGCTGGCTTTTCGATGCCTTCCACTTGGTCAAGATTAAACACAGTAAAGGTTTTTAACATTGGGATAATTTCAGTTTTTCCGTCGTCGTTTTCTTTTTCCCAATTTTTATAATAGATAATTGCGGTTCCTTTTTGGCCTTTGATAACGTTACCGCCTAGCTCAACGGCTTGGTTATAGGTCAACCAGTAAGGGCTTGAGAAACCTTTCATTACCGTTTCACTCCAAAGCAATAGAATATTTACCCCTGAATAATTCGCTTTTGTTTTAAAGTTCATTGGTAACATTGAACATTCATTGGTTCTATCCCACGGACACGCCCACGGTTTAACCCCACTTTCTAGTGCTGCAATAATGCGATCCGTCACCATTTGATAAATGTCTTTAGATACTTTAACGACTGCGCGTTTTTTTGTTGTTTTACGCTTTTTAACCATTTCAGATTTGAGAGAGCCTGCTTTTGCTTTAGTCGCTTCTGTTTCTTTAGTGATTGTTGAGTTGATAGTGGTTGAAATGATATGAACGCATCCCCCTTAACTTAGGTGGAAATAATCAAACAAACTCACAATATCTAATGCTGCATTATGATTAAATATTGTTCACGACAAGCACTGGAGTACCTAATATGCAATCATCTATATTTGGCGTTGATCTCGCAAAACAAGTTTTTCAAATTCATTGGGTTGATACTGAAACTGGAGAAACCCACTCAAAACAAGTAAAGCGAGCAAAATTCTTACAACAATTTGCAAATATAAACCCTTGTGTAATAGGTATGGAGGCATGCGGAGGGGCACATCATTGGTCACGTCAATTAGCAAGTATGGGACACAGCATAAGATTACTCCCAGCATGTAAAGTTAAACCATTTGTTGTGGGTAATAAGAATGATATCGCAGATGCTCGCGCTATTTGGACAGCCATGCAACAACCAGATATGAAATTCGTAGCTATAAAAACAGAAGAGCAACAAGCTATATTGGCTATACATAGAATGAGAGAGCAATTAGTCACGTTCCGTACAGCACAAATTAATGGATTAAGAGGTCTACTTACTGAATTTGGTGAGGTTTTACCTCTAGGGCGAGCCGCTTTAAAAGATAAACTCCCTGCCTGTTTAGCTCGACTGGATGAGCGTTTACCTAAAATGTTAATGGACAGTTTTCATAATCAATGGCAACGGATTTGTAATATTGATGACGAGGTTAAATTTATAGAGCAACAATTAAAAGCTTGGTTTAATCAAGATGCAGCCTGCCAGAGAGCAGCTCAAGTACCCGGAATTGGAGTGTTAACAGCGACTGCATTAGTTGCCTCAATGGGAGATCCAAAGAGTTTTAAGTCTGGACGCGAATTTTCAGCTTGGTTAGGTATAGTACCAAGGCAAACAGGTACGGGCGGACGAATTAATTTACACGGAATAAGTAAACGAGGAGATGGATATCTCCGAAAATTACTTGTTCATGGAGCAAGATCTGTTATGAGTCACAGCAAAGACAAAAATAATTGGCTTATAAAATTAGCCTCACGACGACCAAAAAATGTAGCAATCATTGCTCAAGCAAATAAAACAGCACGAATTGTTTGGGCATTATTAGCTCACGAAAGAGATTATGAACCAGCATTACAAAATTAAGTTTTAATTAAGAAAGAATTTGTATAGACGCATAAGTAATGATGACAAAATGGTAAGCCCGAGCTTTGTTAAACCTGAATGACTTATTGGATTATAAAATCCGAGGTTGAAATGAGGAGCAAAGCAGCGGAAATCATCAGGGTCGGCAGCATAAGTCTGCCATATAGACCGAATATAAAACTGCCGTCTCACCTAATTTGTCAAAATTTACAATTATGCTCTATCAAATAGGGATGCGTTCATATAAATGTGTCATGGCTGTTTTTCCTATGTTTAAGTGATTTTTCATCTTCGTCGTCGCCTGACTGTCCGATCTCCTAACATGGTTCTGCCTTGCAAAAGCGCAACGCGGCGAAGCGAACTATTGCAAGGGAGGTTCTGATAGGAGACGGTCAACAGGAAGTAGCTAGACGAAATGAAAAAGCACACATAGGGAAAACAATGACGCAATGAAACCACTATCAGCGATTACAAGCACTTAGAAAGAGAAGTGAAAGCTCTTGATTTTGGCTCTGGCTTTTGCGTTGGGGAGAATGACGACAGGAACCCCCTAGCCGTTGAAACTTGTTTCTTACGGATAGGGGTTATCGGAGGACGAGCGCAGCGAGGAAATGACCCTTTTTCGATAGAAAAAAACGCCCTACATAAAAAATAGAAGCTCTAACATTGGGAATAAAAACCAATTATAGCCCTGAAATATCTATAACAAATTACAACACTGTAGGAAAATACTACATATATTTTCACAGAAAAAACGGTAGTTATAAGGCATAAACTGAGCTAGAAATGACGATATTTAAAGATAAGTAAATGAAAAACTAGGATAATAGAAAGTGTTTAATGTAGAATATCGGTGGGTGCTTTTGGCTATCAACCGAAAGCATAACGCAAGTTTTGTAGACGGTAGATAAACAAAAACCCCGAAAGTTTAATTTTCATTAACTAACGAGGTTTAAGTGATGTATCTTCGCAGAACTGATCTTAGCCTCTATTTTGATAAGGGGCAAGTAAAATGCCGAAAAAATCCGCCTTAACGGGCTTGATTGTTATTTGTTTAACGATCCTGTGTTTCACATGGATGGTAAGAGGGTCACTTTGTGAGCTTCAAATCAAAAATGGGAGCGCGGTAATACTGGCAACACTTGCCTACGAAGCAGAGTAGAGCTGGACGGGTAGCAGAGTAAAGCTGCTACCCGATTTCAGACTGTGAGGTATAGGCCACAAGCACCCATGTTTTACTTTTTCTCTATTTTATTTAGAAAAATAGACTTCTATTGACTTAAATCCTAATGATTTAACAGACGCACTTAACATATCTAATCGCCACGTTCTTAGCTCATCAACACGGCCATGACGAACAGCATAACCAAGTTGATTTTTTTCATCGATACCAAATAGTGAAAACTTATTGTGTTCATTATTCGACTCTTGAGCAATAAGAGTGGTTATCGTTTTAGTCTCAACTAGACGCTTAAACTCACCTTCTTTGACACGACTAAATTTCATTATTCCTTACCAATTAAACATATCCCCATAATGTATTATACATATTGACGATATGTATACTGGCTTAAATATGATTTATGGTGCAATAATCAAGATTATAAGGTATAATCAACTCATATAAATAAAGGGGTTAATTATGGAATTTTCAATTGATTTTTATAAGCATTATATAAATGTGTATGAGAAAAACATTACCACGTTTGAATACATTTTAACTGATAGTGATTTGACTGATAGGTTGTATTATGAAAAAACTTATTATGAAATATTATCTAAGCTATATATGTCTGAAAATGATGATATGTATGATTCTGCGCAGAATTTTATCTCTGAAATGAATAAAGACATACCAGACGATAAATGTAAGGACTTTCCATATCTACTTGGTCTGTTGAATGGATATTACAAAATTTTCTTGATTAAAATAAAATCAGAAGAAAAAGATATTTATATTAATGAAGCCATTGAATTATTGCATGGTTACGCTATTAAACTGAATGATTTATATGATGAATTAGCAACGAGCAAAGAAGATTTTGATGTTATTCCGTATTCTTTAAGTACGAAAATTCACGATGAAATGGACATTCTTTATCAATCAATAAATCCAATTACTGACAACTTGAAATCTTATTTTCTAACTTCTCAACATGGTGGTGTACGCCTAAACGCAGGAAGGAAGAAAGAAGAGCCAACACGTCAAATGAGGATCCCTGAATCTTTATACACTTTGATTAACGATCTTAAAATTGCCTATAAAGATTTAACTGATGAAGATAAAGAAACTTGTCGTTCTTCACTTAAAGACATTTTTAAATAGATCAATCAACAAATAGATGACATTAGGGTCTGCCTTAATGTCACATGACAATGAAGTTATGACTCGTTTTAGCTATATTTGAATTAAAACGTGATCACCAGCTAAGAAAAAGGTCGCCAAATTTGACGA
>NZ_JARDAK010000024.1:0-49116 GCF_056470645.1 Pseudoalteromonas sp. TP27 | reverse complement strand
TAGGCCTCTAGACGATGGGGACACATAAATGTGTCACTAGGACAACTGAATTTTTAGACTCGTTCCAGGCGAGCTTTCTTAATAACACTGCACTTCCCTATTAAAATAAGTAAGTGGCGTCCCCAAGGGGATTCGAACCCCTGTTACCGCCGTGAAAGGGCGGTGTCCTAGGCCTCTAGACGATGGGGACACATAAATGTGCCACTAGGACAACTGAATTTTTAGACTCGTTTCAGACGAGCTTTCTTAATAACACTGCACCCACTATTAAAATAGTAAGTGGCGTCCCCAAGGGGATTCGAACCCCTGTTACCGCCGTGAAAGGGCGGTGTCCTAGGCCTCTAGACGATGGGGACACATAAATGTGTCACTAGGACAGTTGATAAGTTTAACTCACATCATGAGCTTTAAGGTAATTGCGTTTAATACAAGTAAAGACTCGAGCTTTAATTGTGACGCTATTTTCTCGGTAAAACCGCCTTTAACCAATAAAAGTTAAGTGGCGTCCCCAAGGGGATTCGAACCCCTGTTACCGCCGTGAAAGGGCGGTGTCCTAGGCCTCTAGACGATGGGGACACAGAAAACTGCTACCCTAGGACAAAACACTAATTTTTGGTGGAGCCATGCGGGATCGAACCGCAGACCTCTTCACTGCCAGCGAAGCGCTCTCCCAGCTGAGCTATGGCCCCAACTTAATCAATACCCGTCGTGATAAACACATCGTGTATCGCTTAGTGCGGGGCGCATTCTATGCACCACCCAAAATAAAGTCAACAGTTTTTTACCTAGCTTTATTTAAATGGTTTAATTTTCAACAAACTGGCTATCAAGCGTGCTAAAAAATACAATTTGAATAAGATTCTAGCCCTATTGCTTATAATAACATCACTATATTGCAGCGAATACTCAATCTAGCCCTACTCCCCCTAATTGATGCAACAAAGTTGTATCAAAGAAAAGGTATACATTTATATGCAAATTGAACTTATTTAAAAAACTTCCAAATTAGACCTTACTAATCATCTTAATCTTTTAACCGGTTGCAAAACAACAAGGCTTAAATATAAATCTGTAAGTATCGTCATCTTCACTCTATTACTAGATAAGTTTAATTTAGAAATGCTCGCTTATTTTTGAATAGAGGAACTACGGCGCCTTATGATTCTGCGTACAAGATAGTAATGATATCTGATCTATCCAGTTTTAAATCGAAGGCTATTACTGAAGAATGCATCTTTACGAGTTAGCTAGGGCTGGCTTGTTAAATAAAGTAAGTATAAAAAGAGAGTTAAAGTGCTATTAATTCACTCACTTTGAGAAATTTAGATTAATTTTATTCTAAGGGCCTGCCCTATTAACTAAATAACTAATCCTAATATTAATCCATTTTGTTCATAACAATGAAAAGTGATACCAATAAAAAGACAATGAGCTACGTACTATTACAACTCCCTACTCACTTTTAGGTGCTTATTTGAACTGCAATCTTAAATTTGACGATAAAATAGACTTCAACTGTATCCTATTGTTTATAAAATCTTCACTCAGTACATTTTTATCATTCAAGTGTTGACACATTTCCAACTCTATCTATAATAGCGCCCCACAACAACGCAGCAATGTGATGTTGTTTAGATGTGGGTGATTAGCTCAGTTGGGAGAGCATCGCCCTTACAAGGCGAGGGTCACTGGTTCAAGTCCAGTATCACCCACCACTTTTTATAAGTGTTCACATCTAAATTCTATATGGGTTGTTAACTCAATTAGAAAAAGAGAGCATCACCGCTACTTACAAGTAATGGAGAAGCTCACTGGTTAAAGTCCAGTACTATTTACTTTAATAGTAGCGTTTTAATTTATATGTGGGTGATTAGCTCAGTTGGGAGAGCATCGCCCTTACAAGGCGAGGGTCACTGGTTCAAGTCCAGTATCACCCACCACATATAAAAGCTATTATTATATTAATAGTTGCGTACTAAAATTGTAATATGGGTCGTTAGATCAGTTACAAGAAAAGAGAGCATCACCGCTTTTAATAAAAGATGGCGAGGTTCACTGGTTAAAGTCCAGTACTATCTGTATAGGTAGTAGCATGTAATATGGGTCGTTAGCTCAGTTGGGAGAGCATCGCCCTTACAAGGCGAGGGTCACTGGTTCAAGTCCAGTACGACCCACCATTTTTTAAATGGTGTATATTACAAAAATCTAAATGGGTGATTAGCTCAGTTAGAAAAAAGAGAGCATCACCGCTATTTACAAGTAACGGCGAAGTTCACTGGTTAAAGTCCAGTACTATTTATTTTAATAGTAGCGTTTTAATTTATATGTGGGTGATTAGCTCAGTTGGGAGAGCATCGCCCTTACAAGGCGAGGGTCACTGGTTCAAGTCCAGTATCACCCACCACATATAAACCTATTATTAGATCAATAGTCGCGTTTTAAAATTTAATATGGGTCGTTAGCTCAGTTGGGAGAGCATCGCCCTTACAAGGCGAGGGTCACTGGTTCAAGTCCAGTACGACCCACCACTACTTACAGTGGTGCATATTAAAATGTAATTTGGGTGATTAGCTCAGTTGGGAGAGCATCGCCCTTACAAGGCGAGGGTCACTGGTTCAAGTCCAGTATCACCCACCAAATTACATCAAGCGGTTTATTGATAATAAAGAATTAAATAGCAGGCATACCTATTATATGTGGGTGATTAGCTCAGTTGGGAGAGCATCGCCCTTACAAGGCGAGGGTCACTGGTTCAAGTCCAGTATCACCCACCACATATAAGCACCTCTACATCATCTAATCTTAATTCTTCTGACTATTTATCGTAAAAATCCTATTCGTGTAATTAACTCAGTTGTAAGAAAAGAGAGCATCGCCTCCCTTTACAAATAATGGCAAGGGTCACTGATTCAAGCCAAGTATCACCCACCACATATAAGTACCACCAGACAACTCTTTAAATAATAACTTCTCTAGTAATAACTCTTTCTTCCCATATTAAATACATTTAACTACTCTTTTTACCTTAAATGCATTTCATATTTTTATTAAAATCTAAATTTCTATATCAAAGCACTCATCAAATTAGAGTTATCCATTTTACTTATTTAGTTTTTAATTATGTTATTCGGCTCAGTACTTTCGTAGTTAGATAAACGTACTAGTAAAAATTAAGTACCTAATAAATACACCTATCATTTAAATTCCCTTGTAAGGCGTTAAACTGTTGATTATAGTCTGTGTTAAATACAATAACGCTTAAGCCAATGCCAACTAAGATCTATGCAAAAGCCAAAATACTTATAGTAGAGGAGCAGCCACTTGCTCAAAGCTATATGAAACAATCGTTAGAAAGGCTTGGCTTTCGGCAGTTGCGCTTTGCCGATCATGCAAACTCTGCAAAAGAGCAGTGTTTAAGTGAAGAATTTGATCTAATAGTTTGTTCATTTAACTTAAATAAACACCAAGATGGCTACCAACTTTATGAAGAGCTACGTGTAAAACACCTTATAAAAAGTTCGACTGGGTTTATTTTCATCTCAGCAGAAACAAGTGGCTCACTCGTTCATAGTGTTCTTGAACTTCAGCCTGATGACTTTTTAGTCAAACCTTTTACAGTGCAAGAGCTCAAAACACGCATTGAACGAATTTTAAAGCGTAAACACGATTTAGAAACAGTGTATTCACTAATTGATGATGGTAACGATTCAAAAGCTATTAAATTTATTGATACCACTCTAGATAAAAAAAATAATAGTTACAGCCCTATCCTACTGCGTTTAAAAGGCGATGCCCTACTTCGCTTAAAACGCGCTCAAGATGCAAAAGACTTTTTTAAATCTGTTCTCGATATTCAAAAATTTGCTTGGGCAAAAGTGGGCTTAGTAGAGGCACTTATAGCTAATAACGAACATATTTTGGCGCAGCGAATGCTCAAAACAATGTTAGAGCGCCAAGAAACTCGTTTAGTAGCCCTTGATTTATTAGGTAGATTAGAAATAAAACTAAATCAGTTTGAGCTAGCGCAAAGCTTTTTAAGTCAAGCAGCAGAAATTGCACCGCGAAATATCACACGTCAAAAATCGCTAAGTAATGTGTCGCTAATTAATCACGACTACGAAAAAAGCTATTTAACTCAAAAAAATATAGCCACCTTTGCAAAACACTCAATACACGACCACCCGGATGTATATTTAAATGCAGCTCGTGCTGGTATCGACTTTGCGTTAACGACGGATCAAACCGACCAAATACAGCGAATTTCAAGGCAAACTAATCAGTACATTAATGATTTAAAAAAACAATTTCCAAATAATGCAAATCAAGCTCAAATTGATGTACTTAATGCACGACTTCATTATTTAAAAGACGAGCACCAAAAAGCTAAAAAGCTAATTGAACAGCTTGATGATGACGATACTCATATCCGATCGGTTGATGGCGCACTTGATAAAGCAAAGGCGTTTCATGAATTAGGCTTTCATCAAAAGGCGCAGACCTTATTTACTAAAATAATTAGTCACTGCGAAAGGCATCCGACAATTAACGACACTACTTACTTACGTTATATTCAACAACAACAAAGTGAGCGACGCGATATTAAAATGGGTCCGAAAGAACTTAACAACCATGCCGTTCATCAATTTAATAGAGGCCAATTAAATACTGCTCTGGAAGCTTTTACACAAGCATTTAGGGTTATGCCTCGTAATCAAAGTATCGCACTTAATTTATTACAGTGTTTATTTGATTCAACCAAGCAATCTGGCAGTTTATTCAATATAGAACTTGCTAAAAGATGCTACGCCCTTCTTGATAAAGCTAAATTACAAGAAGATCAGACGCAGCGTTTAGATAAGATTTTGCACATAGCAAAAGAAACGAATTTAGATATTCAAAACGCTAATAAATAAAATATTAGAGTTTTTTCATTGATGCAGCATTAACGCAATAACGTAAACCTGTTGGCAATGGACCATCTGGAAATATATGACCTAAGTGCGAATCACACACGTTACAAACCACCTCTATGCGCTGCATACCATGACTTGTATCGCTTACGTAACCAGTTGCTTCAATTGTTGCAGGTTGCGTAAATGACGGCCAACCTGTACCGCTATCAAACTTTTCATCTGCATCAAATAATAGATTATCACAGCAAATGCACACATACTTTCCAGGTTCGAGCAATGTACAACTACCCGAGCTACCTGGGCGCTCTGTTCCCTTTTTACGTGTTACGTAATATTCATCTTCTGATAGTTGCATCCGCCACTGCTCATCAGTTTTGACTACTTTTTTACTCGGGGTAGGATTGCCGTTAGTGGCAAAATTAATAACATCATTCCACTTCAACATAATAACCTCATTGAATAGTTGATTAGCGGTACTTTCTAAATTTATAGAAAAATATCACCAAATATTACGTTTTTGAATAGAGCGAAGATCAGCCTAATCAAAGGTAATGTTTTGCTTTTCTGAATCGGTAAGTATTCGTTTAATAAAACTAGCTAGTTCTGCTTTTTTTACAGGCAAACTAACACTCATTTGACGCTCGTTATTACTATAAATTATTAGCTCGTCATCCTTAGTTGTTATACGTTCGATACTCTCAATAACTAACCAATCAGGACCGTGCTTTTTATCAAAAAATCCCATCAAACTAAAAAGTAATAAGTGCTGGGCATCTCGTTGAATAAAATCTTCTAACCTATTTCTTGATTTAAATAGCGGGGTAAGTCTATAAATACTTGAACAAAAAATAAATGTCCATAATCCAAATAACACTTTAAACCACATAAACTCTAAAAGCTCAGTGCTAATCATTAAAATAATAAGTACAAGCCCTATTAGCGAAACCGCTATCGCTATTTTTTTATTTACAGCGTCCACAACCAGTCCTATTTAAGTAACTTTTTTTCTTCTCATGCTTTTTCTGTCGGCTCAGGCCAATCATTAAAAAAAACAGTTAAATAACGGCTTTTTACCAAATACCACAGTACCCATAAAACAATCATCATTTGTATGGCTAAAAATGGTGAAAATCGATAATGGCTATGCGCTGCTTGAATGCTTAACCATGTTAAATCAACAACGGCACATAAAATAAGAGGCCAGCGCATATGTCGCCATATTTTTGCTAACCTATCACTCGTACTGTGTGAGTCTCGGGGTCTGCGTAAACAAAATAAAATAGTCGGTATTATTGCAATACTTCCAATCGCGATTGCGACAAAGAAGTCATTTTTATTTTTAAAAAATAGCGACATTAAATCCAATTCGGGTCTGCGGCTTAAAGCCGCAATAACCCAAATAAAATAACTGCGTAATAACACAAGCACACTTAAATGAAATGCAACAGGCGTCCGGTAGCTCCCATACTTATCCCAGTATTCGGGTCCATATCGGCTCATAATTGATTTTTTTTATCTGCAATTGTACCAAGGACAAAAAATGCGATTATGAGTGTGACTGTCAGCCATTTTTTTCCAAAGAATAACAAACCTTTAGCTATAAGTGGGCTTAACCAAACAACCATAAAACCAAAGCCAAAAGCGGTAATTAATACAAAACACAACACTCTAACGACAAAGTTATACCGGGAAACCGTACTTTTTGTTAGTTTGATCACATCGTTTGCATATAATGACACTAAGCATACCGTAAATAACATAGCTATATTATTTACGTAACCAAGTAGCCATTGCCCAGTACTTAACTGCAGTGTATTTAAAAAATGTAAAACACTATCCATGATATTTTTCCAAAAGTTTAATCAAATCGTCTTCAGTTAGTATTTCGATACCTAGGTCTTGCGCTTTAGTTAATTTTGAACCTGCTTTTTCACCTGCTACTAGTGCATCTGTTTTAGCCGATACACTACCCGATACTTTGGCGCCTAGTTGCTGTAAGCGTGCCTTAGCATCATTACGATTAAGTGTATTAAGCGTACCTGTAAGTACATATGTAAGCCCAGCAAGCGGCTGTTCTTCCTCAGAAGGTGCACTTAGTGCTGGCCAATTTACACCTTGATCTATAAGCGCATTAACAACTGCTAAATTATGCTCTTCATCAAAAAAACCACGAACATGAGCAGCTACTATTTCGCCTACATCGCTCACCTGCGTTAAACTATCAATGCTGGCATTTATTACATTTTCAAGGGATAGGAAGTGATTTGCTAAATTTTGTGCTGTTGCTTCACCGGCTTCACGAATACCCAAAGAGTATAAAAACTTAGCAAGCGTAGTGCCTTTAGCCTCTTCAAGTGCTGTTACTAAGTTTTTAGCTGACTTAGGTCCCATACGTTCAAGCGACTCAAAATGCCCTTGTTTTAATATAAACAAATCAGCAGGTGTTTTTATAAGCTCTCTATCGACTAGCTGATCAACAATTTTATCGCCAAGGCCATCTATATCTAGTGCCTTGCGAGAAGCAAAATGCTTAATAGCCTGCTTACGCTGTGCAGGACATACAAGCCCGCCAGTACAACGAGCTACAGCTTCGCCTTCTACTTTTTCAATATGGGAATCACAAATCGGGCATGTTACAGGAAATTCTATATCGCGTGCATCATCAGGGCGGCGTTCAAGCACAACTTGAGTTATTTGCGGGATCACGTCCCCTGCGCGGCGAATAATAACTGTATCGCCTACTTTTACGCCTAAACGTGCAACTTCATCACTGTTATGAAGCGTTGCATTTGATACGGTAACGCCACCCACAAAAACAGGCTTTAAACGTGCGACCGGTGTAATGGCGCCAGTACGACCGACTTGAAAATCAACATCAAGTAGTTGGGTTATTTCCTCTTGCGCCGGAAACTTATACGCAATAGCCCAGCGAGGAGCACGCGCTACAAAGCCTAAACGCTCTTGTAAGGTCTTTTGGTTTATTTTTATTACTACGCCATCAATTTCATATTTAAGCTCACCACGGCGCGTTAAAATATCGCTGTAATACTCAAGCGCTGCTTGTGGGCCTTCGACTAGTTTTGTTTCAGGGCAAAGCGGTAACCCCCAATCAGTCAACTTTTCTAATTGCTGATAATGATCCTCAGGAATATTGCCATCAGCAACAAGCCCGGTACTGTAAGCGTAAAACATAAGTGGCCGTTTGGCGGTAATTTTAGAGTCGAGTTGACGCAAACTCCCTGCTGCGGCATTACGTGGGTTAACAAATACTTTATCACCACGTTTCTCAGCTTCACTGTTTAATTTGTCAAAGCCCGCGCTGTCCATAAATACTTCACCGCGCACTTCTAGTTCTTTTGGATAATCGCCACGTAACTTAAGGGGTACATTACGAATTGTTTTTACATTTTGAGTAATGTTTTCACCAGTAAAACCATCGCCTCGAGTAGCTGCCTGTACAAGCACACCATCGCGATAAATAATCGATACAGCTAAACCATCAAGCTTTGGCTCACAACAAAATGTAAGTTCATCGGTACTCATTAAACGCTCTTTTATACGGCGATTAAACGCAGTGAACTCTTCTTCACTAAAGGCATTATCAAGCGATAACATGGGCACTTTATGCGCTACTTGCTCAAATTTACTTAGCGCCGCACCACCTACTTTTTGAGTAGGTGAATCAGCGGTTAAAAATTCTGGGTGCTGCATCTCTAGTGCGCTTAGTTCGCGTAATAACCTATCGTATTCAGAATCAGGAATACTAGGGGTGTCGAGCACATAATAATTATAATTGTGCTGCTCTAATGTGGTACGAAGATGATTAACTTGCTCACTAATGCTGCTAGACATTTAAACCTCAATAAACATAAAAAAAGCCACTTTGACGATTCACCGTCCAGTGGCTTACAAAAATATAATGTACGCGATATTTACGCTGAAAAAGAACGAACCTGTTCAACATATTGCCTAACGCGATCTACGGTCATTTCATTTCGTTCGGCATCTAAAATTTGCGCACCAAACTCATCCGCTAATTTTTTAGCTGCGCTGTGCAACATATTAAATGCAGCTAAGCCATCGCCGTCGCAAGGTAATGTCATAAATAAGCTTACCCCAGCGGTACTAAATTGTTCCATATTATCAATATCGAACGTACCAGGGTTGTACATATTTACTAATCTAAATAAAACAGGGCCTTGACCAGCCGGATCTAAGTGGCGATTAAAAAAGCCTTCCTCAGAATATTTAAAACCTAAAGTGTTAACTGCTGGCAATAATTTACTACCTTGCATGCTAAGCTCTTCTGGCATTTGAATATGCACAATAACAAAGTCAGACATTTGGGCTGGTGCTTCTTCAGCGCTTTGCTCTTTTGCTTCTAGGTCATCAACTATTTCTAAGTCATCTTCAATAGGAACTTCTGGGGCGCTCGTATCAATTTGCGGCTCATTTTCATCAAAGTTAAGCTCACCAAATTGCGGCTCATCACGTTCGTTGTGCATAGGCTCTTTTGGCTCAGCCTCAGTACGAAACGGTTTAGATGAAGCCGGTGCGCTCTCTTGTAATGGCTCAACCCGTTCATTATCCGATATTTCTGGGCGGTCTTTTTTTCTAACAGACCACAATCCATGTATTAATAAACCACCAATGACAACTACACTGATAACGATTAAAACCCATCTTAATTGTTCGGCCATCCCCTCACCTTTTATTATTTGATATGCCTAAAGCCTGTATATTAATTAAAAACTAATACACTTGTTATAAAAATTTATACGTGTGCAAGTTGCACAGCTTGTTCTATATCTACAGCAACCATACGCGATACGCCAGGTTCTGCCATAGTAACACCCGTTAATCTACCCGCCATTTCCATCGCAATTTTATTATGACTAATATAAATAAACTGCACAGATTGTGACATTTCTTCAACCAAACGGCAAAAACGCACAACGTTGGCATCATCTAATGGTGCATCCACTTCGTCCAGCATACAGAAAGGAGCTGGATTGAGCCTGAATATAGAAAACACTAATGATAATGCGGTCAGCGCTTTTTCTCCACCACTTAACAAATGAATTGTTGAATTTTTCTTACCCGGTGGTCGTGCCATAATACTAACACCACTTTCGAGTAAATCGTCACTGGTTAATTCTAAATACGCGCTCCCGCCACCAAAAACTTTAGGAAAGAGCTCTGCAAAGTCTTCATTTACTTGATCGAACGTCGCTTTAAAGCGTGTTTTAGTCTCACTATCAATTTTACGAATAGCCCCTTCAAGGGTACTTAACGCTTTGGTTAAGTCATCTAATTGATTATCAAGATAATCACTACGCGCTTTAGCTAAATCAAACTCTTCTATTGCCGCTAAATTTACCGCGCCTAATTTTTCTACCTGATTAGTAAATCCGGCTAACTGATTTTGTGCTGCACTTAAGTTTAATGAATCAGGTAATTCATCAAGTATTGCTTTTAAACTTTG
This sequence comes from Pseudoalteromonas sp. TP27, assembly GCF_056470645.1. Taxonomy (NCBI): domain Bacteria; kingdom Pseudomonadati; phylum Pseudomonadota; class Gammaproteobacteria; order Alteromonadales; family Pseudoalteromonadaceae; genus Pseudoalteromonas; species Pseudoalteromonas sp. TP27. The sequence continues at coordinate 38,718 of NZ_JARDAK010000024.1, read as the reverse complement.
CTTTAAATCTTCTAATGGTTCGAGCGCAAGCTGCGCTTTTATTAGTAAACTTTGTTCTTCAATTGTTAGCTTTTGATGTTGCTGTTGCAAGCCCACCAGCTCACCTTGTGAATTTTTAAGGCTTGCTTGCTTAGTGTTTAAGCTTTCTTTGGCTTGAACTAATTCTTTTTGAAGTAATACCAGCGCCTGTTCACCTTTTTGATGCTGCGCTAAAAACTGCGTTATTTTATCGCCAAGTTCTTGCTCTGGTATAAGTAGTTCTTCTATTTCATTAAGTAATTCTTGTGCGCCTTCAGAGGCACTAACATGCTCTTGCTCTGCATGGCTCAACTTGGTTTGGCTTAACTGCCATTCACTGCGTGCCTTTTGCTCAGTGAGCGTTGCCTTATGCGCTTGCGTTTTATATTGCTCAAGCATACTTAATGCTTCGCTATAATTTTTATCACTTTGTGAGCGCAGGCTATTTGCAGCGTCTACTTCATCCGTTAAGTTGAGTTGCTGTTCATTTAACACTTCAAATTGTGTAGTTTGTTCATCAAGTACGGTATTTAATTGCAAATGCTGAGTGGTTAACTGCAGCTTTTGCTGCTGTAGCTTTTCTAGTTGCAGCTTAAAGTGCGCTACTTGCTGCACAAGCATATCGCTTCGCGTACCGGCTACTGCTATATTTTGCGCAAGCTCATGTATGGCTTCTTTTAGCTCGCTTTGCTCGTTAATTAACTTTATTTGATCAGCTGTATGTTCATCACGAATGTGTGTTACTTGTTTTAGCTCATCCTCGGCATTGGTTAACTGCTGAGCTTTATCCTGCAATTGCTTATGTTTTAAAAGTAATGAGTTTTCGGCGTTGCGATCGGCGTTTACATGCCAGTTACGACCATATAAAGCACCTTTTTTATCCATAACGGCTGTATAAAAAGTATCTTTTAGCAGGGTTAAATCACCGCTCTCGCTATAAGCAATACGCGTTAAATGCTCTGGATACACGCCGCTTTTTACAAATGCCGCTAAGCTATTTTCAGCAATGTGCTTAGTACTAATTGGCCACACACTATTATCAGCTTGCTGCTCACTTACATTTAGGTGCTCTAGCGATTTAAGTGCTTGCTCTATTAAGGGCTCAAAGCCTTCTTTTACACTTAGCTGATTAAACAAAACATTAGTACTTTCACTTTCTTCACCAAGCCCTAATGTACTTTTAAGCCCCGTTATACTGGCTTTTAATTCATTTATTGTTTGAGTAAGCGCTGAGTATTGCTTTTGTGAGTTATTAACACGCTCATTTTGCACTTCAAGCTTAGCACTGCACTGCGTGTGCGCTGTTTGTTTAGCGGCCAGTTCTTGAGTTAATGTTTGTGTTTTCTGTGTTTGCTGCGCTAATTGCTGTTCTACATCGCTACTTTGTAAGTCAGTAAGCTGCGCAGTTAACTGATCAATTTTCTCGTTAACATGATCAATTTGCTGCTGTGTTTGCTTAATATGGCTGCTATGCAGTTGCGCATTATTATTAAGTTGTTGCTGTTGCTCACACAAAGCTTGCCAGTGAGTGTTACGGCGCTGCTTAAGTGATAATAAGTCCTCAAGCTCATGCGTTAACCCACTAACTTGCTCTTCACATATTAAGGCGTTTTCACTTGCCTCTTGCAGGGCTTCATTAAGTTGTTCACACACAATTTGCTGCTGCGTTTTAACCTCAGTGCTATGGGTTTGGCGTTGCTGTAATTTAATTAAATTTTGTTTAAGCGTTTGAGTTTGTTGCTTTACATTTATTTGCTGTTGCTCAGCGCGGGTAAGCTCGGTGTGTATTACATGTTGCTGGTGCTGTGCATCGCTTAGTTTATCTTGCTGAGCTTGTACTTGCCCTTCTAAGCTTGCAAGTACATCGTCATGCCCTGAATTAGCTGTTTTAAAAAACGAAATTTTATCATTAAGTTTTTTAATTTGGGCGCTTTTTTCAAGTTGCTGCTGATGTAACTTTTGCCATTTTAAAACCGCAATTTGCCCTTTTAACGTTCGTTCTTGCGCTTTTAACTCTCGGTATTTTTTTGCATCAACCGACTGCACAGCCAATTTATCTAACTGACTTTGCAGCTCTTTGCGCACATCAAGTAAACGTTCAAGGTTTTCGCGGGTACTTTTAATACGTGTTTGTGTTTCACGGCGGCGCTCTTTGTATTTAGAAACGCCAGCGGCTTCTTCTAAAAATACGCGTAATTCTTGTGGTTTACTTTCTATTAAGCGCGAGATCATCCCTTGTTCAATAATCGCATAACTTCGCGGACCAAGGCCTGTACCTAAAAATATATCAGTAATATCACGCTTACGGCATTTGCTGCCATTTAAAAAATATAGTGACTGCCCGTCGCGCGTTACTAAACGCTTAATGGCAATTTGGTTTCTGTCGGCAAATGTATTCGAAGAGCTACCTTTATCGTTATCAAAAACAAGCTCTACAGAAGCTTGTGATATGGCTTTACGATTAGTTGAACCATTAAAAATAACGTCGGTCATGGCATCGCCACGCAGGTTTTTAGCAGAGCTTTCACCTAGCACCCATCGCACTGCATCTATAACGTTAGATTTGCCACAGCCATTGGGGCCTACAACACACGTCATTTGATCAGGAAATGGAATTTTAGTGGGCTCTACAAAGGATTTAAAGCCCGCTAATTTAATAGTGCTTAAGCGCATCTTATTGTTATTACCAATTTATTGTTGTTATTGATTACAAACAATTTAACTCATAAATAGTTAAAAAGTTAAGCTTGGCGTTTAAAGTTATCTAAAATAATACCAGTAGCCATTGCCACATTTAGCGATTCTGCTCCACCAAACGCTGGTATTGTTATTTTATCGGTCACTAACTTTGCACATGCCTCGCGTATACCATGCGACTCACTGCCCATTAGTAAAACACCTGAGCCCGTAAACTGGGTTTTATGTACACTTTGTCCATCTAAAAAAGCACCGTAAACAGGTAGGTTTAAAGACTGTAAATAATCAGGTAAATCTACTTGGCTTACCGATACCCTTACAAACGAGCCCATAGTGGCGCTAATTGTTTTAGGGTTGTAAGCGTCAGCGCTGTCGGTACTGGTTACTATATGTTTAATGCCGTACCAATCAGCCACTCTAATTATTGTGCCTAAATTACCTGGGTCTGACACGCCATCAAGCGCGAGTATTAAGCCATTGGCTTTAGGTAGCTCTGCATTTGGCATATCAACAATAGCAATAGCTGCATTATTACTCACTAATGTACTGGCTTTAGTAAGAACATCTTCATCTGCTTCAATAAAGTTAGCGTGCTGATATTTACCTTGATACGTACTTATAAATTCGTTTGTAGCAAAAATATTAACCACATTTAATGGGCTGTTTAATAACTCAAGTACGTTTTTCCCCCCCTGTACAAGGTATTGATTATATTGCTTTCGGTACTTTTTTTGGCCAAGTTGGCGAATAAGCTTGAGTTGGTTTTTTGAAATCATAACAGCCCCATAAAATTATCCGCCCAGTATAACAGATATCAACATAACATCTGAACTCGAAAAGCAGCGAATGGGATTAATTTATCTTGCTGGCACTTCTTTCAAAGGTCAGATTAATGCGAATAAACATTCCTTTTATGGCTTCTAATTGATTTGAATCATCAACTATTGCTGCGAGTTCCTCGTAAAGGTTATCTGACGCTTGCTTAAACTTTTCATCAAACTTACCTTTGGTAGCCAGCATAAATGCATCAGCCAACGTGCGTTGCCACTCATTTAAGTATTTTAGCTTTGTATTACCTGCAAGATTTTCGCAAATTGCTTTTAATCGCACTGACGCATGCCCTAAGTTTAGACCGGTTAGTGCAAGATCAGTAATAGCGCGTGAGTGTGAGCCCTGATCGTAATTAGTTAAGCGGATTAACCTATCTGCCATTCGGCGGTTATACCAAATACTCGGAGTTTGATGGGTATTTATTTCAAGTAAATCTTTATAGGTAGCCTTAAAAACACGATGAACAAGTAACTGAACACTTGGTCCTGTGAATAACTGAAAAATCCAAAATAAAATACTCACGCCAGCAAAAATAGCAATTGCAGAGCTAAGTGTATAATCGATTGAAAACGCAAGGCTCATATCGGTACTGGGTCTTACCAAAATCGTAAATGGGATACAAAACCCCAAGCCATATGGCAATGTTTGTTGATCAGCTAGCAGCAGTAAACCCAGAAAATAAGGCCCTGCTAATACAAATAGCAATATTTCTAATTGCCCACCACTTTGCGACAATAAATTTAAAGCATAAAAAATAGTTACAAAAGCAGCAACCACCACGCCTACCAATAAACGCTTTATTACCACCTGTAAAATAGCCAAGGGTATTCGCGCCAGCATTATCGAAAATATGACCGGTAATATCATAATTAATAATGCAGCTGAAGAACCTGTATTAATCCAAATAAATGCGCCGATAGAAAACACCAACGCAGTTCTAAATCCAACAATAATGCCAGCTAATGGGTCGCGATATGTAAGCATACTGGGTGCATTTAATAATGTTTTATCGCGTTGCTCTAACGCTCTGTATGCGCGTAGTAAAATTGTTAAGTCGGCTGCCACTTCTAAGCTCACATTGAGCATGTGAGATTCAAATGGCGAATCACACACCGTATTTGCTCTATAGTCGGTTAGCTCTTTACGTAGCGTTTTAACTTGTTCGGCGCAGTAATCAAAATCGTCAGACTCTTTAATTTGCGAAAATACGTGCTTAAGTTTACTTATTAATTTATCTAAAGTAGGTGTTATAAGGTCTGCGTGGTTTCGCTGTAGGCGACCAATTATTTGAATTGAAGCCAATAAAGAAAGTACTTTTTGCGACAATTGATTTGCAGCACGTGAGCGCCCTGGACCTTTTGGTCCTTCGTACCTTACTGCGCTGGAATCTTCGTTTATTGATCCCAATGTTGCCATAATGCCATCTATTTGCTGATGGCGATTTTCGTGCGAGCCTTTAGAATCAAGCTCAGTAACTAAATAATGCAGCGTTTGGTTTATAACCGACCGCGCTTGTACTTGCAGTAAGTGTTTAACTTTTACAGGCCAAAATAAATGGCTCACAAGGCCTGCACATATTGAGCCTATTACTATTTCACTCACGCGCGCTTGTGCAATATCAAATATGCTTTGACTACTTACCATTGCCGGAGTAACCATGACTAAAAGTACAATAATAGCGGCGGTTACACCTGCCATAGCAAACGCATAAACAAAGTTTGCTTGGCGTACCATTGCCGATAACGCAGAGTTTACCCCTAGCCATAATGCAAGTGCACCGAGCGCTAAATAAGGATAGAGAATTAACTGAGTTAAAAGCAATATGCCAAATAAGCCACCCACTATGGTGCCTATTATTTGGCAAATTGCTTTTTCAATAACCAATCCGCTTTGCGGACGTAATTGTAAAAATATAGCCGAGACTAATGCCCAATAAGGTCTTTCAAGATTAAGCCACATAGCAATAGTAAGCGCCATTACCATGGCTATAACGCCCTTAGTCGCAAAAATAATTGCCTGCTTTTTAGGAAAAAACAAATTTTGTAATACAACGCCCACTGTATTCCCCTTAACGTGTAGCGAGATGTATAGTGGCGGTCATTCCTGCGCTAAGCTGTGTATTTTCGGGCAATGAATCTAGCTTAATATCAACAGGTATACGCTGTGATAAACGTACCCAATTAAATGTTTGTTGTACTTGTGGTAAAAGCTGTCCGTTACTTTGTGTATTCGTATTTGCAATTGCTTTACCTACACTCACTACATGCCCCGTTAATTGCTTACCACCGCTTAGAAGTGCTATTTTAGCTTTTTGATCAGGATAAATAAGCGGTATTTTACTCTCTTCAAAGTAACCCGTTACGTAAAATGAATCTGACTGCACTATAGCAAACACAGGTGTACCTTGAGCTACATAGTTACCTTGGCGTAAATTCAGATTAATTATTTGCCCCGATGCAGGCGCAACAATTTTAGTTCTATCAACATTTAATTGCGCAATTGTTTGCTCTGTTTTAGCTAGGTTATAATTTGCTTCAGCAATTTTTGTATTAATACGTGTTGATTCTAGCGTTTCTTCGCTTATTGCTTGCTGAGTGTTTAGCTCAACACGTCTTTCGTATTTATGTTTGGCAAGTTCCCATGTATACAATGCGTTTTCAGTGTTTGCTTTACTTTTATCAAGCGCTGCTTGATAACGCTTTTTATCAACATTAAAAAGTACTTCGCCTTTTTGTACGTTTTGACCATCTTTAATGTTTAAAGCAGTCACCCAACCCGACACGTCTGGAGCAACCGTGACAATATCGGCTCGAATACGCCCATCACGCGTCCAAGGAGTGTGCATGTAATCAGTCCATACCCATCGTCCTGCAAATACAGCGGCTATAACAACGATTATGGTTAAAAGTATACGTAGATATTTTGTCATCTAATTTATCTTCCACTGAGTAGGTAAACGGTTAAGGCCAAATAACAAATAAATAAAGACACCTCAAACCAAGCCACCTTCCAAATACGGTCGTGCCAATCTAAACGATGTAATATAAAACGTGTAATGGCTGTTAAAATAAAAGCGATAGGAAAGTAAACAATCAAAGGGCTAAACTCTACCCCGCCTAAAACAACAGCTTGCAGCATAATAAAAATCCATATGTGTTTAAAAACGGTTAAAAGTAGAATGCGATAAAGCAGATATCTGATTATATTAATTTTGTGCTTAATTTAAAATTAATAGGCACACAGTTTTAAGCCTACTGCTATTACTTATAGTCTTTTAATCAGCTACTTGCAAAACTGTGGTGTTATTATAAACATTGAATTTTGCACCAAATTTAGGTAAATTAACAAAAAAAACATGGATATAATTTTAATGGAATCAATACACCCTACTCCCCCCGAAGCAAACCCACCAGTAAATGAGCCAGCTGCACCCATTTTTAGCGGAAAAGTGCAGTTTAGTGGTAAAGGCGGTGAGTTTTTTGGCATTTGGATTGTAAATATATTACTGAGTGTTATTACGCTTGGCATATACTCTGCGTGGGCTAAAGTACGTACGCATCGCTATTTTTACGGTCATACTCGAATAGATGGTCATAGCTTTGACTACCTAGCAACACCAATACAAATTTTAAAAGGCCGGATTTTAGCGGTTATTGTGTTTTTTATTTACACATTCTCTATCAGTTTTATGCCTATACTAGGCCTGTTTTTTGCTCTTGGTCTTATCTTTTTAATGCCATGGATTATTAACCAAGGTTTACGTTTTAATTTGCGTATGACACGCCATCGTAATGTTCGCTTTGCTTTTAAAGGCAGTTATGGCGAAGCCTTTGTTAACTTTATACTTTTACCTATAGCAAGCATATTTACACTCTATTTATTAATGCCTTATGTTATAAAACGTATTGATAGTTATATCCATAGCAACATTAGTTACGGCGACAAACCACTTACTGTAAATCTAAAAGGCGAAACCTATTACCTAACAGCGCTAATTTGTTTTGTGGTCAGCTCTATTACCATGGTCGTATTTATGGGGGTTTTAGGATTATTTGGCCTCAACTTATTAGATGTTGAAAATGCACAAAACTTAGAAAACTCCCCTGCTATGATTATGCTTCCTATCTTTATGATGATTGCCTATGTGCTAATGATTGCCATTGTTTCAGCTGTATGGCACGCGGCTATTCGTAATCACATTTTCGATAATAGCCATTTTGAAGGCGTTGCTACATTTAAATCTGAGCTAAAACCAGTTCCTTTCGCTGTTTTACTACTCACTAATATGTTGGCTATTGTATTTTCTTTAGGGCTTGCATATCCATGGACAAAAGTGCGTACAACAAAAATGCTTGCCGATGTAACGAACGTCACTATTTATCCTGGTGTATTGAATCTGATTGATACCGCGCAGGATCAGCAATCATCATTTGCTGAAGAAGCTGCAAACGTATTTGATATTGACCTTTCTTTAACTTAAGAGCTCACCATGCATATAAAGGGACATTTTTTCCCCAAAGCATCGAGTAATTATCAAGTGTGTGTTGCAACTATTAGCGACACACACATTGAAATTATTAACGATGAATATGTTATTGCTCGCCACGCAATCTCAAGTCTTAATTTAAGTTCGGGGATGGCAGGACTTGCTGACGAACTAAACTTTGAAGATGGCAGTCGTTTTATTCCACTTGATGTAAGTTACAGGTGGCCATTTAAAGAAAATGGCCATCACATAATGGAACGCCTCGAAAAAAGTAAATGGGCCATTTTAGCCGCCGTAATTTTTACACCACTGTTTATGTGGTTAGTACTTTATAAAGCGGTACCTGCCATTGCTGTTTATAGTGTTGATACTCTACCGCGTAGTGTTGTAGAGCAAATGGGTGAGCAGAGTTTTACCCTTATTAAAAAAATTGCACTTGACCCAAGTGAGCTACCCGCAGAGCAGCAAGCTAAAGTACAAGCACACTTTAAAAGTATGCTTAATGCGTTATCGCTTGATCAATCAGTTTATAGATTATCGTTTTATAAATCAGACAGCTTTGGCGCTAATGCATTCGCACTGCCCCATGGTCGCATAGTCGTCACCGATGAGTTAGCCAATTTACTTGCCGATAAACCCAATGCACTAAAAGCGGTATTGCTACACGAAATGGGTCATGTAGTCCACCAGCATAGCGTACGTATTACAGCGCAATCTGCCGCAAGTACTATTGTGCTGGCGGTTGTATTTGGTGATCTAGAAGGTGTTGCAGAGGTAGCGTTAGGAACTGGTGCCTCGTTTGCTCAGCAAGGATTCTCACGTGATATGGAACGTGAAGCAGATAGCTTTGCACTCATACAACTTGAACACTTAGGGTATTCGAGCAATGATTTTGCTGATGCAATTGAAGCACTGCAAAGTGCACATACTAGCGAAAACGAACATCTCGAAAAAGTGAATAACTTATTAGAGTATTTATCTAGCCACCCAAGTGCACAAGAGCGTATTGATAATGCTAGGAAATAATCGCGGTTATATTCAACTTGCTCGCTACATAGTGAGTTTAAGTTGGATATACCACGGCTTTTTTCCAAAGCTTTATCACGTAGCGCCACTTGAAAAATTAATGACGGGCAGTGCTGGCTTTTCAGCAGAAGTGTCTGACTTGATTACACGTTCGGCGGGTGTTGGCGAAATTATATTTGGACTGTGTTTATTTGTGTTTTACAAAAATAAACACCTAGTAATTTTAAATATTTTAGCGTTAATTGGCCTTTTACTCGCTGTAGTTGTAATGCAGCCACAATTGCTTATTGAAGCATTTAACCCTGTAACTACTAACCTGCCTCTTATTGGACTAAGCTTTATTTGGTTAAAAGAGATTAAGCTGCTGAATAATCGATACCTCTAACTAAAAAAGGGTATGCCTGCGCATACCCTTTTTTGTAGTACAAAATTTATAAAATTAGTACTTATTTTTATGCGTCCACAAATGCAGTAATTCGCTCGCAATGGTTGCTGCGGCAATTGCGGTAAGCTCACTTTGGTCATACGAAGGTGAAACTTCTACCACATCCATACCTACCATGTTTATGCCTTTTAGCGCACGCAGTACTTTAAGTACTTTATCTGACGTTAAACCACCGCACACAGGAGTGCCTGTACCAGGCGCAAACGCAGGGTCTAAACAATCTATATCAAAGGTTAAGTAAACAGGTAGGTCACCTACTCGTTCGAGTATTTGCGCTGCAATATCATTTGCATGTAAATCGTTAGCTTGCATTGCATCAATCACAGCAAACTCATGTTTGCTTTGATCAAAGTCGGTACGAATACCTATTTGTATACTGTGCTCAACATCAATTAGCCCTTCCATTGGCGCATGATAAAACATAGTACCGTGATCAAAACGTGAGCCGTTGCTATAGGTATCTGTGTGCGCATCAAAGTGCACTAACGCCATTTTGCCATGTATTTTTGCATGAGCACGTAATAGCGGAAGCGTCACAAAGTGATCCCCCCCTAAACCTAATAGCGTTTTACCTTGACGAAGTATTTGCTCAGCAGCCATTTCTAGTTGCGCAGTAAAATACTCAGGATCGCCAACAGGGTAAGTAAAGTCCCCTGCATCTGCCACTTTTAAGCGTTCAAACAAAGGAAACGTCCAAGGGTATTTTGTGTCTTCCCATGCTAAATGAACCGACGCTCTGCGAATTGCATCAGGACCTAAGCGTGCACCAGGCCTGCCTGATGTCGCTAAATCAAACGGTAAGCCCAAAACCACTACGTCTGCATCAATTGCATTAATGTTTTGCACCATAGGACGACGCAAAAACGTCATCCCATTTGAGTACAATGAGTGATCTGCGTGACCAAACAAAGTCGACATTGCTTATAACTCTTCTAAATAAGTGTAGCCATCAAGGCCGCTTTGCAATTCGTCTAAAACGCTTTGCTGTTCGTGTTTTTCAAGTTTAGTGCTTACTAAGTGCTCGTATGATTGCTGAAAACTCTCAACATCTAAATGTACATAGCGCATCATATCGGCAACTGTATCACCTTGGTTTATCTCGGTAATACTTGCAACGCCTTGCTCATCCATATTAACAATTGCGCTGTGCGTATCGCCAAACAAGTTATGCATATCACCTAAAATTTCTTGATAAGCACCCACCAAGAAAAAGCCCATTAAGTATGGTTTATCAGCACTAAACTCTGGTACTGGTAATGTGCTTTCAATACCTTGTCCATCTACGTAATGCTCAAGTGCGCCGTCTGAGTCACAGGTTATATCAAGTAATACAGCACGTTTTTTTGGTGCTTCAGTTAAGCCACTTAATGGCAATACTGGAAACACTTGATCAATGCCCCATGCGTCTGGAAGCGATTGAAATAACGAGAAGTTTACAAAAAACTTATCGGCTAAACGTACGTTTAACTCGTCAATAATAGGACGATGAAAACGGTTTTTGTTATCCATATGCTTATTAAGTTCGTAACAAATACGGATATTAATTTGCTCAGCCCACGCACGCTGCGATAAGTCTAATAAACCTAATGCAAATTGGTTATGCGCTTCAGCTAAATCACCTTGGCTGTCGTGATAAATCTCAATTAATGCACGGTCATCTGTTAAATCAGTTAACTGTACAAACGACGCCCACATATTTTTTAATAAAAGTGGTGCATCTGCTACTGGCGCTACTAACTCTTCTGGCGTATAGCTTTCAGTACCAATAACATTAGAAATAAGCACTGCATGATGCGCTGTAAGCGCACGACCCGACTCAGAAATAATAGTCGGCATTGGTTGTTCATATTGCTTACATGTATCACCAATGGTGTATACAATGTTATTTGCATACTCAGCCAAACTGTAATTCATAGAGTTATGTGACTGGCTACGTGTGCCATCGTAATCAACCGCTAAACCACCACCTACATCAAGGCAATCAATTTCTGCGCCTAGTTTGCGTAACTCACAGTAAAAACGCGCAGCTTCGCTTACACCTAAACGTACGTCACGAATGTTCGCCATTTGCGACCCTAAGTGAAAATGTACTAGCTGTAATAAATCAAGTTGGTTTGCATCTTTTAAACGATTTACTACGTGTAAAACTTGCGATGCAGATAAACCAAATTTTGACTTTTCGCCGCCACTTGCTTGCCATTTTCCTTTACCTTGCGACGCTAAACGCACACGAATACCAATGCGTGGTTTTACGTTAAGCTCTTTTGCCTGGCTAAGCACCATATCTAGCTCAGAAAGCTTTTCAAGAACGATATACACTTTATGACCTAGCTTTTCACCAATCAGTGCTAAACGTACATATTCTTTATCTTTGTAGCCGTTACATACAATAACGGCGCTGGTTTTTTCAGCTAATGCTAATACTGTAAGTAGTTCAGGCTTGCTGCCCGCTTCTAAACCAAGTTGCTTTTTTTCTACTTGTGCTTGGCTTGCTACTATTTCTTCAACCACTTCACGTTGTTGGTTTACTTTTATTGGGTAAACTAATAAGTAGTCTTTAGGGTAACCATAGTTTTCAATCGCAGTATTAAATGCGCCGCATAAGCTGTGTACACGATGGTGTAAAATTTGCGGAAAACGAACTAACGCAGGTAGGCTTAAACCTTTATCCTGCAGCTGTTTTGCGATATCTGTTAACGCGATAGTTTGCTCTGGGGCATGAGCCTTTGGCGCAACATACACATCACCTTGATCATTAATACCAAAAAAACCTTGGCTCCAATGACGAACATTGTAGCTCGTACGAGCTTGTTCTAGTGATGTTGTTTCTTTCATTTATCTTTCTCTTTTATTTGATGAATGCCAATAGTGAGTATCGGCTGATTGCGCGCATTAAAAGAAAAATAGGGATTCAAGTCCAACAAGTATTTTTACTCGTAACGAGTAATTTTTAAGATTACAAATACCCACTTTATTGCACAGCCAACGAGCCCTTAATTAATAAGGCTTAGCTGCTAATTAACTTTATTATTGAGCAGTGTATAGCGGGTTATGATGGTGAGTTTCACTTCCAAAATTATATAAATTTTTGCTTAATTAATTACTACTTTGGTTATTGAGTCTGCTTTTGAAGATGTAGATCCAAGTTTACGCCATGCTTCGTACTTTTCACTTTTGAACCATGTAATACCTATGTACTCTTCCCAATTAACAAAATCGAGAGTTCTATAGCGCTCATCTGCGCAGCCACCAGCGCCAAATGTCACCCTGCAAAGCGTTAATTTAAGATATGTGCCATCGTATTTAAGGCGTTTATTGCTTTGATTTTCTAGGCAGCTAGACAATAACCGAGTTGGGATATTTAAAACAATGCTTGCTGTTTTTATACTGCCTTCACTAGCAACTCGAGTTACAGACGAGCAACCTTGTAAATAAAATTCATTGTTATTAATAACAACATCAGGTGTTAATGGCTTCCACCAAGGCGTAGGTATCGAGGTAGTAACATTGGTTTTTAAAGGATTTTTGCTACAAGCGGTTATCAAAACAAAGCAGCCAAAGAGTAAAAGCAGTGATTTATAAATATTCATAATTAGCTTCCTATCTCTGCAGTTTAATTTATTTGAGTATAGGATATTTTAACAAAAGGAAATTGGACGAGATTAAACACTTTTAGGTGCAAAAATAATAATGGCCATACCTAGTAAAGCAACAGCTCCACCAATAACATCCCACATAGTGAGCTTTACGCCATCAACAACCCATAACCATAATAGCGCAACACAAATATATACGCCGCCATAAGCTGCATATACACGACCTGCTGCATCAGGGTGGAGAGATAATAACCAAGCAAATAAAGCTAAACTTAAAGCACCAGGAATTAAAAGTAATATACTTTTATCCTCTTTAAGCCAAAGATAAGGAAGGTAACAGCCAATAATTTCGGCAAGAGCAGTTATGACAAATAGCGCAATAGTTTTTACTTCAAACATAACGTTCTCACGTAATTTAATTAGCTAAGTAACTTACAAATGTTGTTACTTAGCTATTTTACTTATTCAGCTAATGCCATTGCAGCAAGCTTCATTGTACTTTCAAACGACTTAGTACCCGCTATAAATAAACCATTGTGACAGAACACGGCATCATCAATACCTGTTTCATCTACAAAAGATTCATCAGATAGGCCTGACCATGCTTTAGGAAGCGATTTTCTATCTTCAAATGAACCAGGCTCAACTGGCACTGTTTGTAATATCCACTGCCCTGAATGCGACGGATAAACCATGTATAACGCATCACTTGATAAAATATGGACTGTTTTTTTCCATGGAGTGTATTTTTCAAGCACGATTACTCGGGCATCTTCTGCATTTTCAATTGCTTTAGCAACAATCGCTTTTGCATTAACACTACCGTGAGCTGAAGCGATAAAACGCGTTAGCATACGCGCTGCAAATTCAACCGCTTCATCAAAACAGGTATCAAAGTTACTTTCTTCTTCCCATGTAGGGTTAAACATTGAAATTGTTTGGCTCAGTGTTATGCCCTCAACCACGCCTTTTACGTAACCGCAGTCAATGGCATCAATAGTCGATACTAAACCAGAGTCAACTCTATCTGCTACTGCTTGATTATCATTACAAAGCGTTAAACCGTACTTTTTCCAAATTAAACCAAATGATGAAAAAGGAGTACCATTTTCACGCTCACCCGCACCACCGCGTTGATGGTGATCAAATCGACCTGTATCTGGGTTATATTCGCCGCCTACATCAACCACAATATCAGCACTTTCTATAAGCGCTTTATCGCGAGTACGAACAAGCTTAAACGCTGGAAAAATATGTTTAAGTACCGCAATACTAAAAACGTCGTCTGCATGAAAATTACCATTGTGGGTTACTACTGTTATTTCGCTCATTGCTTTATCGCTACTATTAGAAAAGATAAAAATTCTCGCTTTGTAAGTTAATTACTAATTATCGAGACAGATTTTATACGAAGACAGGTGTTAAAAACAGTGAAGTATTTTTTGCATCACCATAAAAGTATTTTTATAGTGATTAGTTTTAAGTATAGCGTTTATTGCAAGGTAATAATGGGTGATTGTAGGGAAGGATATTTACGACACGTTAAACTTTAACATGCCGCAGAGCTAGTTAACTTCTTGGCTAAGCCCTAGTTCCATAAATACACTTTGTGGATTATCGACATATGAGCCAAAGCTGCCACAACGTTTAAAGCCTAAGTTTTCATATAAACTAATCGATTTTATTTGCTTTGGCCCTGTTTCTAAACGTATTAACGGGATTTGCTTTTCACCAGCTTGATGCAATAAAATTTGCATAATACGTCTCGATAGCCCTTTACCACGATGGCTTGGTTTAACGTATAAACGTCTTATTTCGCCATAAGGTTGAGTATCAAATTTCTCTACAATCGCCCCGCAGGCTATAATTCCCTCTTCGGTTTTTAAACCAATCGCATACACATTAGGTAAGGTTAATTCGTTTAACTCCAGAGACTGCGCGGTAGCAACAGGGTACAACGAATTTATAAGTCGGTCTATATCATCAAATACATTGACTACATCGGGGTCATTAGGGTTCAAATCGACTAACTGCATAAAGCTTCCATTCATTGTTATAAGTTGATTAAGCTTTAAATAATATATTTAAGCGGGCGTAGCTTAGCACTGTTTAACAAAAAAATCTTTAGGGGAGACTGTATTGTGAAATTTCATCAATAAGAGCAATAAATAATCCAGTACCACAATGAGCAGTTAGATTATTGCTCTTAAATTGCGTTGAGCTTTAAGTAATGAGATCGTGAGGCTTATTTTTAGCGTTATGCCATTTTAAATAGCGCTCCTTATCCATTGGTTTTGCGATTAAGTAACCTTGCATCGAATCAATATTCATTTTTTTAAGTAAATTATACTGCTCAGCGGTCTCTACACCTTCTGCCACTACTGCTAAGTTTAAGCTTTTTCCTAAGCTGATAATTGTTTTCGCGATATTAAAACCAATCTCATTGTCTAAAATTTTATCTATAAAACTTTTATCTATTTTTAATTCCTTCACGGGAAACGCACTTAAGTAAGCTAAGCAAGAATACCCGGTTCCAAAGTCATCAATCGAAAATATAAAACCTGCAGCAATAAGCTCTTTCATTTGTTTAATTGTATATTCTATATCGTTTGAAATCATCGACTCGGTTATTTCCAACTTAATTTGTGAAGCTCGAATATCAAATTTGCTTATAGTACTAAACAGCTCCTTTTTTAAATTTGATGAATTAAACTGACTTTGGCTAATATTAATTGAAACACTGAACGAATCGTCAATAGCGCTGGCTTCTTTAAGTTCATTAATTAAAATACATATATCGCGTAATACTGCATTTTGTAGTTTTTGTATAAGCCCGTACTGCTCGGCTATAGGTATAAATTCATTTGGTGCTATCAGGCCTCTTTGCGGATGGTTCCATCTAATTAGCGCTTCAGCTCCAATAATATCTCCGCAAGTATTAACTTGTGGCTGAAAATAAGCACAAAATTCATCAGAAGCAATAGCTCTAACAATGTCGGTTTCAAGCTCAGTTTGCTTTTCCAGCAGTGTTTGCGACGCTGGATCGTAAAAGCTACTGCTGTTTCCGCCTTTATTTTTAGAGCGATACATAGCAGTATCGGCAAACTTTAATATATTGTCAGTTTGTGCGTTTACGCTGTCAATTAGGCAAATACCTATACTGCAGCTTACTTGAAAGGCAAGTTCGCCTACTTCAAAATTGTCATGAAACACGCTTTGAATTTTTTTAGCCACGGATTCGCATTCATAAATTGCCTGCTTTGTATTTTCACCTATGTCTTCAAGTAAAATAATAAACTCATCGCCACCGGCTCTAGCTAACGTGTCTGAGCTTTTGATTATGGCGTTTAATCTTTTTGATAGCTCTACAAGCACTTCGTCTCCAGCACTATGCCCCAACGAATCATTAATACGCTTAAAGTTATCTAAATCTAAAAACAACAAAGCTCCAATATTTTTTATACTTTTGATGCTCTCTACGCACGTTTTTAACCTATCGCTAAGCATTCTTCTATTTGGCAAATTAGTAAGTGGGTCATAAAATGCGAGCTTATGGACTTCTTGCTCTGCTTTTTTCCTTATTGAAATATCCCTGGCCATCCATACAATATGCCGTTTTGTCGGGTTCTCAGGGTGGTAATGATCTAAAGCAGCGGCTCGCCCTTCAAAAACTATACTCCCCTTCGGGACATTTAATTCATATTCAAAGATTTGCATATCGTTAGTCGACAACGTTTTTGCAATGACTGCCATTATCATTTGCGCATCTTTTTGAGGAAGTAAGTCTTTAACATTTTGACCAATAATATCTACCGTCGACTCAAGCAGTAACTCATTAGAAGTACCATAAACATCGGTATATATGCCCTCTTCGCTTAAAATAAGGATGAGATCGGGCATCACTTTGGTAAAGGCTTTAAATTTTTCATTACTGTGCTGTAAATTAGCGACAAGCTGTTTTGCCTTTTCAAATTCGTTACTTTTTTCAAGAGCGATACTTGAAAAGTGTACAAAAAAATCTATTAATTCTAAATCTTGTTTTGATGGAATTCTAGGGGTGCTGTGATAGATAGCAAAGGTGCCTAACAAATCAGCTTGAGTTGACATAATAGGCGTTGACCAACATGACTTAAGATCAAACTTTAACGCTAAGTCTTTAAAATCCACCCACAGTGGTGAAGTTTCAATATTTTCTACAATTATTCGCGATTTCGAAAATGCAGCAGTACCACATGAACCCACTTTTGGCCCTATATAAACCCCATTAAGCAAACCACAGTACTCTGGATGAATATTAGGGGCTGCACAATGAAAAAGCTGATCGCCTTTAGCTGACAAAATGGAGCATCTAGCTGACTCATCATCCATGATTTGTTCTATCGATAAACAAATTTCAGTAAGCACCTCATTTAAAGGTGCCCCTAGTGCAATCTTAGATAATATGCCTTGCTGGTGAGATAATAACTTTTTTAACCTGTCCGTACCCATTTTCACTTGCTCGCATTATTTATACATATTGATACAACAAAAGCCTCAAGCAGATGCTTTTTTACGACGTAGTAAAGTTCATTATAGTCATGATTAGTAAGTTTATTATTATATTAATAAAAAACTCATAAGGCCTATTTTGATCAATCATAATTGCATATTACAAAACATCTATAGTTACCATATAACCAAAATAGCGGCATTAAAGCTAACACTTTGTTACTTAAAAATACTCTTCAAAATTATTAAGATATTTATACTGTCACTAATGGTGAATATTTTTTGAGGTTATAGTGCAGATAACACAAGGTATGGAATATTTTTTTCAGGACTTAAATTAATTAGCCAAAAGGGATTAAAGCGTTTTGTACTTATCCCGCTTTTAATTAATATTTTGCTATTTGGTAGTTCTTTGTTTTTCTTATTTGGATGGTTAAGTTGGCTTGAATGGCTAATGTGGCCAATTGCAGTATTAGTCGTGCTATTTAGCTATAGTATGCTCTTTACAGTCATCACTAATTTTATTATACCAATCTGCTTATATACGGGGTCTATTTAACGTTAAGAAAATTACGCTGTAACTAGGCAAAAATTTTTGTATCTAGTTGTTCTAAATAAAAAATTTTTAACGACGTTATAGCGTAATTTAATTCGTTAAATTGATCAAAGATTTATGCAGATTGGTATTAATCATGAGATCGAAATTAACGAAGATATTTGTCTAAAAATAAATTATCTCGGTGCGGGAGTCTTGGTAGAAAACCCCGACCACTCTAGACTCGATGCAGGGGGCGCTAACCTATAAATAAGGTTGATTGCCTCTCGTTGGGCAATCAATCCTTTATTTAGCTTTAATACCTATTGCTTATAAACCTTGCTCAGTAGCCATTTTTTTCGCAATTTGTGGGGCTGTCCAAAGTGATGGTAACAACACAAATGATACAGGTACGGCAGTTACTACAATAAACGACTGCAGTGCAGAAATACCACCTGAACCTATCGAAATTAATATTGCTGCCATAACCCCCATCATAATGCCCCAAAACACTCTAACGGATGTTTGCGGATGATCGTTACCCGTCATTACCATAGATACCGAGTAGGTCATGGAGTCACCCGTGGTTGCTACAAATATTGTGGTTAAAATTAAAAACAACACAGATATAACAAAGCCCATAGGCAGCTGCTCAGTAATAGCCAACAGTGCCGCAGGTAAATTTAAGCCCGCAAAGGGTTCTGAAATAACACCCGGGTTTGCTAACTCAAAAAATATACCTGAACCACCCACTATCGTAAACCAAAAACAAGTAATAACAGGAGCAATTATTGAAATAAGCGTGATCATTTCGCGAATAGTACGGCCGCGTGAAATTCGTGCAACAAACATAGCCATTAAAGGTCCATAACCTAAAAACCAGCCCCAAAAGAATACCGTCCACCAGTCTAACCAAGCGGTATCGGCACGAAAAGTGGCCATAGGTATAAAGTTATTAATATAAAGCCCAAACGAATGAATATAGCTATCAAAAATAAAGGCTGTAGGCCCCATCAGTAAAATAAACAACATTAACGCAACAGCTAAAATTACATTAAAGCGACTGAGTAATTGAATTCCTTTAGTAACACCACTTACGGCAGATAGAGTATAAATTGCAATTAAACTAAACAAAATGGCCACTTGAGTCGTATAAGTATCTGGAATACCAAATAGTTTTTCTAAACCAAAGCTTACTTGCAGGCCTAAAAAACCAATAGGTCCTACCGTGCCTGCTACTACAGCTATAACACAACACGAATCGACAATAGCACCAAATGCGCCTTTCATTACGCGATCGCCAAATACCGGATACAACAAAGTACGCGGCTTAAGTGGTAAACCTTTTTCGTAATGTAAATGCATATAAACTATGCCAGTCAGGCTGCCTAAAATAGCCCAAGCTAAAAATCCCCAATGCATAAAGCTTTGCGCTAAAGCATTAAATGCAGCCTCTTTAATCCCTGACTCACCACCAAAAATTGGCGGCGGCGAAATAAAATGTGCCATTGGCTCAGCAGCAGCCCAAAACACCCCGCCACCAGCAAGGAGTGTACACATAATAATGCTGATCCACTTAAAGGTGTTAATTTCTGGCTTTTTTAAGCCACCTAATACCACTTTCCCGGTACGTCCAAAGGCTAAAAACAACCCAATTATAAATGTCGAAAGCAATAATATTTGCCAAAAGGCACCAAACGTTTTAGTAGAAAAAGCAAAAGCGGTATTTATCCAGCCCGACATCAAATCAATATCATAAAGTGCTAGCACAGCAAATAGCAAAAGAATGCCACCACTGATTAAAAATACCGGTATATCAACCCCTGCCAAATACTTTGTTGTAGATGAATGCTCATCCTCATGTTGTTTTGTTACTCCAGTAGTACTCATTTATCGTCTCTTGATGGATTTTTAGTTACCGACATAGCGACATACCACAACACCCACCCTAAATACGAAATGAAGCGACGCGAATCAAAAGGTTAAATTATCTTTCGATCTTGCTTTATTTCGAGTTTAGAAAATGCCATAACAAATATCTTAACTGCCAACTTGTGAATATTTTACCCTTTTCAGCCACCTAATCCAACGGTACTCTAATTATTAATAGTGAATTTACACAATAGTAAAGCCTTGCTTACAGCTATTTTTAATAATAAACAAATATAAAACAACAATTTTGAAGGGGTTAGGAAAACAGAAATAGCAATATAAATAAAGAGATGGAAAGTACAGCGATAGAACAAGATACATAAGGCTAAGTATATTAATAGCCAAATGCATAATTAATCTCGCATATATTTAATATGTATTGATAGTATTTTTGTAAAAATAACTAAGATATTATTTTGGGTAAATTTATTGATAGTTTTTAAATTATTAGCAACGCGCATAACACATAAAAAAAGCGCTTAATAAGCGCTCTATAACTTTAATAAATACGATACTTACACTAATACTTGACGCGTGTTTGCTATAAAGTGATGTACTTCGCGCTCAATTTTAGGGTCAACTGGCTCATCTGGTCGACGATCATTCGGGCAAGGCATTCTTGGCGTAGTACCAAATAAGCGACAAATTAATGGGCGCTCATCATATACAGTGCAGCCATCGGGACCAAGATGCACACAATTGAACTCGTTTAACGCCGCTTCATGCTCCGCATCTGTTTTTATCGGTAAGCGCGACATTTCCTCTGAAGACGTTGTTACTGGCCCGCAGCAGTCGTGGCATCCTTTTACGCATTCAAACGCTGGAATATTAGCGCGCAATCGTAAAATTACTTCCTGATTTTTGTACATCACTATTTATACCCTTTATTTTTGCAACGCACTGACGCGGCAACTTTACTAATTTCTCCACAATGCATCAAAACGATGCCTAAGCCTAGAGTGGCTAGATCAGCTATAGTACGCTTTGCACTGCCAAAAAATCAAGCTAAGTTAGCGTTTAGTTACGCCATAGTGCCAATATATAAAGCTTGCAAACTAATTGTCGCTTATTAAGCTGGGAGGAAAAAATAGTAAACTGGCCGTTGTTATTATTTAACTTAAACACTTTGTTACCTAAAAATACTGTTTAAAATTATTAAGCTATTTATACTGTCACTAATGGTGAATATTTTTTGAGGTTATAGTGCAGATCACACAAGGTATGGAATATTTTTTTTCAGGATTTAAATTAATTAGCCAAAAGGGGTTAAAGCGTTTTGTACTTATCCCGCTGTTAATTAATATTTTGCTATTTGGTAGTTCGTTGTTTTTCTTGTTTGGATGGTTAAGTGATAGCTTTAGCTATATCAATAACATGCTACCAGAATGGTTAAGCTGGCTTGAATGGCTAATGTGGCCAATTGCATTATTAGTCGTGCTATTTAGCTATAGTATGCTCTTTACAGTCATCACTAATTTTATTGCAGCTCCCTTTAATGCTTTATTAAGCGAAAAAGTTGAGCTTTATTTAACGGGTCAAAAAATTAATGATGACGGCTTTGCCGATTTATTAAAAGATGTGCCTAGAATGCTTGGCCGTGAGTGGACAAAATTATGTTATTACCTTCCTCGCGCTATTGGCTTTTTCATACTACTTTGGGTTTTACCTGTCATAGGCCAAATATTATGGGTTTTGTTTACCTGTTGGATGTACGCGGTGCAGTATGAAGACTATGCGTTTGATAACCATAAAATTGGCTTTAAGCAGATGAAAGACGATTTAAAATCTAAGCAAGGTTTATCGTATGGGTTTGGTTTTGCCGTTATGCTATTAACCGCTATACCATTTATAAACTTAATCGTTATGCCTGTGGCTGTATGCGGTGCAACTCGTTTATGGGTTGATAACTATCGCCCTAAATACAGAAGTTAAAAGTAAAAATGGGTCTAGCGACCCATTTTTGTTACCCATAAAAATGTTAGCTGTATAGATTTTGTGGCACTTTAGTTACATTTAAATGAACGGTTATTTCCTCACGATCATGATATAGATGCTTAGCTTGTAACTCGTAATTAATACCTTGTTTCTCAAGCTCTTTTCTGATCATCGAGAGGCATTCATAAACACTATCAAAGCGTTTTTTCATAGGTAGTTTTAAGTTAAATATAAACTCTTTTGCATATGCAGCTACTGCCCAATCAATCATTAGCGTAGTCACTTTGGTCGGTTTTTCCACCATATCGCACACTAACCAAGTAATATTTCTTTTTTCAGGACGATATTTAAAACCATCAGCTCTAAAATGTTTAACTTGTCCGGTTTGCATTAAATCGTCGTTCATTGGGCCATTATCAATAGCGCTTACAAACATACCTCTGCGAACAAGTTGATAAGTCCACCCACCTGGGCATGCGCCTAAATCAACACTGCGCATACCTGCAGCCACGCGTGATTCGCGTTGTTGCTCAGGAATAAATACATTAAATGCTTCATCGAGTTTTAACGTCGAACGACTCGGCGCATCGCTTGGCATACGAAGGCGTAAAATACCCATAAAAAATGGAGAGTTATTAAAGCTATACGAGTAACCCACATAAGCCGTATTGTTTGTTAAAAACATAACATGCATTACCGGGCGGTTTGCTTTTGGCTCGCGCAGTACAGTATTTTGTTTTTCGAGGGCTTTTTTAAGCGGTGTTGATATTTTTTTACAGAACGTTAAAAGCTCTTTGCCTTCATTTGTGTCTGGCGTTTCTACGCGTAGCTCTGAGCATAATGTAAAGTCTTTAGCAGCTTCAACTACTGCACTTACACGGTCTTCTACTGGCATATTTTCGAGTAATGTACCGGCAAACCATTGGCGTGCAAACACCATGTTTTTAAAATCGACCTTTTTGATTATTTCGTCGCTGTGATGCGCTTCAAAACATTCGTAAACAACATAACCTGTATTTGGTTTTGCTTTTACATACCCTGCAAAACCTTGCTCTGCAGCATGAAACGTTATTTCAGCAGCGGCATCGTTTTCAAAACCACTACGACAAAAAATCACAACACTAGACATATTAACCCTTAAACTCTTTAAAACTTAAATCGTGCAACTTGCACTAAAATAACAATCCAACCAATAATAAAGCACAACCCACCAAGTGGTGTTATCGGCCCTAGCCACTTCATTCCTGTTAGAGCGAGTAAATATAAACTGCCACTAAAAAGTAGTGTGCCCGTTATAAAAAAGCCACCAGCCCAACTTAGGTTTATGCCCCATTTAATTAAAATAGCCACCGCAATCAATGCAAGTCCATGAACCATTTGATACTCAGCAGCTGTTTTAAAAACCCCTAATGAATACTCCGATAAACGGCTTTTTAAACCATGGGCAGCAAATGCACCTAACATAACCGAAAGCATACAAAAAATACTGCCGGCCATTAAAAATAATTTAATCATTTAACCTCCTAATCGAGTTTTAACACATCTCAATTTGTTGCTTAATAAATTCAACAGCCCTTAATGCTGCTGTTTCTCTATTTTGCAGTTCAGTTACACCACTTTTTTTACGCGGCTTTAATGAGTGATCGCCATCAGTTAGCCATGTAAGCAAAGGCTGCTTTGGCATTTGCATAGTAAGCAGTTCTTCACGCGTACCAAATGTATCTCGCTCGCCCTGTAATACTAAAAACGGACAAATAATATCAGCAAAATGGTCGGTGCGTAGTTTTTCTGGCTTACCCGGCGGATGAAATGGATACCCAAATGCAACAACACCTTTAACGGGCTGCTCAGTGGTACATGCGAGCATTGATGCCATACGCCCACCCATCGATTTACCGCCTATAAATAACGGTAAATCTGGCTGCGCATTCGTTAGCACTTGTTCATAATAAATAAGTAGTTTTGGCGCTCTTTCAGGAGGCCTGCGTTTATTGGTTTGTTTAGCAATTTGCATATATTCAAAATCAAATAAACCAACATCAATACCTTGCTCGCTTATTAATTTTGCCATGTGTTGCATAAAGTCAGAATCGCTACCGGCGCCTGCCCCATGCGCAAATATAAACTGTGCAATTGCAGGTCGCGCCGTGCTTTTAAACCATTCAATCATTATTAATACTCATATTCTTGCTCATGCTCTACTAAGCTCAGCATCCACTCTTTAAACGAGACTATTTTGCCAAGCTCTGTTTGCGATTCACGTAGCACTAAATAATACGCATTTTTACTCTCTAGGCTGTGATTAAATGGGATAACCAATCGCCCTGCATCTATGTCAGGTTTAGCTAAAACACTATTACCAATTGCCACACCTTGGCCGTGTACTGCAGCTTGCAGCACCATAGATGAGTGACTAAATATAGGACCTTGGTTAACTTGAACATTGCGCACACCTGCGGTTTTCATCCATGTTTTCCAGTTTTTACGTGTCGTGTCGTGCAATAAAGTGTGATGCGCTAAATCACTAGGTTGATCAAGTGGCTTTGGCCCGCTTAATAACATAGGACTACAAAGTGGTACTAAGTATTCGGTATGAAGTTTGTACGCTTGTACACCATTCCAATGACCTCTACCATAATAAATAGCAATATCTACGTCATCAGTCAGTGAGTTTTCATCTTGATCTTGCGCTTTTATTCGCACGTCTATTTCTGGGTGTAGCTCATTAAACAAACTCAAACGAGGCACTAACCACTGAATGGCAAAACTTGGGGTTAGGCTTACTGTTAATGAACCTTTAGCACCACGGGCTAATAGCTTTTCAGTTGCATCAATAAGCTGAGTGAAAATCTCTTTAATATCTAAAAAATAGCCTTGGCCTTCTTCAGTTAATAGTAATGAGCGGTTTTTACGTAAAAATAACTTTAGGCCTAAATGCTCTTCAAGTGTTTTTATTTGATGACTTACTGCCGCCTGCGTTACATAGAGCTCTTCTGCAGCCTTAGTAAAACTTAAATGGCGCGCAGCCGCTTCAAAAGCTTTTAATGCGTTTAATGGAGGTACCCGTCTTGACATAATAACCAAGCTTAGAATTAGTTTTTCTTATGCGTGAGATTATATACATCATATAAGTTTGTGTATATTAAAGGCATAAAAAAAGCGACTTAAGTCGCTTTTTAATAAACATTATGCTGAGTTATAAGTCGCTTGCACTTGTATCAAGTGGTGCAAAGCTTTTAATTAAATTATCAACCGCTTTCATTTGCGTTAAGTACCCTTCTAACTTGCTAAGCGCTAGTGCACATGGACCATCACATTTAGCTTCGTTAGGGTTAGGATGCGCTTCAATAAATAAACCAGCTATGCCTAAAGCCATACCACTGCGAGCAAGCTCTGCAGCTTGTGCACGACGACCATCAGCAGAATCAGCTCGCCCACCAGGGCGCTGAAGAGCATGCGTTGCATCAAAAATAACAGGCGCCATGGCTTTCATGTCATCCATACCCAGCATATCAACCACTAAGTTGTTGTAACCAAAGCTAGAACCACGCTCACAAAGTGCGATGTTATTATTACCCGCTTCATTAAATTTAGTAATGATATGGCGCATTTCGTGTGGCGCTAAAAACTGTGGTTTTTTTACGTTAATAATTGCACCTGTTTTAGCCATCGCCACAACTAGGTCAGTTTGACGTGCTAAAAAGGCGGGTAACTGAATAACATCAACAACTTCAGCCACAGGTGCTGCTTGATGCGGTTCGTGTACATCAGTAATAAGTGGAATTTTAAACGTGTTTTTAATCTCTTCAAATATTTTTAAACCTTCTTCCATACCAGGACCACGGTACGAATTGATTGAAGAACGGTTAGCCTTATCAAATGACGCTTTAAATACATAAGGAATATTTAATTTAGTCGTCACTTCTACGTAATGCTCTGCAACACGCATAGCTAAGTCGCGAGATTCTAATACGTTAATACCGCCAAACAATACAAATGGTTTGTTGTTTGCCAGTTCAATTTCATTAATTTTAATAATTTGGTCTTTCATTTAAATTCCTTAAGGTGCAACTGCTTGCATCATTAATCCACAAATATAAGCCATATAAGTGCCCACGCCGTAGCCTAATACAGCTAGCAGAACACCAACAGGCGCTAATGACGGATGAAACGCTGATGCTACAACAGGTGCAGACGCTGCGCCGCCTACATTAGCCTGAGAGCCTACGGCCATATAAAATAGCGGTGCTTTAATAAGTTTAGCTACTACTAACATTATGCTTGCATGCACTAACATCCAAATTGCGCCAACTAAAAATAACCCTGGGTTATTAAAAATAGCCGTTACGTTCATGTGCAAACCAATTGATGCGACTAAAATATACAAAAAGCTAGAGGCTACTTTAGAAGCGCCAAACGCTTCTATTTGCCTTACTTTAGTAAACGATAAGCCTATACCTATCGTTGTTGATATAACTATTAGCCAAAAGAACTTACTGTTTAAGCTGTATTCTTTTGCCCACTCATAAGTCGTGCCAAAGTACGGACCTAAAAAGTCAGCGCAAAAATGCGCTAAACCGGTTATACCAAATGCAATTGCAAGCAGCGTCATGTAGTCGTTAAGAGTAGGGATACGTGCATGTTCTGCATGATAGGCTTCAACACGTTTTTTTAAATCTTCAATTGCGCTTGTATCGGCGCCAGTAGCAGCATCAATTTTTTTATGATTTGCTGCCATTAACAATAAAACAGCCATCCAAATATTAGCGACGATTACATCTACTGTGATCATTACAGAAAATATATCACCGCCAACTTCAAACATTTCTTTCATTGATGCTTGGTTAGCACCGCCGCCAATCCAGCTACCCGCAACAGTTGTCATACCGCGCCATACTGCATCAGGCCCATGCCCGCCAACAATACTTGGATCAAATGCGCTGACCACTAAAATAGCTAATGGGCCGCCAATAACAATCCCGAGTGTACCCACTAAAAACATAATAAGTGCTTTAGGGCCTAAGTTAATAATGGCTTTTAAATCAATACTTATTGTAAGGAGTATTAAACAGGCAGGCAGTAAATAGCGCGAAGCCACATAGTAAACATTAGATTTATTACCATCTACAATACCAAAAGTATTTAATAACGAGGGTAAAAAGTAACACAGTAGTAAAGCAGGTACGTATTTGTAAAATCGTTTTAAAGCTGGACGCTCACTGTTTGAAGTTTTAAAAATAAACCCCAAAATAACAGCAAGTAAACCAAGCACAACGGCATCATTAGTAATTAATGCACTTTGAGTTTCAACCATAATTATTCCTATTCTTAATGGTGCGTTTTATTATTATCTTCTAGTTCTTCAATTTGGTGCTGAATTATCTCTATTGCAGGATCATCCGGACACTCATCTACAAAAAACTGTAAATCATCACGTGCCATTTTAGGGCAACCGAGCTGATTTAATAAGTAACCTCTGTCGCGTCTCTCATACGGGTCGTCGCCTATTAGCTCCATTAGCATCTCTACACAGGTTAAAGCGTGACCAAATTTGTTTTCGCTAATGAAAGACCATTTTTGCTGAGCTAAAAATAGCTTATATACTTCATCATCAAAAATAAGTTCGAGTGGCTCTTGCTCTTGGCCATCATCTTCATCTGCATTTTCAGGGATGATATACCAACTTTGTTGTCCACTACTTGGCTCTATTATGTAACCTTCTTCATCACTAATCGCCACATGTACGCCAACATCACCTTGTGTAAGACTAAGATTCGCGTCACAGTTAGCTTGTTGTAAAAAGTGACAAAGTATAATTGCCAGTGTTGTAGGTGAACCACTGCGCATAGAAAGCGTATAGCTTAGTGTATTTAATTTATATTCAGGCACTTTTAAGCCTGAGGCACTAAATAGCCAATCGCTGTAAAACATATCTAATAATTTTTCGAGACGATCGTGCTCATCACTCACTTTTAAACACAGCGCTGAAATTTGCTGTTCAAAGTCAGTTAAAGTTTCATAACATGGTGTTAAATCTATCTGAGGGTCCCATTTTGACTCTGCTTTAATACAGCGATAAATCGCTGGAGGTGTAAATTCATCGTAAGCATCATCAAGATAAGATTCATCGTGTTCGTCAAACCCGAGGGTAGTCATTAATACTGCAACATTTTAGAAAACGAAAGCGTAGTTTACCTAACTTTAAAGCTATATACCAATATAGAGATGTTTTTGAATATTTTCTGAGAGGGAGTCGTATTTGAGCTTCACAAAGAATTATAAAGCTCAAATAGTTAAATATTACTTAAAGCAAAAAAGCTGATTTAGACGTCGCCAAATAGCCTATAGCCAAAATAACAGCAGTGTTAACTAAAACGTAAGCAACTTTAGCCGTCATTTTAGTTTGTCTGGCGCTTTTAGCCCCAATACCAATATATATAACCACTAAAACTATTTTTTCTAATAGCCAATATTGTTCAAACGGGTTTATTTTTGCCATAAATATAAGCGTAAGTGCAGACACTAATAACAAAGTATCTATGCTGTGACTGCCAATCATTACCACTTTATTTTTCGCTAATTTACCACTACCCATTCGCGAAAATGCGCGAACATAAAATAAAATCACACTTAACATCGCAATTGCCATGTGAGAGTGCTTTACTGCTAAATAATCCATATGCCCCTGTACTTCTGTTTTATAAAAATCTAATTAAGCAAACGGCTAATAACCGCCTCTACTTATCAATTCGTTTTACTGTGTTGTCTCATTTCAGACTGAAGTTGTACGTTTTCAAACGCAAGTTGTACATTTTGAGTGAAAATTTCAATTAAATGTCGCTGTATATCAGTTAAATCTTTTGGGATCCCTGATATAAATAGTATTGAGTTATGATTATATTTGCTGCTGCAATACGCAAATAAGTAGTTTTCTTTATAAATAATACTTTTTTCATTAAGGGCCTGATGGTATGCACTTAACTGCTCGATTTGTAGCACCGCATCAAGCTCTTTACCTTCACTTTTTTCAAAATCGCCAGTGCCAGAACACACAATTAATTTTTTATTATTTCCACTTCCTGGGTTCTGCGCAACCAAAGTGCTCGCATATACTGCTCGATCAGTAACGCCAAGTAAAGATGTTAACTGCTGCATAACCCCTTCAATAAAATGCTCTATTGAATGCGCAGAAAAAATATCACGAGACGCTATAATTATTTTTTCAAGCCCTTCGCGTGACTGCTCTATCGAAATAATATCGCGGTATGAGCGTAGGCTCGACATGATAACAGTAAATAGTTTTTGAGCAGTAAGCTCTGTTTTTGATTTGTAATCGTTAATGTCGTAATTAATAATTACTTGGCGCTCAGGAGCCTGTCCAGGCTGCCCTGTTCTTAAAATAATTCGTATATGATTATTCTTAGCCTCTTCGCGAATAAACCTAGCAACTTGTAGCCCAGCATCATCGGTTTCCATTACTACATCAAGTAACACAATCGCTGCATCGGTATGCTCTTTTATAAGCTCTTTGGCTTCAGCACCCGAATAAGCACTGATAAATTCTAAGCGTTTATTTTGAAACTCAAAATCACTCAACGCTAGTTTTGTAACGGCATGAACTTCAGGTTCGTCATCAACAATTAATACTTTCCAGGTACCGTGTTCAATCTCATCGATTGTCTCTTCTGGCTCATCTGAAAATAAAAAATCACCCATCATAATCGAAATTCCTTCATGGCATTATTTAACGCACTAGCAAGCAATTATTATTCTTTAGGGCCACTGTGCAAACGTTACACGGTCATTATTACCAAGGTCTTTCACTGTTTTAATATTAACGAATGCCATTTTTTTAAAAAAATGACGAACAGCTTCACCTTGCTCAAAACCGTGTTCTATTAAAAGATAGCCACTAGATAACAAATAGTCACGTGATTGTGTAATTATTTGTTTAATATCAGACATTCCGCAATCATCGGCCACTAATGCCGACAAAGGCTCAAAGCGCACATCGCCCTGATTCAAGTGTATATCACTGCTTTCAATATAAGGAGGATTAGTGACAATTAGGTTAAACTTTTCGCCATGTAACTCGCTAAACCAATTACTTTGCTTAACACGCACGTTATTAATTGCCAGTCGCTGCTGATTACGTGTAGCAAGTGCAACAGCATCGCTTACTCTATCTACAGCCGTAATTTGCCAGTTAGGCATTTCACTGCCCAGTGCTAATGCAATTGCACCAGTACCTGTGCCTAAATCAAGCACTTTAGCTGTAGCAGGTACAGCCACTTCAAGTGCTTGCTCTACTAACGTTTCGGTATCTGGTCGCGGTATTAAGGTTGTTGCGTTAACTTCAAGCGATAAACTCCAAAATTCACGTTGCCCGGTAATATGTGCAACGGGCTCACCGTTTAAACGTCTTTGGCAAAAGTTATCAAATTGCTGTTGTTGCTCAGCGTTAAGCTCATGCTCTGGCCAAGTAAAAAGGTAACTGTGAGGTTTTTGAAGAATATGTAAAAGTAAAACTTGTGCATCTAATTTAGCACTTTCGCTGCTAGGTGCTAATAAATTAGCGCCTGCAGCAATAGCTTGTTCAAGAGTTTGGCTCACGATTACTCGTCGCCCATAGCCGCTAATAGGTCAGCTTGATGTTCTTGCATTAATGGGTCAATAACGCAGCTTAAATCACCCGCTACCACTTCATTCAAACGATAAAGTGTTAAGTTAATACGGTGATCGGTAATACGACCTTGTGGGTAGTTATAAGTACGGATACGTTCAGAACGATCGCCACTACCTACTAAGTCACGACGTTCAGATGCTTCTGCCGCATGGCGTTTTTCATCTTCAGCCTGTTGCAAGCGTGCTGCAAGTACCGACATCGCTTTAGCACGGTTTTTATGCTGTGAACGCTGATCCTGACACTCAACCACAACACCGGTAGGTATATGTGTAAGTCGAATAGCAGAATCTGTTTTATTAACGTGCTGACCACCTGCGCCCGATGCACGAAATGTATCAACTTTTAAATCTGCGGTATTAATTTGTATCGCTTCAGCTTCTGGTACTTCCGCCATTACTGCAACAGTACACGCAGAGGTATGAACGCGCCCTTGTGATTCAGTTTCTGGCACACGTTGAACGCGGTGCACACCAGATTCAAACTTTAATTGCCCGTAAACGCCTTCACCACTAATATTCGCAATAACTTCTTTGTAGCCACCGTGTTCACCTTCATTGGTGCTCACAACTTCTACTTTCCACTTTTTAGTTTCTGCGTAGCGACTGTACATACGAAATAAGTCACCAGCAAAAATAGCCGCTTCATCACCACCTGTTCCCGCACGCACTTCAACAAACACGTTGTTGTTATCACGCGGATCTTTTGGCAACATTAATACTTGAATTTGATCTTCAATTACCAAAATTTGTGCTTTAGCTTCTTTATATTCTTCTTGCGCCATTTCACGCATTTCAGGGTCAGAATCTTTAAGCATTTCTTCAGCACTGGCTAAATCGTCTTGCGTTTCTTTGTAAGTTAAAAACGTTTTTACAATCTCTTCAAGCTCAGAATATTCTTTTGAAAGCCCACGAAAACGATTTTGATCACTAATGACCGACGGGTCGCTTAGCAGCGCTTGTACTTCTTCGTAACGCTCTACTAAGGTTTCTAATTTATTATAAACAGACTCTTTCATTTAACGGTTATTCCTGATCAATACCTAACATTTTTTTCAACTGGTTTAGCTGCGCCACTTCACCTTTTTTCGCTGCGTCTTGTATTGCACGGGTAGGCGCGTGCATTAAGCGATTGGTTAATTTATTGGCGAGCTCTAATATAATTTTTTCTGCATCTTTACCTGTGTTTAGCTGACTAACAGCTCGCTCAACAAGTTCTGACTTAATTGTTTGTACATCATTTCGATAATGGCGGATTAAATCTACCGAATCGAGTGAACGCATCCACATTGCAAATTCTTTGGTGCGCTCAGTAATAATTATTTGTGCTTGCTCAGCAGCTTGCTCTCGCGCTGCCATATTCTCGCTTACAATGGTTTGTAAGTCATCAACGGAATATAAATAGGCAGCATCTAGCTCCCCTACTTGGCTTTCTATATCGCGCGGAACCGCAATATCTATAAATAGCATAGGCTTGTGACGGCGTTGTTTAAGCGCTTGTTCAACAACCCCTTTACCAATAATAGGCAAAGTACTGGCTGTAGAACTAATCACTATATCGGCTTTATGTAAACGCTCTGGCAATTGCGCTAAAGCAATTACATCCGCCGACACCTCGTCAGCTAAGCTTCGAGCTCGCTCAATAGTTCGGTTCGCAACGGTGATATTTTGTGGCTCATTTTGATATAAATGTTTAGCAACTAACTCTATGGTTTCGCCGGCGCCAATTAATAATACGTTTGTTTTATCGAGCTTACCGTAAATATGCTTCGCTAAATTAACAGCCGCAAATGCAACCGATACCGCGCTTGCGCCAATATTTGTTTCGGTTCTAACTTGTTTCGCCACCGAAAATGTTTTTTGAAACAATCTATCAAAAGTAACACCTACTGCATCGTGGGTTTTAGCGCTAAAAAACGATTGTTTTATTTGCCCTAAAATTTGCGGCTCCCCTAATACCAAGGAATCTAAACCGCAAGCTACACGCATTAAGTGATTAATAGCGTCATTACCTTCGTGGCAATAAATATTATTACTCAGTTCATGTTCATCCAAACCATGGAAACTGGCAAGCCAAGTTAACAGTGTTTGGGAATTTTGCTGAGCGAGGCTACAATAGATCTCGGTTCGATTGCAGGTAGACACAATAACCGCTTCATTAAAGTCGGCATGGCCGCTTAATTGTTGCAACGCCTCTGAAATTTGCTCAGGCGAAAAGGCCACTTTTTCACGTAATTCTACGGATGCGGTTTTGTGATTTATACCTAGTGCTATTATGGTCATATTTGCCAAATATTGCTGAGCCCTACTTCAAAGGCGGTAATTTTACCAAAAATCAGCGGAATATGGAAAGTAAGGAACAACATTTGATTCGACAATATTTGATTTTATTCATGTTTTTTTTGTTTTTAGGTGGCTGTGCTCATCAAATTGATACAAAAACAACACTTTATGATGATTGGAAACCACGTTTAGCTGCTCAAAAAACTTGGCAGGTAGAGGGTAAACTCGCGTTTATTAGCCCACAAGAGCGTCAATCTGCAAACTTAAATTGGCAGCAAACAACAAATTCCAATAATTTAATACTGACTACCTTTATTGGTACGCGTATTTTGTCGCTTAAACAAACAGCAAACGGTGCTGAATTAGAATTTGACGGCGATGAGTACTTTGATACTAACGCTTCAGAGCTTTTAAAGCGCTTAACGGGTTTTACACTCCCTGTTGATAATGCCGATAATTGGCTTAAAGGGACTATTGATGACCAAAGTTTAGTTGTTGATGAGTTAGGCCGCGCAAAGCAAGTATTATGGTTTGATAATACAGGCAAAAAATGGCAAATAGATTACGGCACTTATATACAAAACGCAGGTTACTGGCTACCAACTAAACTGACGCTAAAGCATCAACAAATAAAAATTAAGATTCAACTCTACGATTGGCAATTTAAATAAACATGAATAACAAAACCTCTTTTTCCCTTATTGCTCCGGCAAAACTCAATTTATTTTTACATATAAATGCTCGCCGAGAAGATGGCTATCATGAACTAGAAACCTTATTTACTTTTTTAAATTTTGGTGATGAATTGCATTTTGAGCTAACAACGGATGGTAGTATTTCTATCGATGGGGATACTCAAGACATACCTTTAACTGATAATCTCATCTATAAAGCGGCACTTTTATTACAAACTCACTGCAAAACCTCGCTTGGTGTAAAAATAAATTTAATTAAACGCCTGCCAATGGGTGGCGGTGTTGGAGGCGGTTCGTCCGATGCAGCCAGTACTTTATTAGCACTAAATAAGTTATGGAAATTAGAACAGAGTTTAGAAACCCTAGCCCAATTAGGGCTTAAATTAGGCGCTGATGTTCCGGTGTTCATACAAGGTCAAAGCGCCATAGCACATGGTATTGGTGAGAAATTGCACCACGTAGAACTTGAACAAAAATGGTACTGTGTTGTGCACCCAAATCAACATGTAAGTACGGCTAAAATATTTACACACCCCGATTTAAAACGCGACACACCAAAAATAATAGGCGATTGGAAACACCATATTTTAACCAACGATTGTGAGCCTTTAGTTAAAAAGCTTTGTCCCGAGGTTGAAAAAACCCTCCAGTGGTTGCTAAAATACGCACCGTCGAAGATGACCGGAACAGGTTCATGTTGTTTTGTGGAATTTGCTAGTCAAGTTCAAGCACAAGATGTACTTGAAAATCTCCCCCATACTTGGCAGGGTTTTGTGGCTTCAAGCGCAAATGTCTCACCTGCTCATACGGAGTTAACCGCCATTTTCGATCAATGAAGTAACGTACAAGTAATCATAAGTTAACTTGCAGTGGTATTTATTACTGCTCGTTAGTCCAAATATTCAGTGCCTGAGGAACCCTACCGTGCCTGACATGAAGCTCTTCGCTGGTAACGCAACACCTGAGTTAGCTCAAAAAGTTGCAAAACGTTTATATATTGAATTAGGCGATGCTGTTGTTGGCCGTTTTAGCGACGGTGAGATCAGTGTTCAAATAAATGAAAACGTTCGTGGCTCGGATGTTTTTATCTTGCAATCAACCTGTGCCCCTACAAACGATAACTTAATGGAGCTTATCGTTATGGTTGATGCTCTACGTCGTGCGTCTGCAGGTCGTATTACTGCCGTCATTCCTTATTTTGGTTATGCGCGCCAAGACCGTCGTGTACGTTCTGCTCGTGTTCCAATTACCGCTAAAGTTGTTGCCGATTTCTTATCAAGTGTAGGTGTTGACCGTGTTCTTACGGTTGATTTACATGCGGAACAAATCCAAGGCTTCTTTGATGTACCAGTAGACAACGTATTTGGCAGCCCTGTATTACTTGAAGATATGAAAGAACGCGACTTTGAAGACGTCGTTGTTGTATCTCCAGATATTGGTGGTGTTGTACGTGCGCGTGCAATTGCAAAACTACTAAACGATACCGATTTAGCTATTATTGATAAACGTCGCCCACAAGCAAACGTTTCTCAAGTAATGCATATTATTGGTGACGTTGAAGGCCGTGATTGTATTATCGTAGATGATATGATTGATACCGGTGGTACGTTATGTAAAGCCGCTGAAGCACTAAAAGAACATGGTGCTAAGCGTGTATTTGCATACGCAACGCACCCTATTCTTTCAGGTAAAGCAGCAGAGAACCTACGTGACTCAATGATTGACGAAGTTATTGTAACTGACTCAATTCCGCTATCTGACGAGCTTAAAGCCCTTGATAAAATAAAGGTACTTACGCTTGCTGACATGTTAGCAGAGACTATTCGTCGTATTAGTAACGAAGAATCTATCTCAGCGATGTTTGAACACTAAGATTAAACATTCCTGAGTATAAAAGCGCCTTTTGGCGCTTTTTTTGTAAGCGATGTTTATTTTGTCTGAGCGTGGTGGTATGATAGCGCGCCTTTTGGCTAGGGACCTTGGTCGCAAAGGCCCTACACATTTAAATAACTGGAGACATCATGTCTAACAAAACTTATACGTATAACGCTGAACTTCGCGTAGAAACTGGTACTGGTGCGAGCCGCCGCCTACGTCGCGAAGACAAAGTTCCTGCAATCCTTTACGGAGCTGACAAAGAAGCTTTATCTCTTACTTTTGCTCATAAAGATATGATCAAAGCACAAGAAGACGAAGGTTTCTACACGCATATCCTTACGCTTAACGTAGATGGCGAAGCTGTTGAAGTAATCTTAAAAGATATCCAACGTCACCCATTCAAACCTAAGCTTACTCACCTTGATTTCCAACGTGTAGATGCTACTCATAAATTTCAAACTAAAGTTCCTCTTCACTTCATCGGTGAAGATATTGTAACTAAAGCTGGCGCAACTGTTGTTCACCAGTTAACTGAAGTTGAAATTACGTGTCTTCCAAAAGCACTTCCAGAATT
Organism: Pseudoalteromonas sp. TP27; assembly: GCF_056470645.1. Taxonomy (NCBI): domain Bacteria; kingdom Pseudomonadati; phylum Pseudomonadota; class Gammaproteobacteria; order Alteromonadales; family Pseudoalteromonadaceae; genus Pseudoalteromonas; species Pseudoalteromonas sp. TP27. The sequence goes on along the minus strand of NZ_JARDAK010000024.1, from coordinate 2,617 downwards.
CATCGAAGTAGATGTGTCTAAGTTTGTTGTTGGCGATTCTGTTCATATTTCTGACCTTACTTTCCCTAAAGGCGTAAGCTCTGTAGATTTAGCGAAAGGCGAAGGCCATGATCAGTCTATCCTGACTATCAAAGCAAACAAAGCAGCTCCAGTTGAAGACGACGCTGCAGCAGCAGAATAATTTTTAAGGTCTCGCAACCTTGAATTCTATTCAAATGCTTGTGGGCCTGGCTAATCCAGGCCCCGAATACGCAAACACACGCCACAATGCAGGTGCTTGGTTCATCGAGCAAATCGCTGCACGCTACAACTGCACTCTAAAACACGATCCTAAATATCACGGCCTCACTGGCAAAGTGATAATTCAAGGCCAAGAATTCAAATTATTGATCCCCACTACTTACATGAATTTAAGTGGTAAAGCGGTCAGTAGTTTAGCTAATTTTTTCAAAATCCCTGTCGAGGACATTTTAGTTGCCCATGACGAATTGGATTTAGACCCAGGCGTTGCCAAATTAAAAAAAGGCGGCGGACATGGCGGTCATAATGGTTTAAAAGACATTATTGCAAAAATGGCAAATCAAAAAGACTTTATGCGTTTACGCATAGGTGTAGGTCATCCGGGGCATCGTGAAATGGTAACTGGTTGGGTGCTTGGAAAAGCGGCCAAAGTAGACCAAGAAAAAATGGATGCTGCTGTTGATGAAGCAGTTCGTTGTATGGAAATACTTGCAAAAGATGGTGTGTTAAAAGCACAAAACAGACTACATTCGTTTAAACCCTAATAACTTGGGTTCAAGCACATCGTTTAAACGAATCTAAACAAGGTATCTTACTATGGGTTTTAAATGTGGCATCGTTGGCTTGCCTAACGTTGGTAAATCAACGCTTTTCAATGCACTAACTAAAGCGGGTATTGAAGCCGCTAACTTTCCTTTTTGTACCATTGAGCCTAATACAGGTGTGGTACCTGTGCCAGATCCTCGTCTAGACGAACTTGCTAAAATTGTTAATCCTCAACGAGTTCTTACCACTAGTATGGAATTTGTAGACATTGCTGGCTTAGTAAAAGGCGCATCTAAAGGTGAAGGCCTTGGTAACCAGTTTTTAGCTAACATTCGTGAAACCGATGCAATTGGCCACGTAGTTCGCTGTTTTGAAGATGAAAACATCATCCACGTAGCAGGCACTATTGACCCTGCTGACGATATTGACGTAATCAACACTGAGTTAGTGCTTGCTGATATGGATAGTGCTGAAAAAGCCCTTTTCCGTAATTCAAAAAAAGCTAAAGGTGGCGATAAAGACGCTAAAGAGCAAAATGCTGTACTTGAAAAAGTAAAAGTGCATCTTGACGAAGGCTTAACTTTACGTGGTCTAGCACTAACTAAAGAAGAAAAAGCAGCAATTAGCTCTATAAACTTCTTAACGATTAAACCAACAATGTATATTGCAAACGTTGCTGAAGATGGTTTTGAAAATAACCCATACCTTGATCGTGTACGCGCAATTGCCGCAGCTGAAGATGCGATTGTTGTTCCTGTATGTGCCGCTATCGAATCTGAGCTTTCAGAATTAGATGACGAAGATAAGCTTGAGTTTATGGCTGATCTTGGCCTAGAAGAGCCAGGCCTTAACCTTGTTATTCGTGGTGGTTATGAATTACTTCAATTACAAACTTACTTTACAGCTGGCGTAAAAGAAGTACGCGCATGGACAATCCCTGTAGGTGCAACAGCACCACAAGCAGCGGGTAAAATCCATACCGACTTCGAGCGTGGCTTTATCCGTGCGCAAACTATTGCTTTTGACGACTTTGTTGCCTTTAAAGGTGAGAGTGGCGCAAAAGAAGCAGGTAAGATGCGTCAAGAAGGTAAAGAGTATATTGTTAAAGATGGCGATGTAATGAACTTCTTGTTCAACGTATAAGTACAAATTAAACCAATTTAGCTTGGTAATAATTTTTAAAGGCTCGTTTTTACGAGCCTTTTTTGTATTTAAGTATTATAAAAATAATAATTGAGCACAATCAGGGCCTGTTGACCTTTTAGGATTGAAATTTGTTCAATCTAGGGGCTATTTAATCGCGGCGCGAGGTTTGTAACCTAGTGGGCTAAGTAAAAACCGAGCAACAAAGAGTAAATTGCCCCTAGGCAGAACCCTTCGGGCAGCGCATGTTTGGCATTTATGCTGCGTTATCGCCTATTTATGGGGAATAACCACACTACATAGGCTCTGCCTTGTCTAAATACCAAACACACTGCTGCAAATTTAACCTCAAAAGATAAACAGGCCCTAATCATCTTTGTAATATCGCTCAATTAAAGAAGTACAGGGTTAATTAAGATTCTGCGCATTTAAGGCAGCTAAAAAAACAGCATTTTTATTAAAATTTAGCCTGTTAGCTTAATTTTCCTGCAAACAAACACAGTTAAGTGTTTTTTTGCAAAAAAGGTGTTGACGAATTTGGGTCATATCAGCATAATACGCCCCGCACTCAGCGATGAAGTGCTAACAAAAAAAGATGGCTAAGTAGCTCAGCTGGTTAGAGCACATCACTCATAATGATGGGGTCACAGGTTCAAATCCCGTCTTAGCCACCATTTATTTTTTTGTT
>NZ_JARDAK010000023.1:0-57167 GCF_056470645.1 Pseudoalteromonas sp. TP27 | reverse complement strand
TGTATTAAAATGTTTGTTTATTGGGTTACTTATTATAGATACATTTAAAAATTTATTGTATCGCCGTGCTGTGCGGATGCTTGAACAACGAATTAATGGCGGCATGTCTTTACATAAAGATTGGGATGGTTTCTATATTTGCCGTGAAGGTTATTTGTGGACGCCGCGCGGTAAACGCTACGAACCTAGCTACTTAAACAAAATAGATTTTTTGCAAAGCTCAGTTCGTTATCATGAAAGTCACGTAAAAACGTTACAACAAAAAATAGATCATTTGCATGAGCTGGTTGCGGCCAGTGATACCCTAAAAGCCATTGGTAATGATTTAATTAAAATGTCTGATGAGTTCGCACTTAAAGATATTGTGTTGAAGTATGGAGATAAGAAAAGAGCTTAAAGCTGTTAAATGATTTCTCAATCTTACTAATATAAAAGTTATAGCAAGTGCCCTATTAGTAATTGCTATAACTATAGATTGACGCTGTTTCTGCGCCTATTGTTTGGAGTAATTCTACAGCCTCAACGCCTCGTTAAGAGAGAATAAAATTGTTGGTTTAGATATGCGACGAAGAGATAAAAGCCAACAGTTTTTTGTCCTTTTAAATGACTTGTTAGCCTTCACTTTCCAATTTAATAATTGTCTGCAATTCCAGTCCCCATACAATCAAAACATTCTTCAACTTCAACTACTCCATCGCCAAAACAGGTATGGCACTGAGCAAAGGGCTTATCTTCTGTTGGATCATAACCCGAACCTTGGCAATTTTCGCAATCAACACTAAAGCCTCCCCCTATACCATTACAAGTTAAGCATGGTTCATTAGGAGCCTCAGCGTCTTCATCTAAATAATCATCTAAATAATCATCTAATTCATCAACCGAAGTGTATAATCCTTCATGAATACCATTTTCAATATTTAATAAAGAGTTTCTTAATAAGTCATATTTTTCATCTGTTTCAAATTGACTCGATGTTAAATGTGAAAAAAGATTATAAGGCTTATCTTTTTTGGGGGACTCATTTAAATAATATCCCTCAAAATCGGGGGCATGTACGACAGTCCTTACTCTACCCCCAGTCAAGTCAGCTGACTCCCTAATACGTTCATTGATAGTCCACATTGCATTTTTCCTACCGCTATCTAAATATTTTTCATCTAAATCATGAACAGCGATTGCATGAGCATTAAATTGATTGAATATTTTTATAAACGTTGGAATGTTGGCTTTCCCTCTACAGTTGATAACGCAGTGACTGTGATTAAGTCCATGCCTTTTAATTTGGTCTTGATAAGAGATAAATTCTGTATCTCCTTCAACTAAAATAGCTGTTTCATAGAAAAAGAATTCATTAACTGTAGGACAACACCTAGTAAGCATTTTCATGTTTTCTTTTTCATCTTCTGAAAACATACCCCTATCAGTTTGATAATAAAGGACGTCCTTAGCTTGACTGGAAACTTTAATTAACGTCGTATGATCTTTAGACAAGTCAATAAAAATCGGGGAATGGGTTGTACACAGAATTTGCCAACCAGCTAACTCGGCTAATGAGTAAATAGCCTCGCATGCAGACTTTATAATTGAAGGATGCATGTTAATTTCAGGTTCATCTATCAAAAGGATTTTAGAGTCTTTATCCAGAATTTTGGTACGCCCACGCTTTAATAAACCATGTGAGCTAAGAGTCTTGATCGCTGCCCACAAAAATGAACGCTGTACACCAGAACCTTGATTAGACAATGGAGCAAAAGCACCATTATTCTCAAAAATAAATTTACTTCCCTCTTTTATCGCTTTTTCAGGATCAAATTTACCAACACCAGTTTCAAAATGTACATTTACGCCCTTAAATAAGTGTTCTATTTCTGCTTGAATACCTTGATTAATAGCATTTATATCACCCGAAAGTTCTTTTTCAGCTTCTTTAGCTAAGTTATCAATTTCAGCCATTATCTTAGATATCTTAGATTTATCTTTTTTAATACTATTGGCTGCATTTTTAGATATTAGCTCTTTAACGATTTGTTCTAAGCCATCAGTTGAGTCTGTAGGGTTAATTCTAATAGGCGTTGGCAATCTACTACTTAATATTGAATCAAAGCCTCCTGCACCACCAAGCTTCCATTGATTAGTTTGATTACTAAAACTATATTTACTGCCTTTTTCATCTGCTTTAGTCCAAACAATTTTAAATTTTGCACAGTCCCCGAATTCAAAATCGTCTTGTAGAAGCCACTCCTGCCCAATACTATTGACATCCTCTGCACTTAATTCAGTAAAAACACCTGTTATAGAAATAGGTTTTGAATCATCACGACTATGAAAGTCGTCAATTGAAAGTGCAGAACCTATAGAATGATATGCTTCATAAGCATCAAGTATCGTTGATTTACAACAGTTATTAGGGCCAATTAAAATAACAACATTATCTATTAGAATTGTTATTTCTGATTTTATTCCTTTAAAGTTTTCAATTAGAAGTGCAGATAATTTCATTTTAATCCTTTAAATTACGATATGATTTGATGTGAAGGCTAACGCCGCAATTTGCGACGAGCGTAGCGAGTCCGACAAAATTGCTTTGTTAGGCGACTTTTAAACAATGTTATTGATTCTATAGCCACAAGATTTTAACTCTTTTGATACATCTTGTTTCCAAGCGCCTAAGTCATCTAGAGGTACATATACAACCCCGCTTATGTCATTAGGAGTTTCTATGTCACCTTTCACAAGCGAACACACATTTTCTCTACCAAGTTTTGCCATTAAATAGCCATGTTCGAAAACTACATTTTGACGGGCGCGGTTTTTTGGATTTTGATTTGATTCATGAGCGCCCCTTCCATGGTCACAAGCTGTGTAGAGAATTAACGCAAAATCGGCATCATTGGAGTAATGCTCTATTTTTTCAATAATTGTCATGCCGGAACTGGCTTGCTCATGAAGAATAATTGCTTCTAAACCTAGTTTTTCAATAAAACGGCTTACTTCTTGTTTGGCTGCGTTGTCTCTGCCATGCACAATAAAAACTTTACGTTTATTGCGGGTGACAACCTTAGGGGCTTGAGCTTGAACTGGAGTATTTGAAGAAGTTTGTTGAGTGCCACCAGTAGCAGTTGGAGTTGGCATTCCAAACTCTAAATAGTCTAATGCTGCCGTGAACTCTTCTGAGATGTATGTTCGACGCTCAGCATAGGTTGAATATTTTTGCTTGATAAAGCCCCAGAATGAATCCAGATTTCTGTGTTGTCTTAACCAAACGGGCAAGAGATTTAGTAATTCCTCATTACTTAGGAGTTCTTGTCTTAACTCCATATACTCGCGGTCTTCAGCAGCTAAGCCTGTTGCTCTTGCTGTAAGAAGATTGGCAAGATAACTAACTTTATCGAAGTCAGTGTTTAAAAATTCTATGCTCAATTTTTTTCCTTTCTCTGATTTATTTGCCTAACAGTTTAATCAGAGGACACTTTTCTTATTTTTGCGTGAAAATGTCCTTATTTTATTTATCTTTATTAATAGCAGGTTCAGCAAGTTATTACAAATTATAAATGTTACTCTTGGTATAGGCTGTTTTAGGGTGTGAAAAAAGAGGAAAGTGTCCTCATAGTATGATTATGAGGTTTTGCTGAGGTATTACAGGTAACGTTGTTTTATAGCGTGGGCGCTACGTGTTAAATGCCGACTTTAACACGTAGCGCGGTGATGATTTTTTGCATTTCTTTGATGCATTCTTTTAAATCTTCGTTTTGGTTTTGTAAAAAACCTATGTGGGTTCTATTGGTAACAACGACTGTTGTTATCACCACTATTTGCATAATGACAAAAATAAAGTCTTTTAAGTTTAGGCTTAAGCTATCCATTTTTAGCCCTCTTAACTAACGTGATAAACTGCGGTACGACATTTTTTAAACTGGCAATGCCCCACACGCCCCCGTTTATGGCGACCCATGTTTGAATTAACCAGGGCGGGACACCTACTTCAAATAATACGCTAACCTGTTGTATATATTAAGTTATTAAAATTAAGTAAGTAAAAAGTGGTTGAGTTTTTCAGTTCAAAGCAATACTAATGCACAAAGTTATTGTTTATTTATTAGGATGCGTGTCAGCAGGCTATTCGCCTACAGCTTAGGTGAGCAAGAATCACAAAACACCCAAATAATGCCAAAATCACCAAAAATCTCGTAGCCGCCATCAATTTTTGTTACATACTCGAACTCACCCAGACTTGTTATTTCAGAGTCTGGATCGTAGATAATATGTATATCTAAGTCTGAAAAATCTATTTTAATTGGAGTATTATCAATGTTTGAAAACCTAACATTCGATACTTCTCCATCTTCTGTTTTTACAACAAACAATAAATATTGCCGATCTTGTGGCGCTCTAATTTTAAGTACATCACCGCCAGTTACACTCTGCATACTATAAGTACTCATAACGCTCCTATTAACGGGTAAAATATAGTTGGCTATAATATTTGAGGAACGAAAATAGCCAACTGTATTTTGTCCTGTTGAATGGCTTGTTATGTGCCGATGCGCTACAATGTACGGATTAACGTACATGAACACTTTGGAGTTACCCATGGATGCAATTAGTTATACAGCCGCTAGAGCAAATTTAGCAAATACAATGGCGCATGTCTGTAATGATCACGCACCAATTATTATTACCCGTAAAAGTGAAGATCCTGTTGTTATGATGTCATTAGAAGATTATAACGCAATGCAAGAAACTACATATTTACTCAGATCTCCTGCAAATGCGAGAAACCTTTTAGATTCCATTGCCGAACTTGAAGCAGGTAATGGAACTGAAAGAGATCTTATTGAATGAAGTTAACATTCTCTACAAAAGCTTGGGAGCAATATCTTTATTGGCAAACTACCGATAAAAAAATACTTAAGCGTATAAATTTACTTATTAAAGATATTCAAAGAACTCCTCAAGAAGGTACCGGTAAGCCAGAGCCTTTAAAGCATGGTTTATCTGGTTATTGGTCTCGACGAATAAACGATGAACATAGAATCGTTTATAAACATCAAGGAGGCGCTGTTCTAATTGCGCAACTCCGATACCATTACGGCACATAACACTTTAGTATTTAAAATTAGCATGACACCCACTTCAAATAATCCGCTAACCTGTTGTATAAATTAAGTTATTAAACTTAAATAAGTAAAAAGTGATAGAGTTTTTTTCAGTTCAAAGCAATACTAATGCACAATGTTATTGTTTATTTATTAGGATGGCTGTCAGCAGACTATTTGATTTACCAGCGATACTATTCGATTTTTTACTTTGACTATCCACGATTGCGAAAAATTGGTCAAACCGTTGGCTAAAGGTACAGTTAGTATCAAGTTAGCGGTTAACTTTATTATGTTAAATTGGCCGCTAATAACTTTAACCAACCTACTGCGCTTCATTATTTAACGTTGAACTGTATTTTTTTGGGTTATTACTTGTGGATAATGGAAATGTGTCTCTATAAAAAATACCGTTTGACGGTTATTACGTCAAACGGTATTTAATCGAGGTTTCTTATTACAATGTTTAATAAGTTAGCTCTATTTATTAATACTTTAAATCAAATAAAAATTTTAAAACATTTTGTCTGCCATAAACTCTTCAATAAGCTCAGACACTTTATCTGGATGTTCGTCAATAACCCAGTGTGCGGCTTTATCTATCCAAATCAATGACGAATTTGGAATTGCTTCTTCTAACATCGGTGCGTACTTTGGTTTTTGAAACTTGTCTTCTTTACCCCAGAGTATGAGTGTTTCGTGTGGTAAGCTTTTAAGATCGCCTGTAATAGCTTCGGTATATTCTTTATTGAGCCTACGCATATTACTAAATAAAGCGGCTTTTCCTTTTTCATTACTCCATGGTGTTAAGTATATTTTCATCAACTCTTCAGTCATTACGCTCGAGTCGTAAACACCTTTGGGCATAAAATCTGTTAATGTATCGACAAATTCGGCTACCGTTGTTTTTTCTTCTACACCTCGTTCTAGCAAAGGTTCAAATTCTGGTATTGGCCAAGAATCAAAACATACACTATCAATTAAAACCAACCCGTTTACTTTTTCCGGGTGATTCACAGCCATTAATTGAGCAACACCACCACCAATATCATGTGCAGCAATATTAACTTTAGAAATACCGAGTTCTTCCATAAACTTACACATTATTCTACATTGCGCATTTATAGATACATCGGTGTTAATTGGCATATCAGATTCACCAAAGTTTAGTAAATCAGGCGCTATTACGCGATGTTTTGATGCAAGTTTTGGCATCACATTTCGCCATAAAAATTTATTGGTTGGTATTCCGTGTATCAATAATAAAGGTGTTCCTTGTCCCATTTCTTTATAAGCAATTTGATGACCTTCTACTGTAACGTACTGTGTCTTGTTCATAATTTTGCCTCTTTAACTTTAAAAATTATAACATTTAGTAAACTATAAAATTGGAATATAGCCTTATAAAGCAAATTCCGTCCCAATATGAGTATTTATGAGTTTTTAAAAAATCTTAATGTTTTAAAAGTTAAACCCTTGTGATACGTAGCCTCTAGGCTAAGTTGGTTTACTTACCCCATAAAATTATAGGGTTTAATAATTGTGATTATTAAATTGCTTTAGGAAGTGTGAAACGATGACTCTTATATATGCAACAATTACAAAAGCGTAGCTGACAATATTTCAATGGGATTATTTTTACTGAAGAATAAAATAGTTAACCGCCTTGCTGCTGCCCCTTAATTATTCCAAAATGACCTATAACCTGACCCGTAGTCGCGAGTTTACCTCGCGTGTAGTAAAAGCAAAATAAAAAACGCGGTATAAAGCAGCGCCTACAAATATAACCTGACCCGTAGGCACGAGTTTACCTCTCGTAATAAAGTAAAATCCCAAATTAATTTAGATGGGTGTCGTCCTAAAATAGTTAACTGCTCTGTTAATGCCACTTAATTATTCTAAAAACGATCTGATATTTTCAATTAATACAGTTTGCTTAACCGGCTTTAATAAAAGACCGTTAAACCCAAGTTTCACATATTTGTTATCATTATTCTCGTTTTCACTAAATGTATGAGCAATAATTTTTGTTGCTGATGCATCAGCATGCTTTCTTATTTTTAGCATTGCGTCAGTGCCTGTAAATTGCGGCATTACTATATCCATTAGAATAATGTCATAAATATTTTGAGAAACCATGAGTAGCGCCTCTATTGCACTTGATGCGAAATCAATTAAAATATTTTCTTCTTTGAGCATTTTCCTAATTACAATTTCTATTAGTAAATCATCATCTACTAAAAGTAGTCGTTTAGTGTTATCTATAGGTGTTACTTTAAAATCGATAACTTCTGCCATATTTCCAATAGTATTATTCATTTATTACTCCTGTGGCTTATCTTTTTAAAATACGTGATATTTGGTTTATTAAAACACCCTGCTTTACTGGTTTTAATAGTAAGTCATCAAAACCCTGATTTACGTATTTAGAATCTGTATCGGGTGTAGAAGTATGTGCAATGATTTTAGTTTTAGAGTTATCACTGTGTTTTTTAATTTTTAACATCGCGTCAGTTCCCGATAGCTCAGGCATAACTATATCCATTAAAATAATGTCGTAACTATTTTGCGATACCATTAACATTGCCTCTATCGCATTACATGCGTAATCTATTTTAATGTTTTCATTTTTTAGCATTGCTCTAACCACAATTTCAACTAGAGGGTCGTCGTCAACAAGTAATAAAGTACTTTGCTGCTTTTTAGTTAACAGGTCGGTTACCGAATTAGTGTTTATTTTCGAACTGCTTACACCCTCTAGTTCGTCATCTTTAATTTGTTTGCTCGCTAAATTTACAAGCATAGAAAGTGCTATCGTTGTTTTACTCGTACTGCTATTAATTGATATCGCTTTACCACCTAACATTTTAAATATTGAAATAAAAAACTTTAACTCTAATGACACGTCTTTATCATCTATAAAGCGCGTTATATCATCACCCGATATACTTTTAAGTTCAGTTATAAAGTGACTATTGTTGATCAAATTACTAAATGAAAAATCGAGGTGTAAGTAATTACGATTACTTTCATTTTTAATCTGAGCGTTAATTGAAAGCGTAGTATTATTTGATGAATCCAAAACCTCAGTCACTAATTGAATAACCAATTGAGAAATTAACTTTTCATCACTTACGACCGTTAATTCAGACGTAATATTATTTTTAAGAACGATTCTTTTATTTTCAGCCTCTTTAGCTAAAATCGATATATTATTATTGATCATTTGATTTAGGTTTACGTTTTTGGCCTGAAGCTTTAACTTACCTATTTCCGATTTATTTATATTTACGAGTTGTTGAATTACACTTTCGAGTTGATCGCATGCATCAGAAATACTCCCCACATTGTTTTTAAATTCGTTAATGCTTATTGGATCTTTAGATATTTCAACTAATGACTTTAAAGATGATAAAGGCGTTTTTAACTGACGGCTAAGCCTTGTAACAAACTTTTCTTTTAATTGATTTGTCTGTTTTGATTTTTCAAGCACATCAGCGAGTAAACATTCTTTTTGATGTGCCTCTGTATCGTCTCTAAAGTAGCAAACGAAACCGTTAAAATCTGTATGTCTTTGTAATACGGTTATCCATTTCCCATCGGTAAAACCTATATCTATTAATTGGTTACGATCGTCGTCTAGTTTATGATGCTCATGGTAATGGTTTATAATATTTTGTTGCTGCGCAATACTTATCATCTGGCCATACGATAACTGATTATTTTGTTTATTTACCTGTGCGAATAACAGATTGAATGCGTTGTTAGTTATCACTGGAAATTCGTGGCTATTAAAAATAGCAAAGCCATGTGGGAGTGCATCAAGTGAACTTGAAAATAACTCTTCTCGATTAAGGATTAACTTATTTTTTTGTTTTATTTCATTATGTAAACGCCTTGGCAAGCGTAAAAAATAATACACAAAAGCAAATACACAAAAAGCGATTAACCCCAATCTAATTAAGCTATATTTAGTAACTTGTGGCCTTATAATTTTACTCATTGGTTGCACGTGTAAGCGCCACGTAGGTGGAAAACGATTGCTCAAAGCGCTAATGCTATTTTTAATTATACTAGGGTTTACTTCTCCTTGTTTTCCTAAAGTAAACTGTGGAGTTACTATAAAAATGTTATAGTTTTCAGTATTTAATTTACCAATAACGGCTTTTAAAAACTTACTTAAATCAAATGCTGTAAGTGTATAAATAGAGCCTTTCTTTATTTTCATTTCAGAAATTAAGAAGGCTGTATCAGCAACAGTAAACACTTCTACTGATTTTTTATTCGCTCTGTAATCAAATCTTTTTAACCAGTTAGTGAACCCATACGCAGCTAAATCAAAGTTATTTTTAGACCAAAGTGCAAGTTGGTTATATTCAGAATCAAACACAACGTAACCTTTGTAGGTTAAATTTTGTGAAACCTGGCTTTGTACTAAATTATTAAGTTGCTCTTTTGTATAGTTATTTTGACTTTGTAAAAAGCCGGCAATCACTAAATCTTTTTGCGAGATATATAATCCTTGATTATCAAACCGCTCTAATGCATTAAATAATGTTTTACGTAATTGCTGAGTTTGTTGATTATAATTACTTTGCAGTTCCTTTTTTTCAATAGTATAAAGTAGTAAAGCAGTGAATGAGCATAATACTAATGCAATTAAAAAAGCGACAGGCGCTAAACTGAATACATGAATATATTTAGCTCCATTGTTATTTTTATTTATAGATTTAGTGCTTTTATCATCTATCGAATCTGAGCTTTTATTTAATTGTGTCTGCAATAATTGAGAAAATGAAATAAACTGATCTTTTTGCGAACCTATTAATGTTTTAGGTGCTAAATCAGCCATTAGTAATACACCAATTACTTTATTTGTGGCGCTATAAATTGGATATTGTGCATAAAAACGAATTAAATTATGGGTATTACTAGATATTTCATCAAAAAAAGTATCTTCGAATAAATATAGCTTTTCTTGTGTACAGCGCTGTTGATAGCTTAATAACTCATTTTCAACGCTTTCTTTATCGTCGCAAGTTATTAATTCATCGGTATAAATTTCTCTAAAGTCGACAAATTTAACAATTGGCACATCATAAAATTGTTTGAGTAGTGTCAGTGTTTCTTTAATCTCTATCGAAATTTCGTCAGTTGTATCTGTTAAATTTGCATGTGAGGTAAATATATTTGAGGCGTTCATTGACGTTCTCCTTCCCCTTTAGGGGGGGTATGTATCCACGTTGTGCTGTTTTGGCCGCTGTGTACTGGCAGTAAAACTTTAAATGGTGGCGTTAAGCTACTAAGTGCGGGCTCACCTGTGGTGATATTAATTACTTGTTCTGCATTTACTAAATTAAGTGATGTTTTACAGTATGTAACGCCTGGTTCAATCCCTATTAAGCTCAATGTTTCGCTTATAATCAGGTTGTTGACTAAGTCGATTCCGACCAACTCAAACGTTGTTTTTAAAACAGTAAAAACAAGTGTTTCTACAATGTTTTCATCATCTTCTAAGCGTGTACCTTCGGGGCAACATATTGTGCCTAGCTCTATATCAACGTTTGTTCCAATACCAACTAATGACAGCGCATTAAGGGCTGTATTTAAAAGCGGTTCTACCTGTGGTAAATATAAATCAAGAATGTCACCTTGCGATTCGTACCCCGTTTGGCATGTATCACACGATTGCGATAAACCTTGATCGCTTGTACCTAACAGTGGATTTCCTAAAGCTGTTACTCCAACCAAACAACTGCTGTCGGCCGGCTGCTTATCTATTTCGAAGCTTTCACAAGGTGAGCCTGTTACAACCTTTTGCGATACATAACGAGATAAAATTTGTTCGCTATTTGCAGGGCATTGTTGTGGCGTACTTCTTAATAACTGACCAATAACGGTATTACCTAACTGCCCTATTGCATAATTTGGACCTTGCTGCAGCGCATTTATATAACTTACATTACCGGTATTATTTAGTTTACTTACACCTTGGCTATCGGTAGCTTCGTCGCTTAAACCCTTTAAACAGGGATTACCTTGGCAGTTTGGTGCATCGTAATAAACGGCTTCGCGCGATGTAAACCTATCGTCTCGTATGCCAATTAGTGCTCTGTATGTGCTGTTTGCTCCCCGGTCTGTATAAAAAATGAGAGGTGCTTGGTGTTCGTCAAAACTAACTGCAATACCGAGTGGCTTATTATTGGCATCTACTACGGTAATTTGATTATCTACCTTAGTTTGATGGCGCTTAATAAGGGCATCCCTTACTAAAATTACCCCACCAATCGAGCCAATAATTAAAATTGTTATAATTAATATAAGTTCAATAGTAAGTATGTATCCTTGTTGATAATGCTTTTTCATATCTGGCTCCTATAACACTTCTACAAGCATTTTAAGTACGTTCATTACTTGTAATGCTGCCGGAAAAAACACCAATACCAAAAACATCGGAAAACAAATTAAGATAATGGGAAAGGTTGTGTGCATCGCTTTTTTGTTTACTTTTTTAGCCAGTAAAATGTTCTTTTTTAGAGCTAGGCCTTCAAGTTGAGCCTCTACAGCTTGAATAAGTGGCGTGCCGAGTTTTGATCCTATTAACATTAAATTGGCGAGTTTTTTAATGCCCATTACACCCGTTCTTTCAAAAAGTGAGTTAAATGCAATTTCTCTATCTTTACCTGCGCTTAGCTCAAATAAAAATAACTTTAGCTCTTTGTATAATGGATGTTTTTGACTTAATCCATGATCAACAGCCAGTGCAAATGAGCGCTCTAGTGAAAATCCAGCGCGCATGTAAACTAGTAGCACCCGTAAAAAAAACTCTAAACTATTATTAATAGTGGTTTTTCGTTGATTTTTACGTAATAGAAACCAGCATTCAGGTGCAAAAAAACACATAAAACACAGTAACAATTTAACCGATTGGCTCAGCTCATATCCTGTCAGTTCTAATACAATAAACGCGCTAAAAGTAGCGGCCACTTTAAAACAGTACAGGCTTATTAATATTTTATTAATTTGAACCCCAGCCTGTCTTAATTGACGTTTAGAGATAATGATTAGTGGATACCAATTAATATTTTTAGTATCGGGTTTATCTAATTCAACTTTAAGAGACTGCCTGTGAATATGGATAAAAGAGCCCATACTCACTAAAAGACCAACAAGTAAAAGTATATCAATCATAATGTTACCCTTAAGCTAAGGCGTAGCCACAAAAATCCAAATAGCTGACAAATAAGTGCAACTGTTATAAATGCGATTCCATTGGGATCGTTTAGTAAAGGTTCAAACCAGGTTGGATCGGTATAGCTAAATAAAGGAATTAAGGCATAAGGTAAAAAACCACTAAATACAGCCGCATATTTAGTACCCGATAGCTTTGCTTTTAACTGTTGGCGATCGAGAGTTCTGAGTGACATCATGTTACATACGCTTTTTAGCATATCAGTTAAATCGCACTGGCTTTGTGTGTGCGTAATGATGCTATGAGCAAACAATCTAACTGTTTCGCAGTTGTATCTTTGGATTAAAGGAGCAAATGATGTTTCGGCATCGCTCCCCATACTCATGCGTTGTAATAGCAAAGTGCTTTGTTTTTTTATATATGGGTCTGCATGCTCTTCAGCAAACTGCATTGATTGCTGAAGCGACAGCCCTGTGCTTAAGCACGATTGTACGGTTTCCATAAATTCTAAAAAATGATGCTCAAATTTTGCTAATTTATAATGAGCCAGGTCAATCACAGTTATAAAACAACTTACAAAAACCACGATTGAAATTATAAATGCGCTGGTTGATGCCTCTGGGTAGTATAATTTAGCTAAAAACCATGAGCTACTAGAGAGCGAACACGCCATGCTTATAAACCAGAGGTTACTTATGTTTAAGCCTAGTACGCGTAGTGACAAAGTAAGTACGTCTTTTTCTTCTAAAATATCTACTTTTTTAGTAACTTGGCTGCTTTTATTTTTAGCATACAAAGAAACCAAGACACTCGCTGCAAGTGCGAAAGTAATAACCGCTGCTATAGCTAATAAATAATCAAGTTTAGTCATTCTTAGCCTCCGGGTTACTGTGTAGTAATGCTTTTAATTCTTGTGCATTAGCGCCTTGGCCTTTCATAAACTCAATAACACTCGAGTTATCTATTAGCTCACTTTGTACTGGCTCCGCTTCGTTAATACTATAAAGCGGGCTAAAATGTGCGCCGCCATTAACACGCTTAATTTCACCAATACTTTTTAGAGTTCGGGTGCCATTAGTTGAGCGAGAAACATGCACTATAAGTTGAATGCTCGACGCGATTAGCGAACTTGTATGTGTATCACTCAGTTGTGCATTGTGTAACTGCACTAAAGTAGATAAACGAATAACGGCATCATTTGCGCTGTTAGCATGTATGGTCGTCATAGAACCTTGGTGACCACAGTTCATTGCTTGGAGCATATCGATTACTTCGCCAGAGCGAACCTCACCTACAAGTATTCTGTCTGCGCGCATTCTTAGGGCTGCTTTTACTAAATCTCTTAGGCTTACTGCACCTTTACCATCGCTGTTTGTGTCGTGGGCTTCTAATTGCACAACGTGGTTGTGATGCAAATTAAGTTCAGCGCTTTCTTCAATGGTTACAACACGTTCATTTGGGTTAATTGAGTTAGCAAGCACATTTAATAATGACGTTTTACCTGCCCCAGCGTTACCACACACTAAAATATTAACGCCCGTTTTAACTGCAATTTTTAAAAATGATAAGATGTTTTTATCTAAAAAATGGTTATTAACTAAAAAGTCATCGTTTATTTTTTTATGATTAAACTTACGAATAGACACAATAGCAGCGCTAGTACATGCAGGCGGCACAATAATATGAACACGACTACCATCTTTTAATTTGCCATCAACAATTGGCATTAATGCATTTACTTGGCGACCACAACCATCTAGTAAGCGATCAACAAATCGGCGTAAATGGCGTTCGTCATCAAACTTACTTGCAGTGCAAAGTAGTTTGCCTTGTTTATCAATCCAAATGTCTTGCGTGTCGTTTATTAAAATATCACTTACTTGGTCATCAAGCATAAACTGTGCAATAGGACCCAAGCCGTTGATCTCATCAAAAACAGCTTGTACAACTTGCTCTTGTTGGTGTTGATTAAATGAAGTTTGATTAAATTGTGGAATATCACTGCACAACGCAGCTATTTTTTCGAGAATATTATTTGATAAAAGTGCTGCTGGCTCTTGCTCGTACTCTTCAATTACAGCATCGTGCAATAGCTTTTTAAGCTCTTCGAAGGTACTTAAACTGGTTTGAACTTCTTCATGTTTGCTTGATAAATTAAACATAAAAACTCACTTAGCTACATATACAGCTTCATTTTTAACGCCTTTAACCACTTCGATTGTGCGACTGGTTTGTAAACGTGAAAAGTTTTGCAAACGACCTTGTTCAATGTCATAAGCGCTATGCACAATAATTGATACTTTGTCGGCATTATCTATACCAGCCAATGAATAAACATCTTTTGGAAGCACCGCAAGTACTAACGAAACACCGCCAGCGGAGCTCGTCTCTTTTGCTAAATTATCCATTACGCCACTTTTTGCGGCTTGAGATTTAGGCCCTTTTGAAACACCAATAAGCTGTACATCTCGGGCGACTGTTCTTACTAAACGATTAGTTTTAGCAACTATGTCTAGTCGGTCTCCTTTGTGTATACGCGAAAGCGGGATATCTAAGGTATTTAGTTTTAAAGTATATAAAACACGCCCTGCCGGAATAGCTTCTGACAAATTTTGGCTTTTAGCTCTAATAAAATCGGTGTCAAACAAGGGTTGTTCAAGCATTTTATTAGTTGCTAATTTTTGACCAATTAATGCACGCGGATTTTGAACGCTCAGTGCAATATTTGAGTAGTTACTTGGATCTATACTTTTTTGCTCTACATCGTGAACGGTAACTGTTTGACCAGCCGACATATTTTTGTTTACTACCCACGCTGTTACGCTATTTTCATCGTTTACCTGTCTAATGCCCAAAGCCGAAGCTAACATGCCAGAGGTGATGAGTAATGTGAGAGCCGCTGTGGTTGCGCCTTTGTTACTTTTACTTTTCATAATATTCCTCCAGAGTAACTTTCACTGCCACACTTTTGTGGCAGTGAGCCTTAAGCTTGGTATTCAAACTTAGTTACCTTGCGAACCGCCTGCTGCTGTACGTGTTGCAGCATCGCCGCTTGGTGTTGCACTAACAAGTGCGGCACTTTCACTAAAGTCTGATGCAACAAAAGTGAATGAACTGCCATCGCCTGCGTACACATCAACTGAATCTACAAACCCAGAACCTGATACTTCAGCAGTGCCTTCGGCGTTAATCATGCCGTCAAATACATAGCTTTGGTCAAGTGAGCCAATTGCTTCAGCTACATCTTCAAGTTCGCTGGTTACCGAGTCACGTAATGTAGATAAACCAATTACAAGTGCCGCTACCATTGAAGTAGAAAGAATGATTAGCTCTGACGTTAGTACAAAACCTTTTTGCTTTTTGCTATTTAAGTTATGTTTAATAGTTTTCATAATCGTAGCCTTTAAATTAGAAGAGCTTATGCTCACTTTATATATAGCGAGGACCATGCCAACTAATTAAGTCCTTTAAATACATATGGTTAGTGTGTTTTAATTATTTACTCTTTAGCTGTTTTTACTTTTGATTTGCAAAATGCAAATCAATATTAAAAAATAATTTTTAGATACTTAATGCTAGAAACGCTCTGTTAAATTATTAAAACTAATAGGTATTCAAAAAGGGTTAAATATTAGAAGCAGTCTGGTGGGGTAACTTATAAAACGTATGATTAGCGTAAGCTTTACTCCTATTTTTGATAAATAATAAAGTGGTTTTGGCTCCTAAATAATGCCAAATTTTAGGTATAAAAAAAGGCCCGAAGGCCTTAAGAATAACAATTACCTAAAACAGAGAGTTTACCGCGCCTAGCAAGTGCTTTTTGATGCGTGGGTTCGACACGTAAAACTTGCTCATAGTAGCCACAGGCCAATAAATTATTGGCATTCGCTTCTTCAATTAGCCCTTTATGGTAAAAGTAGGCGGTGCTATTTAAACCAAACTTAACCGAAAGCTCTAAGTAGTTTGAAGCGATTACGTAACTGCCCTGTGCATAATGTATAGAGGCCATTTGCAGGTATGGTGAAGCATGTGTACCAAAAACATCAACGCCGTATTGAGCAATGCTTTTTGCTTTAGCTAAATTACCTTGCTCTATTGCTAATGTAACCCCTAAAGTAATTGCGTTTAATGGCGGGTTAGCTTTATTAAGTAGAGTGTTTATAACCTGTTGAGACTGATTAGCACGGCCACTTTTATAAAGTACGTAAGCCGATATCGACAGTATTGCCGTGTTATCGGGGTGTTCAAGCATTAGCTGATTCACCTCATGCACCAATCCCAAACAGTTACTTGCATTAATACCTTCGCACTTTAATGGTTGGGCATTTAATTGGTATTTTTTAACGATGTCACTCAACGCGCTGTAAGGATTTACTGTTGGCTTGTAATCAATATGAGCGCAACCCGATAAAGTAAGCAGTAAAATAATATAAAATATTTTCATAGCCCTTGCTCCTGTATATAGCTAAGTATCTGGGTGTCTATATTTGCCTGTTCCCACGAACGTAAAGTGTTAATTGGCTCACGCACTAAGTTTGGCGTTACAACAATGATAAGCTCGCGGTTGTTTTCACTTTTACTGGTTGTTTCGCTTAACTTTCCTAGCATGCTATTGCCGTTACCATCGGGTACAAAGTCGTGGCTTGCATTGTTATCGGTGCTAATTAAGCCACCAATAATAAGAGGTTGCCCGTCTTTTAAACGTGTTGATGTTTGCATGCTGCGTGTATTAAATGCACTGCTGTTTAAACTGCTGCCTGTACTTTGTGCAATTTCGGCGGTTAACGTGGTATCGGGTAATGAAATTACTGGGTTTAAATCAAGCGTTATTCTATCTTTGTCGTCAACCATGGCGCGTACATTTAATTCAACTCCGAATGATTTAAATTCTGTACCGCTAAACACCGACCCACTACTACCTTGCTGCCCGCTTGTAATACCAGATGGGCTATAACTTGTAGGTACCGGTACTTCACCACCGACTTTAAATACGGCACTTTCTCCGGCTAAAACAGTAATTGTTGGGCGAGAAAGCGTTCGAGATATACCTTCTTGTTCAAGTAACGAAAACAACATATCAATAGCAAACTGTGAGGTAGAAAGCTGTAAGTTATTCGTTAGTTGACCACCAATTAATTGCAGCGCATTTTCTATAGTGGCCGAACCTGATTCTCGATTAGTCATACCGTCACGGCCAAACAAGCCCGCTTCTTTTTCATAACCATTAGAGAGCACGCTAATATCTGGGCGCCATTGCTTTAGTCTACGTTGATTTACTTCGTATAATTGCACCGACACACGCACTTGCGGTAAATCTTCAACTTCAATGCTCGATAATACCTTACCGCCAGCCACAGAAAGCAGCGTTGCCCTCGCAATATTAGAGCTCACATTACTTAAGTTTAATCCTGAGGTAGCATCATTTATTAAGCCGCCAGACTCGTTAGCAAGCACTTCAATACCTGAGTTTTCACTTTGCGAAGCCCCGCCCATTAAATTATTAGGATCAAGGGGCGATCCTTGAGTTTGCATTGCTTGCTCTGGTTCAAACAGTTTATTAATTGTATTTAATAAGCGCACTAGCTCTATTTGGTTTTTAACAGAGCCTGAAAGTAAAAATACATCGCTGTCGTCATTTGATAACTCATCTACCGAAATGCGCTTAATATTAACTTTATCTGCACCCATAGATTTAATTACTTCGCTAATCCGCTCTTCTTTTGGCTTAGGTGCTTGAGTTACTTTTATTAAATTAATGATAGCGACTTTGCTCGAATTTTGAGAGCCACCGCCGTTTGCATTGCCTAAGCCTTGCAAGCGTTGAGCGAGAGAATTAAACATACCTTGATTAGGATTTGAGGTAATAACAGGCTGCGCTGCTTGTGAGCTACTACTGGCGTAAAGATAATTTTTTGCAGCCTCGTAAGCGGCATGACGGTAATTTATTGTTGGTACTTCACCACGCAGTACAACAGCATGACGATCGGGGGCAATTGTTAGTTGCACGTCAGGGTGAATATCATTGAGGGCATTTTCAAGCACGCTGTAATCTTCGGTTACGCCAAGTAAAAATGTTTCAGAGCTTTTATCGTCGTACCATACCATCATAGATGTACGGCCCAACTTTTTAGCTAAAATAAGTAGCTCACGGCCATTAACCACGTTCACATCAAGTGTTGTTTCATGGCCAAGTGCAATACGAGAAATATCACGGGTGAACACAAAGCGAGTGTGCGTCCATTTAACTAAATGCGACACTTTTTGTACCCGCTCACCATTTGCATTTTCTATATAATCTAAATGACTTTCACTGCCTACGGCGGTAAAAGATATTAGTAATAGTATAAAAGTAAATTTTAACATAAGCCTTTCCCTCAATTTGCTTAATGTATAGGTAGCAAGTATGAGACCAAGGGTTTTTATGTTTATTATCAGTGGATTGAGGTTTCTAAATGTGGTTTTTGTTATTTTGATTCGCAAATTGCAAATCAATGATCCACACAGGGGTTAATAAAGGAGTGAGCTTAAAATGACTATGCGCAGAGCGTGTAAATACGCTCTGCGCTAGGGCCTGCTTATCTTTCGAGGTTAACCCTAAAAGGCCTACAGGCACTAGTATTAATTAATGCAATGCCGCAGTAAAAGGAATGCTTTCACAGATTTTCGCTTCAGCTATTAATAGCTCTTCTAGGCGAACATCAACTTCTTCTTTTTCAAAGTATTCGTATGCGAGTTCTACAAATAGATTTTTATGTTTTTCTTCTGACTTAGCAATAGCAACATAAAAGTCTTTTTCTTTGCCTTCAGGTAATGCTTGGGCAACTAGAGAAAAGCGTTCATGGCCGCGTGCTTCAATTACACCGCCAACCAGTAATCGGTCCATTAAAAAGCCATCACGTCCGTGTCTAAATAGTGCACGAATTTGTTTTATGTATGGATCTTTTTTGTCGTCACCTAGGTTTACATCGCGTTCTAAAAGTAACTTAAGTACTTGTTTAAAATGTATTAGTTCTTCTAGTGCTAAGTCGGTCATGGCTTTTACTAATTTACGTTTGTCTGGGTAATGCGAAAGCATAGACATAGCCATACCCGATGCTTTTTTTTCAGCAGCAGCATGATCTTGTAAAAAAGTATTAAAGTCAGCAAGGACAACTTCGGTCCATTCAAATGGGGTGTGGTATTTTAATTCAAACATGTTCTGTACAACTTAAATAATAATGCGGGGATTTTAACGTATTTGATTTAAAAAATCTTGTAAGGCAGTAATTTATCTATGCGCCCTTTAGCCGTAGATTCAACTTTTAACGGGTGTTTAATATCGTTCCATGCGGTGACTTTACCGCCCATATTCATTTTTTCAAAATCAGTTTTGTCACTTTTTAATGCTAAAAAATCGCATAGCTTTTTGTAACTATCAGGCTTTGCTATATCAATAGATAAAAAATCGTTGTTACGGTTGTTAAAGTACGTTTGAGCATCATTAAAGTGTGTTTTATAACAATCTGCTAAGTAACTATCATCGTTAATATTATTAAGCGAAAACTCACTAAACGTATTTAAATAACAGCGCTTTATATGAATATTAAAACCCCCGTCGCCGCGGGTTAAATTAGTGTGCATACGCGTTAAAAGCTGCTTTATTGAAGGTAGCCATGCACTCAAT
Organism: Pseudoalteromonas sp. TP27; assembly: GCF_056470645.1. Classification (NCBI taxonomy): domain Bacteria; kingdom Pseudomonadati; phylum Pseudomonadota; class Gammaproteobacteria; order Alteromonadales; family Pseudoalteromonadaceae; genus Pseudoalteromonas; species Pseudoalteromonas sp. TP27. Next base: position 37,216 of record NZ_JARDAK010000023.1, on the reverse strand, counting down.
TCGCGTTCTAGGTAAATAAATTTAGAATTTGGGTAATGGATATCAAGCGCTTTAAAGTCATTAAATATGGGAGTATCGGCAATCGCGTTGGCATTTTCAAAGCAAGCATTAGTATACGCGGTATGCGCTGTTGTAATACCAAGTTCTAAAAATGCATGGCACACACTCGTTGTGCCGGTACGCGGTAAACCTATAATAAATATTTTGCTCATTAACTTTTCTTTAATTAGCCGCGTGTTACTAGCAATACAAAGGCGCTGATAATCATGACTAAAAATGTAGTAATAGTACCAATTTGGCGATATTTCAGACTTTTTTCTACTATGCCTAAGTTTTGAAACACACGCCCTACTAATAACGCACCACCTAATATATGGCAGTAATGGCTTGCAAGCCCTTGGTACTCTGCTAAAAAAAGCAAAATTAAAGCAAATGGCACGTATTCCATAAAATTTGCGTGGGCACGCACAGCACGTTGTAGCGTTGCATTACCGTTATCACCAAGTGATATTTGTTCCGCGCGGCGCACTTTTATTACGTTAAAGCTCAAATAAATGTAAAAGAATGCAAGTAATGCAGCATAAGTTGAAATGATCACGGCGTTTTCCTGTTATTTTTATCGCATAAATATGCGCTCTATTATTGTGGGCGTGATAATAACACATAAATTTGAGCAGCATTATCAGAAGTTTAATAAATGCCTATGCTAAGCTAGAGGTATTAAGTAAGTAGAAAAATACAAAGGATTTTATGTTTGTACCTCGCAAAGTAGCCGATAGTTACCGTGGAATGATTAACAGTATTGGCTTTTACCCTTCAGTGCTTTCGGTGGGCTTTTTGGTATTCGCCATTATTACTATGTCAGTTGAATATTTAGCCCCTGTTGAGCAGCTAAAATCGTTTATATCAGTTGTACTCGTTGATAGCGCCGAAAATGCCCGTACTATTTTAAGCACCTTAGCAGGCAGTATTATTTCGCTTACCGTGTTTAGTTTTTCGATGGTTATGGTAGTGTTAAATTCCGCTAGTGCTAGTTTATCGCCTCGCGTAGTGCCTGGACTTATTACGCGTAAATCACACCAAATGGTTTTGGGCTTTTATTTAGGTAGTATAATTTACTCAATAATTATGCTTATAAATATTAATAAGCTTGAAGGTGGCAGTACGGCTATTCCTTCTATTGGTGTGCTGTTCGCACTTGTTTTTGGCTTAATTTCATTAGGTTTGTTTGTGTTTTTTATACATTCAATCTCACGTGCTATTCAGGTTGATAACGTATTAAATGGCTTGTTTAGTCAAACTAAAAACGAAATTAAAACAATAATACAAAGGCAGCAAGATAACCCCGTTGAAGATTTTCCTGATTTTACCAAGTGGCATTCTGTTAGCAGTAAAACAGAGGGGTATTATAAAGGCGTACATACCGATAAGCTGTGTGCAATTTTAGCCGATGAAGATATAAAGGTGTATATCTCTGTTAACCAAGGCTATTTTACGGTTAAAGGCTATCCGTTTTTAAAATGTAATAAAGACATATCAAACGATGAAGAGCTGATAAACAAAATTCTCGACTGCTTTATTTTTTATATAGAAGAGTACATTAGCGATCATTATCGTTATGGATTAACGCAAATATCAGAAATTGCAGTTAAAGCAATGAGCCCAGGCATCAACGATCCTGGTACTGCGGTTAAATCAATTGATATGCTGAGCATTTTACTTATTCAACGACTTTCAATTAACGATATTAATTACTCGTTTAAGCACAGTGATAAAGGACCATTACTATACCTGCACGAAACAAGCTTTGATGAGTTGCTACACGACAACTTTACACCACTGCGTAATTACGCCAAAGGCGATGCATACGTAATGACAAATGTGCTTGAGGCATTTAAAAATATTTTGTTTATTGCCCATAAAGATACCGATGCACGCAACAGTTTATTTAATTATTTAAATGCGATTGTTGATGACATAAATGAACATGTAACTAATGAATACGACAGACGCGAAGTGACTAATATGCTCAATTCAATAGCGCGTATTAGCCAGGAGCAAGGTGAGAAGTTGGTGGCACGTTTTGAGCACCACTAGGGCGTGTTGAATTATTTGGATTGAAATTTGTTCAATCTAGGGGCGATTAAATCGCGGCGCGAGGTTTGTAACCTAGTGGGCTAAGTAAAAACCGAGCAAAGCTTCCGCGTCCTGCTCACGCCCCTTACCTACATCCTGTAGGCAACAAAGAGTTAATCGTCCCTAGGAAGAACCTATATTTTAATCTATGTAGTACACAGCATAGCTTGAGGCAGTAACTTTAATCTCTCCAGCATGGTAAGCATCAGGTACATAGTTACTTGGTGCACTATCAGCCATCATTACTTTTTCTGCACGCATATAAGGCTGCGACTGCACATTGAGTGGACTTAGTGACGCGCTGTATAAACCTTTTAAATCAACACCGTAATCTTCACTAAACTCTTTTGCTGCGTCACGTGCGTCTTTAATTGCTAATTTTTGTGCTTTTTTATGCAGCTCGTTGTAGTTACTTGCTAAAAATTGCGTTTGATTAATTTCGTTAATACCGTTGTTAACTAAGCTTTGTAGTAACTCAGGGTATTTATTTATATCGCTAAGCTTTACAGTTAATGTACGAGAAACCTTAAAGCCTTTAAATTCTTGATTACCGGTAGTGCGGTTGTATTGGCTATCACGGTTTATTGAAATTTGCCCTGCGTTTATATCTCCTTCTTTAACACCAATTTCTTTTACGAGCTTAATTGCTTTAGCGATGGTTAAGTCGGTTTTATTTTTAGCTGCAATTAAGTCTTTATCAATTTCAGTAATACCAACACTTAGTTGAACATAGTCAGGCATTGTCGTTAAGGTAGCTTCACCTTTGACATAAATATGAGGTGCGTCTGGTGTTGAGGCCGCAAACGTATTAAAGCTAAAAGCTGTTAAAGCTAATGCACTGCCTAAAAAGAGTGTGAGTGATTTCATAGCGTTATCCATTGTATTTAATTAACTCTATTAAAGAGCCTACGTGGTTAACAATAAATGAACAAGCACAAAAAAACAGGCAATTGCCTGTTTTTTGTTTTAACTTAACGTATTAAACACTACAACGTTTATAGTTGCGGTATTTAGGTAACCAGTAATTTTTATCGATTGCTGCCCATAACGCATCATCAGTAATCTCAAGAGCAACGCCCTCTTCGATTGCTTTTTTAGCAATGGCAAATGCAATACGCTTACTTAGCGTTTCAATTTCAGTTAGTGCTGGTAATAAACTACCTTTACCTGTGTTGGCACGCGGCGATGATTCTGCAAGCATTTCGCTAGACACACTTAACATAGCATCTGTAATGCGTGTCGCTTTAGCGGCAATAACCCCTAAACCAATACCTGGGAAAATATAACTGTTGTTACATTGTGGAATTGGGAACGTTTCACCGTTGTATTCAACCGGATCAAACGGGCTACCTGTAGCAACAAGTGCTTTACCGTCAGTCCATTTAATAACATCAGCAGGATGTGCTTCTACTTGCTTAGATGGATTACTTAATGGGAAAATAATTGGCTGTTCACAACCGGCGTGCATAGCGCGAATTACTTGTTCGCTAAATAAACCAGGTTGGCCTGAAACACCAATTAAAATGTCTGGTTGTGCACAGTGCATAACATCAAGAAGTGATGCGTATTCACCGCTGTATGTCCACTCACTTAAAGAGCCTTGTGGTTGTGCAAGTGCTTGTTGGAAATCGCGTAAGCCTTCCATACCTTCACTAAGCAAACCAAAACGGTCAACCATAAATACTTGGCTACGTGCTTGTGCTTCTGTAATACCTTCAAACACCATTTGGCTAATGATTTGCTCTGCAATACCACAACCGGCAGAGCCCGCACCCACAAAAACTACTTTTTGTTGACTCAGTGTTGAATTTTTAATACGACACGCAGCAAGTAAAGAGCCTACTGTTACAGCTGCAGTACCTTGAATGTCATCGTTAAAGCTACAAATTTCATTGCGGTAGCGCTTAAGTAAAGGCATTGCATTTGGCTGTGCAAAATCTTCAAACTGAAGTAACACATTTGGCCAGCGGCGTTTAACCGCTTTAATGAATAAATCTAAAAACTCATCATATTCGTCTTGAGCAATACGCTTATGGCGTGCGCCCATGTACATAGGATCGTTTAGAAGCTTTTCGTTATTAGTACCCACATCAAGCATTACAGGTAATGTGTATGCTGGGCTAATGCCACCACATGCAGTGTAAAGTGACAGTTTACCAATTGGGATACCCATGCCACCAATACCCTGATCGCCTAGGCCTAAAATACGCTCGCCATCGGTTACAACAATAACTTTTACTTTGCCTTTGGTAGCGTTTCGTAAAATGTCGTCAATTTGGTAGCGATCTTCATACGAAATAAATAAACCACGTGCGCTGCGGTAAATGTCTGAGAATTTTTCACAGGCATCACCTACTGTAGGCGTGTAAATGATTGGCATCATTTCTTCAAGATGGTCACGCACTAAACGGTAGTAAAGTGTTTCGTTATTATCTTGAATCGCACGTAAGTAAATATGCTTATTAAGATTGTCGGTAAAGCTAGAGTACTGCTGATAACAACGCTCAACTTGCTCTTCTATTGTTTCAAAGCGAGGAGGAAGTAAACCAGCAAGATTGAAATTTTCGCGTTCTTTTTTACTAAAGGCACTGCCCTTATTTAATAGCGGTGTTTCAATTAGGCCAGGGCCAGAATGATGAATATATAAGTAGTTAGGATCAGTATTAGTTGTCATATTTCCAGGCTTTAACGGAGTCTTAAGTTATGATCTGTCATTATCAGTATTAAAGGTTTAATTGCAACGACAATTAAGCTTGTCAGACCATTGAGAGAAAACACATGCGGGCTTCACTGCCCGCAAGCATATTATACATAATTTAAAATTTGATAGTGGCGTTATTATCAGTTAAATCAGATAACGCAACACCTTCACGGCGCGGATCGGCTCCGCCATATAGGGTATTATTTTTAACTTCAACTGCGTGTAAACCCGAGTTTAAGTCAATAATACGTACATTATGGCCACGTTTGGTAAGCGCGGGTGCAATGGCTTCAATGGCGGTGCCTTTTTCAAGGCTGGTGTAATCGTTACGATTTGTTGTACGCGGTAAGTTAATGGCGTCTTGCGCTGATAAATTCCAGTCAATAACCCCCACTACAACCTGTGCAACGTAATCGATGATACGGCTACCGCCAGGTGAGCCTACAATTAAACGTAAGCTGCCATCTTTATTAAATACCATTACTGGTGACATAGAGCTACGCGGGCGTTTACCGGCCTCTACACGGTTTGCTACAAGTTTGCCGTTTTTACGTGGCGATAACGAAAAGTCAGTTAGTTGGTTATTTAAAATAAAGCCATTAACCATAACTGTAGAGCCAAACGCCATTTCAATTGAACTGGTCATCGACACAGCATTGCCTTTGCTGTCCACAATAGATACGTGCGAAGTAGAAGGTAACTCGTATGAGTCATCCATTGCATAACTTAAGTACCCTACTGGATTACCGGCTACAGCTTTTTGGTCTGTTTCGGTAATTAATTTTGCGCGTGAGGCAATGTAATCTTTATTTAAAAGCTCTTGTGTTGGTACTTGGGTGAAATCAGGGTCTCCCATGTACATATCGCGGTCGGCAAATGCAATACGCGACGCTTGGCTAAAGTAATGAATCGCTTTTTCGCCATTTGGCTTAAGTGCACTCATGTCTTTATGCTCAAGTAGACCAAGCATTTGTAGCACCGCTACACCACCACTACTAGGTGGTGCCATTGAACATACGTTGTACGCTCGGTATTGTATACACACAGCGTCGCGCTCTTTGCTTTTGTATTCCGCTAAGTCTTGTACGCTCAACTTACCTGGAGCAATGTTAGAGTGCTGTACTGCGTTAACCATTTGCTTAGCGTTTTCGCCTTTGTAAAACGCATCAATGCCTTGCTTTGCAATGTCTTTGTATAAGTCAGCAAGTGGCTGATTCTTTTTAACACTACCTGCTTCAATTAATTTACCATTTGGGTAAAAATATTCGTTAATAATAGGCATACTCAACACGCCTGGGTTTAACTGGCGTGCTAATAAACCATGTAAACGCGGCGAAATTACAAAGCCTTGCTCTGCAAGTTCAATAGCTGGTTTAAAAAGTTCTTCCCACGGCAAGGTACCGTATTGCTTATGCGCGCTTGCAAAGGCATGTAAAATACCAGGTACACCAACAGAGCGCCCACCTACTACTGCTTCAATCCATTTAACGGCTTTACCGTGCTTATCTAAAAACAGCGTTTCGTCTGCATTTGCAGGAGCTGTTTCACGGCCATCAAAGCTAGTAAGCTTATTGGTTGCTTTGTTGTAGTACATCATAAATGTACCACCGCCAATACCTGACGACTGCGGCTCAACTAAAGTAAGTACAAGCTGAGTAGCAATAGCAGCATCTACGGCACTGCCGCCTTGGGCTAAAATTTGTTGACCTGCTTTTGAAGCATATGGGTTTGCTGCAGCAACCATGTACTTATTCCCTTGCACCACTTGTTTATGGATTAATCCAGTAGCAGCTTCAGGTTCGCGAGTTTCGATTTGAGTTGGTTGTGCAATAGAAGGCAGCGTTACTGCGCACAGTCCAATGGCAAATAATGAGTTAAGTTTAAAATGCATAAAAATACTAAAAACACTTAATTACGTAGTTGTATTTGGCATCTTAAAGTTAAACGGGCACAATATGCAAAAATTTTGACTAAAAAATTACAATAAAATGCTTAATTTACCTATTCAACCTCGTTATATATTACCGCCTATAATTTTGCTGCTTTTTAGTACCATTTTTGCTGCATTTGATTTAAATAATTTACTTGAATTTAACCGAAGCTTAATTGATGAAGGTGAGCTGTGGCGAATTTTCACCAGCCAATTTGTTCATGCTAATTGGGCTCATTTGGGATTAAATGCCAGTGGTGTTTTATTAATATGGCTTTTGCATGGTGAATATACATCCCCTACTCGTTATGCGTTTAATATATGCTTGCTGGCATTATGGTGTGGACTCGGTGTGTATTGGTTTTGCCCAAGCATACATATTTACACTGGGTTAAGTGCTTTACTTCATGGCGTAATTATTTGGGGGGCAGTTAAAGATATAACTGTAGGGCTTAAATCGGGTTATTTATTATTTATAGGCGTATGGATTAAAATAGCGTTTGAGCAATTTAGCGGCCCAAATGCCGATATAGGAAAACTTATTAACTCCACAGTGGCCATTGATGCACATTTAATTGGAGTTATAGGTGGAACTCTACTTGCCATACCACTGGCTATAGAGCTCTTAAAAAAGCAAAAATAGCGCATAAGCTATTGCTCCTCCAATAAAAACGCCGCGTTAGTTTATTAAACTAACGCGGCGTTTTTGTTTTTATACTTTATTTTAAGAATTAAAGCGTTTCTTTAAATAACTTATGAATACGGCGGTATTCGTCTAACCAGCTTGAAGGTTGTACAAAGCCATGTGGTTCAACTGGGAATATCGCTGTTTCAAAATTTTGCTTTTCAAGCTCTATTAAGCGCTGTACTAAACGTACTGAATCTTGAAAAAACACGTTATCGTCAACCATGGGAGAGTTAATTAATAAACGCTTATTTAAACCCTCAGCATAGTAAATTGGCGAGCTACGCTCATACGCAATCGGGTCAACATCAGGATGGTTTAATATATTAGCCGTGTAACCCGTGTTGTAATGTGCCCAATCGGTAACAGGGCGAAGTGCAGCACCCGATTGAAATAACTCTGGCGCGGTAAATAAGGCCATAAAGGTCATAAAGCCACCGTATGAGCCGCCATAAGTACCGACTGCTTTAGTATCAACGTTGGCATTTTGCGCCATCCATTTAACACCATCGGCTAAATCTTGTGTTTCAGGCGTGCCCATTTGACGATAAATCGCAGTACGCCAGTCACGTCCGTAACCTTTAGACGCACGGTAATCCATGTCCATTACTATATAGCCTTCATCAGCGAGCAATGAATGAAACATAAATTCACGAAAATAAACCGAAAAACCCATGTGTGAATTTTGTAAGTAGCCTGCGCCGTGGTTAAAAATAACCGCTTTACGGTTTTTGCCTACTTCACCCTCAACGTAATCAGCTGGGTAGTACACTTTTGCGTATATTGGTTGATCAGTATGGCTCGATGGCACGGCTACAATTTTAGGTGCAGTTAGCTTTTTAGCTAAAAACTCATCCGACACTGTATGAGTTAAGCGCGTGGCTTTTGTATTTGCTTTAGCATCAGCTACGTAAAGCTCATTAGGCATGGTAATTGTAGAGTGCTTAAGGAGTAACTTGGTTTCATCAGGGCTTAACGTGTAGTCAGTCATGCCATTTAAGTCAGTAACTTGCTCACTCTTACCTGTTTGCGGGTTAACACGGTAAATTTCGTAAAGACCTGGGTGCTCAACATTCGCTTTATAATAAATAGCGCTGTCGTCGCTGGTAAGCGTTAAGTTAGAAACCTCAAATTGACCTTGTGTTAGCGCAGTTGCACTACCGTTTACTGGTTTTTTATAAAGCTGGCTATACCCCGACTCTTCCGATAGATAATAAAGCGTGTTTGAGTTATGCAACCAACCAAAGTCGTTAAATGCATAAGCAATCCATGCATTGTCATGTAGGCGGTGCTGCGAAACGAGTTTGTTGCTTTCAAAATCAACGGTAGCAAGCCAACGATCTTTGTTGTCCCAGGCTTCAAGCATGATAGCAACTTGTGTCCCGTCATCGTTCCATACTATTGGGCTTTGCTCAAAACCCCAGTCCATAATAAGGTTTATGCCACGAGGTGCCTTTTTAGACTTATAGGTTTTACCATCACGTGCATAATTTTCTTTTTTAACTGCGGCTAAAACATCTTCATCAAAACCCGGCAAGGTATTAAAGCTAAGTGATGTTTGCTCTTTATTAGTTAAATTGATGTACACAAGCTTTGAGGTTTCTTCTTTAGCATCGGCTACACGGCGGCGTGCTTTTTTAGGCTCAATGGTGGCGTCATTTGTAATGTAGTTAGGCATAATATCACCCTCACCACGCCAATCTGTTTGCTTTTGTACAACAACTAACAGCGCATCACCATTTGGTGAAAGTTGTGCCTCAGATACTTTATTACCGTCACCTAAGTAATAAGCCGTGTTAGCAATTGAATCGTTTTGTTCATTAATTTGCTCACTGCGCGCTTGCTTATCTTTTTTGTTTTTTTGCTGAAGCGCCACAAATTTAATCAGTTTATGCTGCTCTTTAGCAATATACGTGCTTGGCTCTTCAATGCCTTTAGGCTCATCGGCAAGTTTTAAGTTAGCAAGCTCAGTCGTTAAACCTGTTTTTAAATCAACTCTAAAAAACACATTGCCTTGGCGATAAACTAAATCGCCATTGTTTAAAAATTGTGGTTTAGACTCGTTTGCTGATGTCGCTGTAATTTGTTTAAGTTCACCCGTTTTTAGGTTTTTAACAAATACATTGCCTTTAAACGTGTAGGCCGCCATTGTTTTATTTTTTGAATAAACAGCTTTATTTGAACCCACAGTATGAAGCTTATTAAGTGCTACTTGCTCTGCTGTTTGGCTAGTAACAGATTGGCTAAATAAATCGCGTAGTGTATTACCTTGCTCTTTTTGAGCATAAATAATAGTAGCCGAATCACTAGCCCAGTAAGCTCTCTCTGGCTGATTCCCCATCCAATCTGGATCGGCCATTGCTTGTTCTAGCGTTATTTTTTGTGAGCCGATATCTGCTGGTGTGTTTACAACCGCAGCAACCTTAGTTGCTGGTAATACACTTTGCTGTGTTGAAGAGGTGTTAGCTGTTGCGCTACAACCTGCAAGCATGACACTTGAGGCAACAGCTAAGGCCACTAACGTTTTAGATGAAGAAAAATTAAAAATCATAGTGCTTCTATACGGTTATTATAATTAAGCCGTATTTAAGCAGAAGCACTCAAGTTATTGCAATTTTTTAAGATAAATAGCCATTAAACAGGGTAAAGCTCAGTTTACTAACGCCCCCTTTATTAATGGACGTTATTCAACTATTAAATCAAGCCACACCAGTCGATGATCGCTTGAAGCGTTTCTGTCCTTAATTAAACGGTATTCATCGCTGGTTTTAGTTGGCCAAAACACCCCACCGTCTTTAATTTTTAAGCCATAGTTTGACGGTAGTACGTAATCAACACGCGCTTGCCAATTAGCACTGTAATTTTGTGCATAAGGTACATCGTATTGCTCTTTAGCGCCTTCACTTTTTGGAACAAATTGAGCGTTAATAAGTGGGTTTTTAAGCAGTTGGTCGGTGGTATTTGTACGGGCTTTATCGCCCTCTGGTGCGGCATTTAAATCGCCCAAAATAACAAAACGAGAGTAAGTTTTTAAACCGCCCTTTTCGCCTTTATCATCGTAAATATACTTGGCGTTTGAAACGTAATCAGCAATTAGCCTTACTTCATCGTGGTTACGCTTGCCGTTCCTGTCCTCTTCACCATCAAATACAGGCGGTGTTGGGTGAGATGCAATAACATGAATGGTTTTATCATTTACGTTAATAGGTAAATCCCAAAACGATTTAGAGCTGAGCCTTAGTGCTTGCCATTCTTGTTTGCTATACCAGTTTTCGCCTGTTTTAGGCATCACTGGCATTAGTGCATTTGGCATGTCTTTATATTTAAAGGTTTGAAGAGTTCTTACTTTATCAAAATCGATTGGGTATTTTGACAAAATAGCCATACCGTAGTGGCCTTCAAAAAAGCCAAAACCTTGTGCATCACCCATCACGCCATTTTTCTTGCCATCGTTATCTAAATCAAACTCAGTGGCTAGGCCTGTATTTACAGGGGCTATATAAGTGTAAGGGTAGTTAATAGCCGCTTGTTTTTGCTGACCTACATTTAAATAATGTTGATTAAAGTATTCAACACCCTGCTCTTTTGGGATGTAATCAAATTCGTTAAGTAAAATAATATCAGGGCGAACACGTTGAATAATTTCGGCTATGTTTTTAATTTGCTGGTGGTTTGCTTTAAGTGCGTTAACTAAAGCATCACTTTTAATTTGCTCACCTTTAGGCGTGTGATTAGTTGCATCCATACTTACATTAAATGTAGCAACACGAAGAGAGTCTGATGCAAATGCACTGTTACTAAAAAAAGTACTAAAAGAAGCGGCAACAAGTAGTGCGCTATAAATTGCTTTAAGTTTCATTAAATAATTTCACTGTAAAATTTTAGACTCAATCATTATTTCACAAACTGGGTAACCACGCGCCTTTTTTAAACATAAAAAAGCCGAGCAAGCTCGGCATTTAATAAAACGAGTATTTAGCCGTTTAATGAAGGATTAAATTAGCTGCCGCTTTTAAAATACCTGGGTAGTCTTGCTCAGGTAAATATTCAGTAAGCTCGCCTAATTTATCTGCTAGGTCGTTCATGCTAGTGGCCGATACGTTTATATGACCCATTTTACGACCTAGTTTTGCAGTTTTACCGTACCAATGGCTAGTCACATCTGCGTATTTTAGTACGTCAGCTGGAATACTAGGTTGCCCTAGTACGTTTATCATCGCGGTAATGTGTTTAAGCTCTGTATTACCGAGCGGTAAACCTGCAACAGCACGCATGTGGTTTTCAAACTGCGAACAGTGACAACCTTGCTGCGTCCAATGGCCTGAGTTATGTACACGCGGTGCAATTTCGTTTACGAGTAACGTGCCTTGTACATCAAAAAACTCAATAGCGAGTACGCCAACATAGTTAAGTTCGTTTGCTATTTTAGTAAATGCATCGTTTGCTTGCGCTTCAACGCTGCGATTGTTTTTACCAGCAATAGAGAGCGTTAACACACCATTTGTGTGCTCGTTTTCTGTTAGCGGATAAATAGCAACATTACCGTGTTTATCGCGCGCACCAATAATAGAGACTTCACGATCAAACGGGATCATTTTTTCAGCAATAATTGTATGTGGCGCAAGCTCTGTGCCCGATGCAATAAAATCAGCCATTTGTGACCAAATTTCGTCTATTTGATCATCTGACTTTAATCGCCATTGACCTTTTCCATCGTAACCCGCTTGGCATGTTTTAATAACAAGTGGCTTACCTAAGGTTTTAACAGCCTGTTCAAGGTGCGCTTTTTCAGTAATTAATTGGTACGGCGCACAAGTTACATTTGTTTTATCAAGCAATGCCTTTTCAAGCGAGCGATCGCCACCGGTTTTAATCGCGGCTTTTCCTGGGTAAAACTTATTGCTGTTGCAGCAAAGTGTTAGTACGTCATCAGGAATGTGCTCAAACTCAGCAGTAATTGCATCTGCGTTTAATATTGCTTGCTCAAGCGATGTGGTATAAACCTCGCCAGTTAGCGGGTGCATAATTTGCTTGCTGCCTACATCGTACGCCACTACGTTTAAATTAAGTGGCGCGCCTGCAAGGCTCATCATACGTGCAAGTTGCCCTGCACCTAATATTAAAATATTCATTATTACTCTGCAGGGTTTGGATTAGCTAATATAGTGTCGGTTTGCGCTTTTCGAAACGCTTCAATTTTTGCAAAAATTTCTGGATTTTGACACCCTAAAATTTGTGCAGCTAGTAAACCTGCGTTTGCAGCGCCCGGCTCACCAATGGCAAGCGTACCAACAGCAACACCTTTAGGCATTTGGCAAATAGATAAAAGTGAATCAACACCATTTAATGCTTTTGATTTTACAGGTACGCCCAGTACAGGAAGCGACGTAAAAGCAGCAGCCATACCTGGTAAATGCGCAGCGCCGCCAGCGCCTGCAATAATCACTTTAATACCACGTTCTGCGGCTGAACTTGCGTAATCAGCAAGTAATTGAGGAGTGCGGTGTGCAGACACTACTTTAGTTTCGTACTTAATGCCAAAATGCTCTAGCATAAGTGCTGCATGTTCCATGGTTGGCCAATCTGATTTAGAACCCATAATAATGCCAACAGTCATAAATACTCCTCAGTAATGTATTTTTCAAAATAGCGGACTTATGTCCGGTTTTAGGCGGGTATTATACCCAAAGCCATATTAATTGCGACTAATACAAAGCCACAAAAACAAAAAAGCCATGTTTAAACATGGCTTTTTAGAATTAACGGGTAGATAACCTGAACTCTGGTTAAGAGATTTACTAACGTGTTGAATCATGGTGATATTTAAATTTATCTTCTCTAGCCAGAGATTTTCAGTGAAAACAAGGCGAATTTACGCGTCAATAGCTAGCCTATTGCAAGTAAATTCAACGCAGTTAGCGCTGAAAATAGCGGCTCGAGATAGGTTTATTATCCAGAGTTCAGGTTAAATAGCTAATTAAGCTTCTTTACTCGCTAGGTACTCTGCGTAGTTGCCTCTAAAGTCGATTACTTTACCGTCTTTAACTTCCCAAATTCGGGTAGCTACCGATGATACAAATTGACGATCGTGCGATACAAACATTAATGTACCTTCGTAGGCTTCAAGTGCTAGGTTAAGCGCTTCAATAGATTCCATATCCATGTGGTTAGTTGGCTCATCCATTAGCAGTATATTTGGTTTATGCATCATAATTTTACCAAACAACATTCGGCCTTGCTCACCACCAGAAATTACTTTAACTGACTTTTTAATATCGTTTTGCGAAAACAACATACGGCCTAAAAAGCTTCGAACCACTTGCTCGTCATCGCCTTCTTGTTGCCATTGCTCCATCCACTGAAACAAGTTCATGTCGGTAGCAAATTCATCAGCGTGGTCTTGCGCGTAGTAACCAATGTTCGCGTTTTCAGAGAACTTAAACTCACCGGCTTTAGGTGCTAAGCGCCCTGCTAATGTATTAAGTAATGTTGTTTTACCAACACCATTTTCACCAATAATAGCAATTCGCTCGCCAACTTCTACTAAACCTTCAAGGCCAGAAAACAACGTATTGTCGTCAAACCCTTGCGTTAGATTATTCATTTCAAGCGCGTTTCTGAATAACTGCTTTTCTTGGTCGAAACGAATAAACGGTGTTTGACGTGATGAGGCTTTAACTTCGTCTAACTGAATTTTGTCAATACGTTTAGCGCGCGATGTAGCTTGTTTAGCTTTAGATGCGTTAGCAGAAAAACGTGATACAAACTGTTGAAGTTCAGCAATTTGATTTTTCTTCTTTGCGTTTTCGCTAAGTAACTGCTCACGTGCTTGCGTTGCTGCAAACATGTATTCGTCGTAGTTACCTGAGTAAATACGTAGCTCACCGTAGTCAATATCGGCCATGTGAGTACACACAGAGTTTAAAAAGTGACGGTCATGCGAGATGATTATCATGGTACAGTCGCGTTGGTTTAACACGTCTTCTAACCACTTGATGGTGTAAATATCCAAGTTATTGGTAGGCTCATCAAGTAGCATTATATCTGGGTCTGAAAACAACACCTGTGCAAGTAGCACGCGTAGTTTAAAACCAGGTGCAATTTCTGACATTGGGCCAAAGTGTTGCTCAGTACCAATACCTACGCCTAATAATAGCTCGCCTGCTTTAGATTCAGCAGAGTAACCATCCATTTCAGCAAATTCAGTTTCAAGATCGGCTACTTTCATACCGTCGTCTTCACTCATTTCTGGTAAAGAGTAAATACGATCGCGTTCTTGTTTAATTTTCCACAGTTCTTTATGGCCCATAATTACAGTATCAATTACTGAGTATTCTTCGTAGGCAAACTGGTCTTGGTTTAGTTTAGCAACGCGTTCATTAGGATCAGTACTTACATTACCTGAAGACGCTTCAAGCTCACCACTTAAAATTTTCATAAATGTTGATTTACCACAACCATTTGCGCCAATTAAACCATAACGGTTTCCATCGCCAAATTTTGCTGAGATATTTTCAAATAATGGTTTAGCACCAAATTGCATGGTGACATTAGCTGTACTAATAATAGCGCTACCCTCCAAGGGAGTAAGGATGTAATTAAATTGCGCGCAGTTTAAACCAAAATGGCCTGTTTTTCTATGAAAGTTTAATGGCAAACCACGTCGTTTAAGGCAATTATTATCGCTGAGCTACTCGTAATTAAAATAACAAATTAAATTTTGTTTTTTTGCAAATTGTTATTCAACTTAGATAAATTAAAATTCATAAATACATTCATAATAAACCGATATGAGTGTTTATAATTTGGTATATAAATTAGAGTAAAAACACTTTTTAACGTGTATGTGTGTTTACTTAACTCATTTTTGTACAACCTAAAGTAATAACAAGCTATATTAATGAAAATAAAGCAATTTTAGAGCTTTTACACTAGCTATTATTTTTTAACCAAGATGAAATTAATTCAAATTGGATTTTTAACAAATCACAAATTCCTCATCCTATTTACTTATTAAATCGTAAAAAACTTAAACTCTAGCAACACCTAAAAAACAAAATTAACCTCTCGTGAATACCTATTAAGTTTTACACTCAATTTTATTGAATATTTTTCACTTTTGAGCCGTTTATCGCTTTGTTAGTCTTCAAATCTGAATTTTTACCTACGTAAAAACACTGACCAATTTACACAGGGCAACACACAAGATGAGCAAAAAATTAGCAACACTGATTAGCGCAAGTATTGTACTAGCACCCGCTGTTTCGGCGGTAGAGCTATACAAGGATGATAAAAACACTCTAAAAGTAGGTGGTTATCTTGATGTGCGTGTAATTAATACACAAAACGAAACCGAAGTTGTTAATGGTACTTCACGCATCAACTTTGCCTTTACCCGAAAGCTTAAGAAAGACTGGACCGCCCTTGCACTTGTCGAATGGGGTGTAAATCCGGTAGGTAGTAGCGATATTATTTATAACAATCGTTTTGAGTCAATTCAGGATGAGTTTTTGTATAACCGCTTAGGTTACGCTGGCCTTTCGCACGAAAAGTACGGTCAACTTACCATTGGTAAGCAATGGGGTGTATGGTACGACGTAGTTTACGGCACAAATAATAGCTTTGTATGGGATGGCAATGCCGCAGGCGTTTACACTTATAATAAAGACGATGGCGCTGTAAATGGCACTGGCCGTGGCGATAAGCTAGTGCAGTACCGCAATAGTTATAACGATTTTAGTTTTGCAGTACAAGCGCAGCTTAAAAACAGCGAATTTTATACCTGTGACGTAAGCGATATTTCAGAAGAAGAATGCGAAACACTTTGGAACTCAGGCGATAGCGCAGCCCAAGAAGTTGAATTTAATTACACATTTGGTGCTTCTGTTACTTATACACCAACAGATATGCTAACGCTTACTGCAGGGGTTAACCGTGGTGAGTTTGATTTAACGTTTGGCGATGGCTCTACACGAAACGTTGAAGATTTAATTTATGGTGCAGGCATTATGTGGGGCAGCATTGAAAAGCGCGGCCTTTACGTTGCTGCTAACGTAAATAAAAACAAAAACCACGACACCGATAACATTGGTCGCTTAATTGATGACGCAATTGGCATAGAAACATTTGCATCTTACCGCTTTGATAACGACTTTCGCCCTTTTATTGCCTACAACGTGTTTGATGCCGGTGATGATTACGTAATACAACCAAACTTTAACGCCGATCCTAACGATGTATTTAAACGCCAGTTTGCTGTTATTGGCCTTCATTATTTAATTGACGAAGACACTATTGCCTACGTAGAAGCACGTAAAGACTTTAGCGACTTTGAAAGCGATAACGACGATCAACAAGCACAAATGGAGCAGTCTGAAGATGACGGTATAGCATTTGGTTTTAGATATAAGTTTTAAATACTCGTTTAACTAAAACGAATACAACTTTCTCTTAGCACAACCCTTTTAGCCCTTTTAACTTTTTAGCTGGGCTTTTTTATTCTGCCATACTTTTGAATCCCACCGACCTGTATTTTGCACTATTCCTTTGATTACTTTATTAACAATTTAACTCTATTGCTTAGTTTAGCATTAAACCAATATTTAGTATGATGTGTTCTTTTGCTGTAAAGCCACCAGCCAATTTATATTAATTGTATTAAGAGTGTAAAAAGATGGTGAAACTATATTGAAATTGCAAAGTACTTACACTGCTTATTGCTGATTACAAAGGCGTAAGGCTAATTAAAAGCAGTAACAAATAGATGTGTATATGCTCATAAGTACTGACAGCATTCTAACCCAATAGTTGGCTACTGTATATGCATACAGCTGTTACTTAAGCCTACCTAACCTACTTTTTAATAAACGCACTATAACCAGCTAATGCCTTAGCTACACTAAGTGGTGGATTGTCTGAATGCTCAGCACCTTCGTTTATAGCACTTTGCCAGACAAGGTTATTATTAGGGTTTGCTGTTAAAGCAGTCTCTAAATTATTAAATGCTGTTAACATTAACGGATGCTCTGCTCCACCCACCGAAAGATACAAATAAGTAGGTGACTTCACTTTATTTGCTTGAGCCGTTAAAAACGCATCTACGTTATTAACCACAGTCATGTCGTCATACCAAGCTGCTGGGCTAAACGCAAAATAACCATTAAATAACTCAGGCTTTGTATGCAATGTATAAAGTACAAAGCTACCACCTGCCGAAAAACCACTTAATACACGGTTATTAGTCAACTTATATTTTGCCGATAAATATGGAAGTAACTCAGTTTCAATAAATGCTAAAAACTTATCAGCTTCACCGTTTTGCTCGGGTAGTGTTTCGTGCTCTAAACGCGCTTGTGTATTTACATCTTGGCGGGCATAAGGGGGCACTAAATCGCGATTACGAGTATCTTTAAAAAATAAATTAGGGATAGACACCAATATAGCCTTCTCCCCTTTTTCGCTCTTAGCTTGTTTTGTAAGTGCTTTATCCCATGTATCTAAATTAAAATTACCATCGGTTTTAATAATTAACGGGTATGCTTTTTTAGGATTGTAATCAGTCGGTAATCTAATAAACACCTTACGTGATTCGTTAAGTACTTTAGAGTTAATAGTTATATCCGTATAGGCCGATACATAATGATTGTAATAATTTATCGCCAATATTCCCAAAATAAGTATAACTAGCGCTAAAGCTAAATTTGTAAGATAGAGTTTTGTTATTTTTATAGCCATTTGGCATCCCTTTAAATATTTACTTTAATAATTACTTAATCGAGCTTAACCCATTGTTTTATTTCAAGCGCAGTCATAATAAGCTCAACCGAAAACGCAGCTAAAATCATCCCCATCACACGCGTTAAAATAGACGCGCCGCCCGTTCCAATCAACTTAATTATTTTGCCCGAAAGCAGCAACAGTATTAAGGTAATACCCAGTACTCCAATAGTAACAAGCGCGGTGCCTATTTGTGTGGTAATTGGGTGAATATGGTTGTCGGTAAGTAGTATCACTGCCAAAATAGCGCCTGGAGTAGCTGTGGCTGGTATAGCTAGCGGGAACACAGCAATATCGTGATCGGGGTCTTGTTTAGCTTTGTTAGAATCGTTTCCAAATATCATTTGCAGGCCAAACAAAAACAATATAATTCCGCCTCCTAACTGAAACGAAACCAGCCTAATCCCCATCGCATTAAGTATTAGCTGCCCTATTAAAATAGAACCCAATAGAACGCCACCCGCATATAGCACGGTTTTAAAGGCTGTTTTACGACGTTGTTGATCAGTTAAGTGAGTAGTAAGCGCAGCAAACAGAGCCATAGTGCCTATTGGGTCAATGGTAGCCCAAATAACAAGCGCATCTTGAGATAGTTTTTCTAGCATATAAAATCCTTGTTAAGCGTTAATGTTTAATTAAACACGGGTAACAAATTCATTTGCTTACGCTTAACTATAAGACAAAGTGATTAAATTTTATAATTTATTTACATGTGTTCGTTTACAGTTTTTTATGCCAAATAGAATGCTCGTGCAAACTAAACCCTAACTTTATAAGTAAATTATGAGAACGTGCATTATGTGCACTCACCTCAGCCGATAAATGTTTAAGTGGAATATGCTCAAGTAGCGCTTCAATAAAACCGGTCACTACTTCAAACATCACTCCCTTATCCCAAAAATCGGGATGCAGCTCAAATCCTATAAACGCACTACTTTTACAAGGTGTTAATTTATAGAGCCCACAGGTACCCATTAACTTCCCTGTTATATTATGTTCAATTGCAACTCTAACCACTTCGCCTTCGTAATAGGCACTTATATCATCTTGAATTAATTGTTTGATTTGTGTTTTGCTAAGCGGTGTTTCGTAGTCGTTAAATTTACTAACCTGAGGATGGTTTAAAATATCAAATAAACACGCAGCGTGTTTGTGGGTAATTAAACGAAGAGTAACGCGGTCAAGCTGTGTGGTATTAAACATTTTATTTAAGTAGTTAGTTAAATTAGCTCTTTATGGGCAAGCATTATTAACTTACCATACCCCATTAACAAGCATTATCTTTAAAGCAAAAAGAGTAGATAACGTAATGAGTGACGATTTTAAAGTAATACAACCCACTACCACAGTATATTGCCCAAAACGCGGCGAAGGCTGGACCTTAACAGGCATTACTAATATTAACGAGTTTACCTCAGTAATGTTTGACGGCACACGCTATACACTTCCAGCACGCGAAATAGTAGAAGAGCTTTTGCCAAACCAACTAGCGCGTGAGCAAAATAGCTAACCAAACACATACACAATAAAAAGGCTGCAATTTTGCAGCCTAATATCTAATTAACTAGTTAAAATGCTTCGTCTTCACTGTAAACATTAACGTTTAACTCGTCCTCATCTTCAAATACTACAAACGAAATAGGCTTACAGCATACTTGGCAGTCTTCTATGTATTGCTCATCAATATCTGCTGCATCAAGTAATACTTCTATACTTTCTCCACAATAAGGGCAGCTTATTGATTTTTCGGTTAACTGGTTCATTTATCACCTGCTAATTTATATCTCGAATGTTGTCACTTTAATAAACAAGCTCGCATAATACAACCGCGTATCAAATAGCGTTTATTTTACTGAATTAATTAAACCATCCTACTTGCTTGAAAAGTGATCTCACTCCCGGTTTTATGCTTATAAAACTTTTTAAATGATATTACTTTGCACCATAAATAGTTAACCGGCTAAAACTATACCTCTACAATGAAATAGTATTAGCACTTGGCGGGTCTAATTTATAAGTATTTAAACTCACACTTCAGGTGGATAATTTTATGAAAAAATCACTCGCATTAGCATTAACATCTGCCGCAATACTGTTTAGCACGTTTACTCATGCAGCTAAAACCGAAAAAGCGGTGTTAGCCGGAGGTTGCTTTTGGTGTATGGAAAGCGATTTTGAAAAGCTAGAAGGTGTAACCGATGTAATATCGGGCTTTACTGGCGGCAAAATTAAAAACCCAACATACAATGGTAACCATAAAGGCCATTACGAGGCGGTAGAAATCACTTACGATCCTGAGATAGTTAATTACCAGGGCATACTAGATCATTATTGGGTTAATATTGATCCCTTTGATGCCAGAGGTCAATTTTGCGATAAAGGCCCGAGTTACTTAAGCGCTATTTTTGTAGAAAACGACGAACAACGTAAATTAGCTGAAAAAACAAAAGCAGCTGTAGTAGCCGAGTTTCCTAATCAAACCGTGGTTACACCTATACTAAACGCAAGTACCTTTTACCCTATTAAAGGGAGGGAAAGCTTTCACCAAGATTATTACAAAAACAACCCAATCCGATACAACACTTATCGTTGGCGTTGTGGTCGCGATAGCCGCCTAGAAGATATTTGGGGCGACAGAGCAACCCACTAGTATTTATTAAGCAACTTAAATTACACCAACAAAAGGCTGCATATTGTGCAGCCTTTTACATATCTACAAAGCTAGCTTTCTCTGCTTCAAAAAGTATACAAACCTTCATTATCAATAAATAGTATATTCTGTTTCCTAAAGCTGGCTGTTTATCTACTAAATCAAATGCAATAAATTGCACTCCTAGATTGATACAAACCAATTCAACAACTGGAGTTACACAATATGTCTACCAATCAATTACAACTAGCACGTGCTCTAGATTTACCATCGAGAACAGCCATGTTAAACCGTGACCACTCGGTACAACAGTTTTGGTACAACAACGACGACCTAATTACAGACGCGTGGAAAGAATGGGAAGCAAGCGAAATTGACCCTTCTACATTCACGCTAGACGATTCATTACTCGATAAAGATTTACGCGAAGCCGTACAACAAGCATGGCAAGACCCATCTAAAGAGCATTTAGTAAAAGCGCTTTTAGAAGAAGTGGCTCCTGATGTGTTTCAGTTTCAATTTTTTGACCCTGAGCGCCTAGCCGTTTTACGTGGCTACCTTGAACAAGTATGGAACTCTAACATTCCTATGCGCCCACCGTACGGTATTGTATTAAACCGCCGTGGTGCCATGCTCGACAAACGATCAGAGGGCTATTTAGCAGCGCCAAGTTTTCAAGCATTTTATAACGAAATGCTAAACACTTATATGCGCCCTATTTCGCGCTTATTGTTTCCTGAAATAATTGGCTACGATACGCAAACATTTGGGTTTTCTATTTACTACGATCCAAGTACAGATGCGTCTATTCGCCCACATACCGATGCATCGGCGGTAACGTTAAATATTAATTTAAATTTACCGGGTGAGGAGTTTACAGGTTCTGAGCTTGATTTTTACGACCAAGTCAATGGAAAGGTTATACAGCTTGGCTTTAAACCAGGCACCGCAATGATACACCGAGGCAATGTACCTCACGCGGCAAAACCTATTACCAGTGGCGATAGAACCAACTTTGTACTATGGCTGTTTGGCGATCGCGGTCGTTTACCAGCTCAAGGTGCACAACGATCTGAAATAGAAGCTAAAGAGCGTTGGAGTACACCTGTTACAATACCTGATGGCTATGCACCATTTTAAGTAAGCGCTTTAAATACAAATGGCTGCCTAATTTAAGCAGCCATTTTTAGCATTCGTTTAAAAGTTTAAAACTTATATGATGCAGATAGTCTTACGCTTCTTGGAGTGCCAGGTTGTACCCACGCATCAGCAAACGAGTTTGTGTAATACGTTTCGTCAAACAGGTTATCTACTTCGGCGCGTAAACCAAATACTTTAGTTACATCATAATCAACAAATGCACGTGCAGTTGTGTAGCTTGGCAGCTCAAAATCGGTACCAAAAAAGCCGTTTCGTGAATCTACATAAACTAAACCACCACCAAATTTAATAGCTTTACCGTATAATTCAGCCGATTTAACCAGTTGTAAACTAAATTGATGCTCAGGAATATTTAATAAAGAACTTCCCGCTTCTACGGTGTAGCCAAAGTTAGCATCAAAAAATGAGTTTTCAATCGTTGCATCAACATACGCATACGATGCCCAAATATCGAGAGAGTCGGTCAGTTCACCGTTTATATCAATTTCAAAGCCTTTACTTTGCGCTTCGCCTATAGCTGCAAAGCTAAACGCCGTTGGGTCGTCTACTACCAGCATGTTGTCTTGCTCTACTTTAAATACAGCAATGGTGCCAAACAGCGCGCCATCGTTTAAAGTAAACTTAACACCAACCTCAGATGACGTAGACTGATTTGGCTCAAACCCATCTCCGTTTGAATCAGTACCCGATAAAGGCCTAAAGTTTTCACCATAAGCAGCATAAACAGATACAAACTCGCTTGCCTCATATACAACGCCAAACTGTGGGCTAATACGCGATTCACTTTGTTTAGATTGAGTCTTAGATAAGCGGTTATTAAGTGTTTGTTCGTAGTCATCAAAACGAGCACCTACACGTATATCTAACTTATCGGTTAAGCTTATTTGGTCTTGTATAAACACACCTAACGATTCTTGTATTTCTACCTTGTCGGTATTGGCTGTTGGCGTTGGTAACTCATATGCACCATACTCAGGGTTATATACATTTATAAACTGATCACCTTTTACACGAAGCACAACTTGATCATTTTCAAACTTATCTGAATCAACACCCATAATTAAACGATGCTCTAACCCAGCAATCTCTAAATGACCGGTTACTTCTGCACGGTATACTTGGTATGTAGCGTCGTAATCGCGGTAGCGTCTAAAACGATTTACT
Source organism: Pseudoalteromonas sp. TP27 (assembly GCF_056470645.1). Taxonomy (NCBI): domain Bacteria; kingdom Pseudomonadati; phylum Pseudomonadota; class Gammaproteobacteria; order Alteromonadales; family Pseudoalteromonadaceae; genus Pseudoalteromonas; species Pseudoalteromonas sp. TP27. The sequence goes on along the minus strand of NZ_JARDAK010000023.1, from coordinate 14,013 downwards.
TCGCCATCTACTACACCATCAAAGCCTGTTTCGGTTGCAAAACCTTCAAGCGATGTATCACGGTAGTTAGCGCCCAGTAATACGCTCCAGTTATCATTAAAGTCATGAACAAACTCTAATTGATGGCCAAGTACGTCAGCATCTATTGGGCCATCACCTGGCTCGCCTAAAAAGCGGCTTTCTGGTATTAAGCCAAGCTCGCCGTCTATTGCTAATACACCTCTATCAAACGGAACTTCTTGGTCGCTATATTCAAGCTCGTAAATTAGTTGGCTATTGTCGTCAATGTTCCACGTAATTGATGGACTAAAGCCTTGTTTAGTTGTTTCTATGGTATCGCGAAAGCTTTTTGCGTCTTCATAAAAACCAACCAATCTAATTGCTACGTCGTCGCTAAGGGGCGTTGTGTAATCCACATCGGCGCGGTAAGTATCAAAGCTGCCTATACTGAGTTTTAGCTCGCCGCTTGTATCAAACGTTGGGCGCTTAGTAACAAGGTTTACTGTGCCGCCTGGCTCACCTCTGCCAAATAAAGCTGCGCGAGGGCCTTTTAACACCTCAACCGATTCAATACCCGACAAATCACGCGAGCCACCAAAACCACGCCCTGCATTAAACCCATTTACTAAATAGTTACTTGGCAGGTTTTCGTCGCCAACAAAGCCGCGTAGCGCAAAGCTATTCCAAAGCCCGCCAAAGTTATTTTGACGCGCAACCGATGCCGACAAATCTAGCGCTTGGTTTAAATCTATTGCGCCTGCATTTTCGAGTGCTTCTAAATCTATTTTCAGCTCTGATTGCGGAGTTTCTAAAGGGCTAAAATTACCTTGGTATGCTTGACGAGACCCAGTAACCGCTAAACGCTCAATAGGCTCATTAGCACTGTTTTTAGCGCTAGTGTTTTCATTGGCTGCAATAGCGTGGCTTGCAAACATACTTGCTAAGCAGGCACTAATATAAGTGAGCTTAAGCCCTTTTTTATTGGTATTCATGATAAACCTTGTTCATTAGTTAGCTGATAAATTTTGTTTTGGCTGAGCGTCTACATTGCTTAGCTTTTTTTGTTCATTGAGTATGGTTTTACTAAAGCTTGGCATATTCTCAAGCGCTGCTTTAGTAGGGTTACCTTTTACAAATAACCACGGGTAGTAAAACGTCCGTAAGCTTTTATGAAATCCACGCATTTGCGATTCATACCTAAATGCCGCTACGGCATCTGTTTTAGCCATTCGTGTTAAACCACGTTGAAGTAATAATGGCGGTGATAACCACGATACAAACCCGGCTAATGAATACTTTTTACGTGCCGCATCTTGGTAAGCGTGTGATAGCTTCGCCGCTTTTTCATCGCCTACTTGCTGAAATGCGTAGTACCATTTCCATTCAAACTCACTTTGCATATCGGTGTAGTTTGTCCACTTTGGATGATTTGCCACAAAGGCGTCCATGGTTATTTGCTTTGGAATATCCCACGCACCATTAACAGCTTCTCGCTGGGTAAGCACAATGTCGCCACCTTTTGGCGAATGCACCGCTTTGTTTATCGCTAAATCACCTAAAATAGGAATAATAAACGCAACTAATACCCAAAAACCTATTAAGGTTGAGGCAACACGTGGCGCACTACTGGCATTTTTGCCCCACCACACACTCAATAACGTCCAAAAAGCCAAGTAAATAACACATATAAAAGTAATAAATCCAACATCACCCAATACTGAGCTACTAAGAAAAGCGCCTACATAAAATGGCAACATTAAGCATATTATTACCGCTATAAACCTTACCGTTATACGTGCGCCCCACAGCGCAAAATACGATTTAGCCGTAGTGACCAGCAAATCGTGTCTGCCACTGGTGCGCTCACTAGCAAATAAGTCATGAAATAATAAAATAATCACCAATGGCGCTAAAGCACTTAATACAAATACAAAATCAATTTTACCGGCTTGAGCAAGCTCTGCGTTTTGTGCATCGCTTTCGTATATTTGCCCTTCTAACGCAAGTAAATTTAGGCGGTGTTTCCACGGGTAAATATCGCGCTCGCCTAAAGCAGCAAATGCTAAATTTGAAGGCGATGAATACGTTAAATGAAAACTGTAATAAGCAAGCGAGCCTGCATCATCGTACTTATGCTGTACGTTCGTTAAGTCTGTTAAATCGGCTGCTTTTAAGCGCTCAATAGTTTGCTTTTGTTGTGTTACTTCGCTAAGCCCGCTATAAACGGCAAATCCCGACATAACAAACGTACATACCAGTAATACCACTAAGTATTTTTGACGAAGTAAAAAACGCCATTCACGCACAACTTGTTTTAATAGGTAACTCATAACAAACGCCTCCCTACAAATTTAATACCGCCTAACAACACTGCAATCCAAAGTAGTAGCTGTAAAAAAGCAGGTATGCTTCGCTGCGTTCTTACTTCAGGAGTGTCTACATTAAAGGTAAAGTCTTGCAGTATTTGCCAATTTTGAGCACTTACACGTGCCTTTTGGGTTGCTGCAGTATTTGCATTTCGGTTCATGTCGTCTTGGTAGCTAAGTTTTTCTACATGAACTTTATTAAGCCCTTGTACAAAATCAAAGCGCAGCTGCTCGGTTTCGCGTAAAAAACGATGATGCGTTTCAATACTCGTTCCCACTACAATCATTGATAACGACCGAATTGCCACCATTGGTGAAACCCAGCCAAAATAACGCGACACCTTTGTTTGGTTAAGCTCAGCTTGCATACGCTGCTGTGCAAACTTATTGAGTACGCTAGTTAGCTTAGCCTCAGATTCGCTTGCGACTAGCCCTCTAAAATTAACGGGTAACTCATCAATACTGCTCACGTTGTATTTAGTAAGGAGTGATTGTTTAAATTGCTTAAATGCTGGGTCGTTGGTGTTGTGGCCGTCACCTAGTTTTCTAAGTTCGGCTTTTACAGCAAAGTCGGTTTCTATTTTGCCTGCTGACGGTACAGCTGTTGAAGCCGTTGTACTCGCTACTCGTGGCATTACAATACACAGTAAAATCCATACAAAAGCGAGTGTTGTAAAACTACCGCAGTTTTTACTAAACACGCTTGATGCCAATAAAACAAGCAGCACCCACACAGTTAAATATAAAGCGTAGCCGAGCACAAAGCTTGCCACAGCAAGTAACCCTTCGCCTGAGCCAAGTGTAAATAAAGCCGATACCGTAAGCGGAATTAAAATTAATCCTACAACCGACATTAACGCAAGCCCTTTACCTGCAATGAGTGTTGCGCCCGATGTACCTTGCGATAACAAATAAGATAACGTTTGCGACTCACGCTCGCGGCTAATAGCGCTATAACCAATTAATATCAGTAATAACGGTGCGAGTGTTTGTACAATAAATGCAGGGGTTAAACTGCCTAATTTAGTTAATGCTGTACCTTGGCGGCTATCTGCAAACATTGCACTGTTTTGTCTGTGTCCTTCTAAAAATATAGAGTTACCCGTGTAGGCATCAATACCTGGGTCGAGTGTGCTCAGTGGCGAAGGCGTTCTAAATGCATAATGCCCATAATGCACCATTCTGTGCGGGTGGCGGTCGGGTTGATCAACAAAGCTTTGCTCAGCGCTTGTTTGCAGTTCGTGGCGAGTATGGCTTAGCTCCATCATAGTAATAGCGGTAACAATTACCGATGCAAGCGTGAGCACTAAACCAATAGCAAGTACGGTCATTGCAAGTTTTGAGCGAAACCAATAGCGCCACTCATCCTTTGCAACTATAACCACCTTTGAAAAGTTATTTATACTCATTACGCGCCTCTTTGCGCAAAAGCTGCGTGGACTTGTTCGGTATCAATACGGCCATTTTGTGGTGCGTCAAATTCGCCCACCAGCTCACCAGCTCTTAATAAACCAATACGATTAGCCACTTGGCATGCGCCGTATACATCGTGCGTCACCATTAAAATAGTCGCTCCCGTTAATGCAAGCTCACGCACAAGTTGGTTAAACTCGTCAATTGCAACAGGATCTAAGCCCGACGTAGGCTCATCAAGTAAAAATATCGGTGCTTCACGTAAAATGGCTAATGCAATCGCTGTTTTTTGTCTCATGCCTTTTGAGTAGGTTTGCATGTGGCGATCCCACGCAGCTTGTTGCAAGGCTACGCGATTAAACGCGGCATTAATTTGCTCGTCTGATTTTTTAATATCAGCAAGTGATAAAAAATACGCTACGTTTTCGCGTGCTGTTAAATGCGGATACAACGTTGCCGACTCGGGTAAATACGCGGTTTTACCACGTACAAAATTAAGCGCTTGTGTTACCTCTTTACCCGCTACTTTCACCGAGCCTTGCGTGGGTTTATTAAACCCAAGTAACGTTTTTAAAGTGGTTGATTTACCCGCACCATTACCGCCTAGTAGCGCGTAAATTTCGCCCGAGCCCACACTAAAGTTTAAGTTTTTTAAAATAGCGTTGTTTTTAATACTAAAACAAAGCGAGTCCACTTCAATAATTGCATCGCGATTATTGTGTGTACTACTAACGGGTTGCTTAGGGATTTGTGATTCTATTGGTGATGTTTTATTAATTGCGGTAGGTGTTGTCACACTAAACTCTATATGGGGAATCAGAATTTTTGAATGTTATACTATATCAAATGGTAATTGCAACAATATAACATTGTAAACTTAACAAATACGTAAATTTAACGCTATTAAGTAAAATTGATGTACCAAACGCTAATTTAAGCCTAGCTGTTAAGTGTAATTAATTAACCTTTAGGTTTGCCCCCTATTTAGTTTTTGTCCTATTTAGTTTGTAATAGTTTTGCTAAAGCGAGTACGCCAGGTTCTAAAGGGCAATCTTTTCGATAAACAATCGAAAGCTCCACATGCTTAGGGCCAAAGCTAACAGGGTTTATACACAGCGATTTTTCGTATCGGCTACCTATAACCATGTTTTTACCCATAATTGTGTAACCTAAACCAGCAGATACACACCCTAAAACACCATCTGCACTACTCATAATCATTAACTCTTCATTAGTGCGCCCTGCTTTTTGTTGCCAAACAAGTGCATGCTTTCGATAACCACATCCCTCGTCTCTCACAAATAATACAGGGTAATGATCGCCATCAAGCGGAGTAACCATCACTAATTCCTCATGCACTACGGGTATAACAATCAGGTTTTCGTGTCTGGGTGCATTCCCTATTGCCGCGCAATCAACTTTATTATTTAAAACAGCAAGTACCAACCTATCGCTCGTATCTGTAAAAATTTTAGCTCTAATTTGGGCGTAATTATCTTTAAGCTGCTTTAAAGCTAAAGGCATATGCACAGCAGCAAATGTTTCGGGCATTCCAATGATTAACTCATAACTGCCTTTGTTACTTAAAATTGCTAACGTAGCTTGATGCTCTAACTGCAATATTTTGTCGGCATAGTCGCAAAGTTGCCGCCCACTTGGTGTTAATTCAAGCCTGCGCCCGGTTAATGTAAATAGCTTTGTATCGAGTTCTTGCTCAAGCTTTTTAATGCGATTAGTAATATTAGATTGCACCGTATTGAGTTTTTCAGCAGCACCTTTAATACCGCCCTCATCAACAATAGCTTTAAACGTTTTAAGAATTAAAATTTCCATAGTTCTCTTTATTAATTTTAAAGTTAGCCATTAAATTGGTTCTCTTAATAAGAAATTTTAGTTCTTAATAATTCAATTTTTTAGATTAGCAGAACAACGTAATCTGTGCGAATAACAATCTAACAATAAAAAGAGCACACCTATGACAATCACCAAAACACGCGCTTATATTGCGGGCATTTGCAGTATTGTTGTAACCGTTGGAGTGGCAAGGTTTTCATATAGTTTGCTTATACCCATAATGCAAAAAGGTGCTGGTTTAACCGAGCTAGGCTCTGGCTGGTTAGCCACCTCTAACTTTATGGGGTATATGTGTGGAGTGTTTATTGCCGCGAATATGCATAATTTAAATCATAAATATAATTTGCATCGCCTTTACCTTATTTTAAGTGTTGTTACCTCTGCAGCAATGGTGATCACTAGTAATATATACCTATGGGCGTTATTGCGATTTATTGCAGGCACTTGCGCCGCTGGCGGGTTTATTATTGCCTCAGGCCTTATTTTAAAATGGCTTGTAAATAATAATCATCGCGCAGAGCTAGGCATTCACTTTGCCGGAGCAGGCATAAGTATTGTTGTTACCTCACTACTCGTACAGTCAATGCTAGCCACAAATAGTAACTGGCAACAACAATGGATAGCGTTAGCTATTTTGGCTGCAATTATTGCAATACCCGCATGGCTGTGGATGCCACACCCAACAGCTCACGGGCAAGTAAAAGTAACTAAAAAAGACAACCCACCAAGTAAAACGTTTAAATTATTAATGATGCTAGCCTATTTTTGCGCAGGGTATGGCTACGCCGTAAGCTCTACTTTTATTGTTGATATTGTAGAGCGTGTTGAAGGCCTAAAAGGACAAGGTAGCATTGCTTTTTTATTAGTGGGACTTGCAGCAACACCCGCCGCATTAATATGGGATCGGGTAGCACGGCGTACCGGATTTATTAAAGCCTTAATAGCCGCATACACTTTACTTGCAATTGGTATTATTTTGCCCGCTATTAGCGATACGCTCCCCGCAATTTTAATAAGTACCTTACTGTTTGGAGGCACCTTTATTGCTTGTGTAAGCCTTGTTTTAACCATGGCGGGTAACTTTTATCCTAGTAACCCTGCAAGATTTATGGGCACGATGACCCTAGCCTATGGCGCAGCACAAATAATAGCGCCTATACCAAGTGGCTACCTGCTGGTATATTTTGGTAACTATAATATGGCGCTTTATTTATCAGCATTCATAGTAATGATTGGTACTTGGTTTTTGTTTGGGCTTTTAAAATGTTCTAAGTAGTTATTTATAATTACATAACAACTCAAACTATGTTTTGATAAGTAAATAGGCATAAAAATAATAAGAGACAAAAATGACAAAATTTAATAACAATAGTGTAGTTATCCTAAGCGCAGTGCGCACCGCTATAGGTAGCTTTGGAGGGAGCCTTAAAAACTTTACTCCTGCAGAACTTGGTACACTTTGCGCAAAAGAAGCCTTAGCCAGAGCAAATATATCACCAACCCAGGTGGGTTCATGTGTAATAGGTAAAGTTATTCATAACGGCCCTAAAGATGCTTACCTATCCAGAGTCATTGGCCTTGATGCCGGATTACCAATTAATAGCCATGCGGTAACACTCAACCGTTTATGTGGCTCAGGTTTGGAAGCCATCATACAAGCAGCTCAGCAAATTCAATTAGGTGAAGTAGATGCAGCCTTAGCAGGTGGAGCAGAAAGCATGAGTAGCTCAGCCTACACACTTGAAAGTAGCCGCTGGGGCCAAAAAATGGGTAATAGCACAATGGTTGATGAGCTGACCACCACATTACAAGACCCATGGGATAACAACCCTATGGGGATCACCGCCGAAAACATTGCAGAAAAATATAATATTACCCGCAACCAACAAGACGCTTACGCAGCGCAAAGTCATCATAAAGCTGCTAAAGCGATAGCCAAAGGACACTTTAAAGAGCAAATAGTGCCTATTGAGATAAAATCAAGAAATAATATCCATGTGTTTGACACAGACGAGCATGTACGTGCAGACACAACAGAGCAAAAACTAGCTGCGCTAAAACCTTACTTTAAACAAAATGGAACAGTGACAGCAGCAACCTCGTCGGGTATTAACGACGCAGCAGCCATGCTAGTACTTATGTCGGAGCAAAAAGCGAGCGAGCAAGGCTTAAAGCCACTGGGCCGATTAGTAGGTTATGCAAGAGCAGGCGTAGAGCCCGCATTAATGGGCACAGGCCCAATCCCTGCGGTACAGCAAGTGTTTAACAAAACTGGCTTATCAATTGATGACATGGACGTAATAGAATCAAATGAAGCCTTTGCTGTACAAGCATTATGCGTAGCAAATGAATTAAACTTTCCTGAGCATAAAGTAAATCCAAATGGAGGTGCTATAGCGCTAGGCCACCCCGTTGGCGCAACCGGTGCTATTTTGTCTACCAAGTGTTTGTACGAACTAAAACGTATTAATGGCAAGTATGGCTTAGTTACTATGTGTATTGGCGGCGGCCAAGGTATAGCAGCCATTTTTGAAGCGCTTTAATTTAAAATTCAGGAGAAACTAAAAGATACTGCGTTATTTAAAACAGAGGCGATTGCCATGCCTCTTTTTTAAACACTATAAATACCCAATGGGCAAAAATAAACGAGACAGGTAAATGATTTATACCTGTCTCGTTTATTTTAACGTATGAGTTTATTATTAATCCTGATCCCAAATATCAATTATTAGCATAATTTTTCTTACTGATTAGCAATGAAAATATGATAGATAATACGATAATAATAAACGCATATTTTTGACCATTCGACACAGATTCATGATAAACCCATACCGCCAATGCTAAATGCAATGTCGGCTCTATGTATTGAAGAATACTAATTTTGGTTAATGGCATCTTTAAAAGCGCGATACTCAGTAAAAATATCGGTAATAATTGCAATGGGGCAGCCGACATTAATGTAAGCCATTCACCATAAGTCTCATCAGATATGTTTAACCAAATATAAATTAATGCTATTGGAGCAAATACAATGTGTTCTAAAAATATTGCAGCGAATGTCCCACTATTCATGCGCTTTTTTGCCACAAAATAAAAGGTAAATAAAAAGGCAATAACCAAACTTAATATAGGCAGCTGCTTATCAAAATATACATAAACAGCGATAGCTAAAATCATTAGCGACAAAGAAATCTTTTGGTATTGTGTTATCTTTTCTTTAAAAAATATAAAACCAGTAACAAATACCATTACAGGTGTAATGTAAAACGCAAGTGATGCCGCCATAATATTGTTTGTAATAGTAGCGTATACAAAACCCAACCAAGACAGGTTCATCAATAAGCCTGCTACAAAAGCCAATCCGACATCTTTGGTATTTATTTCATTAAAGCTAATCAACTTTGGTTTTATAATGGCAATTAAAATTAAGATAATAGCAGACCAAAAAACACGTTGAGACAAGATCAAAATTGGGTCAACTTTGTCTAATTGGTGAAAGTATATAGGGACCAATCCCCATATACCAAAAGCCAACGAACCTAATAATACATACAGACTCGCCCCCATCTTTGGCATCAACTATTAGTCCCCTCTTCCCAAAATATTAAGAGAATGGCTTACAGCGGCAATACGCATAGAATAATCAATATTTTCATCCGACTCATTAGCCCCTTGAAGTGACCCCACGTGTGAGCTTAAACACATGTGACCGCCATTAATAAGCGATATAGCCACGCATGCGTGATGATACGCTTGTTCGTTTTCGATATTCAGCATAGAGAAAGCCCTAAAATTTAAGTCATCAAGGCTACCACCAGCCTTCACTGATACAAACTGGCGGGCAATAAAATAAGGATTAGTCACTCCCATTCTGGCAACCGCAAATTCAATATCACGCTTATGTGTAGGTGATGGTTCATCGATCACTTGCAGCACTAGTTTTTTAAGGTATTCACTACCTGTAGTGTAAACAGATGCCCAAGCCGCATACATAATACTTAATTGATTTGAATCGTTTGTATTGGTAAGTAGGGTTTTAAGCAAAGTTACCTGATTAACTCTAGTTTCTAACATAAGACTTCCTCTTTATTAAAATTTATAGAGAATATGGAAAGCTATAAATTTTCACTGTATTTACTTTTAAAATAAATTACACAGATCGGTATAATCAGATGGTAAAGCCAAAGATTTAAGCATGCAAGAACTTTTTACACCAACCTGTGTATTTTAAAAGGGTTATGATAAAATTATTGCGTTCCTGTAAGGCGGAGATAATTCATTGAGAAAAAAAGATTATTTAATAGAGAGCTTTATCTCTATGGTCGCAGAGCGTGGTATGGCAGCTTCTGGGGTTGATGCTATTGCTAAGTACGCTAACGTATCTAAAAAAACTATTTACAATCAGTTTGGTAGCAAAGAAGCGTTAGCCATTGAAGCAATAACTAAATTTAGCGAAACGATACAGTCGAAATGGCTTACAGATAGAAAAGAGATAAAAGATCCCACAGAGTTACTGTTGAAGTTTTTTACTGAGCTTGAAGAGTCAATACAAAATGATATGTTCTACGGTTGCATTTTTATTAACATGTGCAGGGAGTACCCTAATTTAGATCACGATTTACACAAAATATCCCAAATACATAAAAATGCAGCTCGGGCTGAACTCAAAACTAGGTTGAAAATATATGGGTGCGACAGCTCAGACAACTTGCTTAAAATTGAAATTATGTATGAAGGGTTAATATCTCAACTGCTCGTTACTCAAGACCCAAGCCTAGTCAGTAAAGTTAAAGAATTTGTATTAGAAGCAGCCAATAAAGGCTGAACTATCATAAATTTCAACATTAGAGTTGAATGTTTTTGGTAGCGCCATGGATGGCAAAAAAGGCAAAAGAAAGACGTGATCCTATTTATTTTCGATTTATTATCCATAACTTAGGTAATTTAAACTTCAATCTTTAAAGAACATTGAACAATAAACTTTTCACTTGGTAGAATGCCCCCCTATTTTCCTATCAAGAGACACAATGGCAAACTTCAATACTCATCTTAATACTGCGCTAATCATCACAGGCTTAACCTCAGCCACCTTATTATCTGCAGGCCATATTGATTTAAAGGACGCGCTCTGGTTATGGTTTTTAGGCTCAATCGGCGGCTTATTACCCGATATAGATTCAGATAACTCAACATCACTCGATACTATTTTTAACTTATTTGCACTCAGCGCTGTATTACTGGTACTGCATTACATAACCACCGAGCTCATTATTGAAATTAGTTTTATCGAATTAATCGTAGTGCCGTTATTGGTGTACGGATTTATGAAATACATTATTAGACCCATTTTTGAATGGATAACAGTACATAGAGGCAGTTGCCACTCTTTACTATTTATACTGTTATGCGCGCTATTAACAACGCAAGTAGCATGGAAACTGAATAACCAATCAACAGCACAAGCCGCCACTTTTGCCTGGTTAACAGGTGGGTTTATTTTACTTGGCGGGTTAATCCATTTATTGCTCGATGAACTTTACAGTGTAGATTTAAATAATGTCACTATTAAACGCTCTTTCGGTACCGCTTTAAAAATAGCTGACTTCGATAATAAATTAATTACGTTGGCATCGGTTGTTGCCATTGCAGGTTTAATCTATGTAGCCCCGCCTACAGAGCAGACTATTACCGCATTAAGTGATTGGTCTCAATTTAGGCTTTTATCTTAAAGTAAGTGGCTTTGTTCAACGTCGTTTATGCCCATTGCCAAAATGCATCTAAATACCCTCTTAGTAATTAAAAGTTAATTCACAAAGAGGGTAAAAGGCGCAGTGCTTTTAAAGGTTTACAGCTTAACTCAATGCGACTTTGCCAGTTTAAGTTTTATAAAAAGCCAATGCTTGAGTCTATTTGTAATTAATTATTATTTTTATTGGTTTTAGTGAAATTTTAAAATCGCTTTGCCTGTCTTATAGTTTCAATATTTATATAAAAGTTTCAACGGCTTGATGTGTGCAAAACTACTGCATCTTTTAAAAGCGTTAAATATAAAATTATAAGAGGTCCCTAATGGAATTTACACAAAAACGCACCACCCTAATTGCAGCATCGTTATTATTGATATTGGCAATATCACAGGGTATTTATTCAGCCCTTTACAGTGCTGAAATTAGTTTTTCAAGGCAGGTGGCTTGGGGACTAGAAGCACTTGTATTTACTTTGCTCGTTGCCTTTGCAGGTTCTGCTATGGTGCAAGCAAAAAACGCCCAACTAGGCTGGTCAGCTATCGCGTTTAGCGCAGTACTTAACATAGTTCAAGTGAGCATTGGCCTTACGTTGTTTTCTACATTTGGTAAAGTAGCGGGCACAGTAGAAGGCGCACAACCTTTAATTGGTGGCGTGGTGTCTTTGTCATTCATGATTTACTACGCAGCTAAATTATTATTAGGCTTAGCAGCACTTGTTTTTGGCCTATCATTTATCGCTAAAGGCGGCAAAGCAATTGGTAGTATTACATCACTAGCAGGCGCAGTTGCAATGATTGCCAATGGTATTTTAATAACCTTTGGCCGTGATGGATTTCTTCCATCAGGTGTTGCTGGCGCATCAGGTATGATCGCAACGTTACTTTTAGCAATCTGTTTAATAAGCCTTTACCGTAAACAAGACTAAGGCTTAATACCTTACAACTAATGTGCTTATTTAAATAAGTTATAAACATCGGCGTGTATTAGATTGCTAATTCGCCGATGTTTTGCGTTTAAAGCATTGTTTTACGTTTAAAGTGACAGCCATCTTATTTTTTAAGACTAATTCACAAAGAGGATATGAGGCGCTTCGCTTTAGAGGGCTAATAGATTGAATCAAAATTTATATGGGTCGACGCTCTCTTTTACTGAGAATGCTCAATCATTTTCTATAAATAACTTGGTGATATAATTATTACCGTTATCTTGGATATAATGTATTTCAACATAACCTCCATTAAAAATAACCTTATCGTTATATTTCCGATTTGCAAAAAAATATGGCGCAGTTTGATAGTTATTATATTTAAAAAACACTCCTGACACTGAAAATGACTGTGTTAGACTTGCTCCTTCTTTTACTACTAATTTTCAATTTCGCCTGTTACAACCCCCTCCTCCTGCGATTTTATTTTAGCTATATATTCCATTTTCGAATATATAGACGTTATAGAAGCTAGATTGTAAAGAATAAATATAAAAAATAAGACGAAGAAATTAAACTTAAAAAAACGCTTAATATATAAATCGTATAATGTTTTGAGTCTCCCAATAAAGATTATACTTATAACTATAAAAAGCACATATGGCAAAAATTCAATGCTATTAAAGCTAATTGTTGTCTCGTAGTAAATTTTCATCATATCCACTTAAAATGTCTCAACTTTGGCACGACTAATACGCCATCATGATCGAAATATTAAACTAGACAGCCACTTTAATTGAACAAACTAAACTATACCAAAAAATTCGATCTTCAAGTTCAAAACTTATCTTTTATGACTGGGTCACTTTATTTCATCCGTTAAATGAGTAATTAGCCCTATTAAACCTAAATTACACGCATGAAAATAACTGCATAATGCAGTTGTGATTTATTACTGAATAGTTTTACTGAGTAGCTTAAGTTTTATGCGAGTAGCTTTTCGCAGTTGCTAATACTTGATCGCCGTTTCCGCTTTAAGTTTTCACAGTAACTTGCTTGTGAAGTGGGCCTACCTACTGCACCATGGAATACGCGCGTTAATTGTGTGGTGAGTTTTAACCAGTTTTCGGGGGATATATTAAGTCTTTCTAGCAAAGGAAGGTTCATACTATCAATGTGCCCGCGTTTATCCTCTCGTATTATTCGCCCTGTTAACTCAACAAGTTCAAGGTACGATTTAAGCTCAAATGGCAGCCCTTTAGGTATAATCTGACGTGGCATACCTGCAAAGCGGAGTAACTGTTTAGGTTGTTTACCTTCTGCCGCGCATGTTAAGCGCTTTTGTACGCTGGTATGGTCTGACTCTTCTGGTGTGTTAGCCATTTTAGCTCTAATGGGATTTAAATCGACATAAGCTATACAGGCTGCAAGTGCTGCTTCATCTAGTAATGCTTGCGATTTGAATCTGCCCTCCCAGAATCGTCCTGTGCAGTTATCTTCTTTATTTGCTCTGCGGGCAATGTCTTCATTTAGTAACCGCATAAACCAGCTAATACTGGATAGGCGTTCGCGGTATTGTCTAACCGTTTGATTGAAAAAGATAAGTTCAACTTTACTTAGCTTTTCACCTTGTACATATTTTTGCGTTAGCAATGTGCCTTTACAGAGTTTATGCCAGCGAATAACAATCGCTTTATCATTTAGC
>NZ_JARDAK010000022.1:0-58378 GCF_056470645.1 Pseudoalteromonas sp. TP27 | reverse complement strand
AATTAGCGCCATTTTGATTACTGTATAATTATTATAATTGCCATTCTCTGGCTATCAGCTCACTTGGTTGACTAGTTAGCCACTCTTGCGGGCGTAAGTAGTACTGATATAGGTTAGCTTCTGGGCTACTTGGCTCTGGTTTATAGTTATATTCCCAGCGTGCAAGTGGTGGCATAGACATTAATATAGACTCTGTGCGTCCGCCACTTTGCAATCCAAATAAAGTGCCTCTATCCCATACTAAATTAAACTCTACATAACGTCCGCGACGATAAAGCTGAAAATCACGTTGTTGCTCTGTGTATTCGTCATTTTTGCGACGTTCTATAATTGGTAAGTAAGCATCTAAAAAGCCATTACCCACCGATTGCATAAACGCAAAGCTCTTTTCAAAGCCCAGTTCATTTAAGTCGTCAAAAAATAAACCGCCTACTCCGCGCGTCTCATCTCTGTGCTTTAAATAAAAGTACTCGTCGCACCAGGTTTTGTATTTTGGATAAACTTCGCTGCCAAATGGTGCGCAAATATCATGAGCAACTTGATGCCAATGTTGTACGTCCTCTAATACTGGATAAAAAGGAGTTAAGTCAAACCCGCCACCAAACCACCATATTGGGTCTTCACCTTCTTTTTCAGCTATAAAAAAGCGCACATTGGCATGACTTGTTGGTACATGAGGGTTTTTTGGATGGATAACTAACGACACACCACATGCATGAAAACTTCGCCCTGCAAGCTCTGGCCTATGCGCTGTTGCAGAGCCAGGCATTGAAGCGCCAAATACGTGTGAGTAATTAACTCCACCTTGCTCAATTACAGTACCGTTTGTAGTTACACGCGTACGACCACCACCGCCTTCGGCTCGCTGCCAATTATCTTCTATAAATTTAGCGCTGCCATCTGCGGCCTCTAAACCTTGGCAAATAGTGTCTTGCAAAGCCATAAAGTATGCTTTTACTTGATCTAATAATTCGCTTTGCATATTAACCTCTAAATATTTTGCCAGTCATGGCGTCTTTTATTGTGCTTGGCTGAGTATTACCACCTAACGGCTCGTCAACGTAAAAACCAACTTGCTCTGCAAATTGCGCTTTAGCTTGCTCAATACTAATAACAGTTTCTTGCCCTGTTAAGTTTGCACTGGTTGATACTAGTGGCTTACCAAACTCTTGGCATAAACGTTTTACTGTTGGATGGTTTGTTACTCTTACTGCAATGGTATCAAACTGCCCAGTTAACCATTTAGGCGTATTTTTAGAAGCGGGCATAACCCATGTAATTGCAGCAGGCCAACTGGAAAAAATATCAGCGCGTTTATCCATTGGTATTTTTGCATCATCTACGTATTTTAATAACTGCCCGTAATTATCAGCAATTAAAATAAGCCCTTTTTCAACCGGACGCTGCTTAATAGCTAATAGTGCCTCAACGGCTTGTTGATTATCTGGATCGCAACCTAAACCATACACAGCTTCTGTTGGGTATAAAATAACTTCGCCTTGCGTTAAGCATGTTATTGCAGTGGGCGTATTTGAAAGGTCTGACAAAGTAGTCTCCAGATATAATTAAACGTTATTCAGTTGGGGCGAGCTTATGCATGCAACTTTTTTGTGGGCATTGCAATAATGTACCGTTTGCCATATTTCTTTCTATGACGATTGGCCAATTACATTGTGGGCAAGGGTGTTCGACCGGTTTGTTATTAAGTGTGTATTTACAACTTGGGTAGCAATCACAAGAGTAAAATACTTTACCAAACTTATTACTACGCGCGACTAAATGCCCTTTTTTACATTTTGGGCAACTAGGCAAAGTGTCTTCGCTTTGTTTTTCTTCATTTTCGTTAGCAATGTAATGACACTCTGGATAACCCGTACATCCAATAAACATACCGTAGCGACCATTTTTAACCACCAGCGGTTTGCTACACTCAGGACATGCCGAATCTTCTAATATTTTGATTTCATTACTATCATGATGTGCCAACGGTCTAATAAAATCGCATTTAGGATAACTTGCACATCCTAAAAAAGGGCCTGATTTACTATTGCGGATCACTAACTCTGAACCACACTGTGGGCATATCTCGTATTCTTTTTCGAGGGCGTGCTTGTTCGCCGAGAAAAGCGAATGGTCGATTTTACTCATGGTGATCCTAATAGGTTGGTGAATTTTCGCCTAATATACCCAAACCACTTAAAGATACAAGCAATGCCGTGCTTATCCGTTTAAGTAATTTGAGTACAATCAAGATAATTTACTCTAATGAAGAAGTTCGCTGGGCTCATCAAAAATCAAATCTTCCATTTGCTCATATGCCTCCTCAGAGCCAGGAACATTAAACAAAATCATAAGCACAATCCATTTTAAATCCTCTAAGCTTATGTTTGGTTTATCGAGTGAGGCTAAACAGTCCATTACCATTTCACGAGTCACATTGTTAATAACGCCTATTTGCTCAATAAACATTAAAAAGCCACGACACTCAGCACTGAGCCTTTGGCACTCGCTATCGGTAAATATACGCACTGCATCTTTAGGGTTAGCTATTAAATAAGGAGATTCGTCACTGTGTTGTAAGTCGGCCAGTTGCTCTAACCAATCAAGCGCTTTAAATATCTCAGGCTTATTAAAACCCGCGCGTAATAACTCATCGGTTAGCTCATTTTGCTCGGCAAATATATCCGCTTCGCTATGAATGTAATTTTCAAAAAGATATAAAAGAATATCAAACATATTACCTTCCTGCGCTTAACTTAATATAACCATCTAGCACGCGCTCAATCTGATCGTCTAATTCTAAATCGAGCAATCTCGCGAGTACTTTATCTATGGGCCACTGAGCACGACGTACAATGTCGTCTACGCTGGTTACTTCAAAACCAATACTATTTAAAACCTCACATTGAGAATTGGCTTGAATCGGTTGCTCTTTATTACCTAAGTTACTGTCGTAAGTAAAACTCACCTCATCAAGAATGTCGGCTACGTTTTCTACTAGCTTAGCGCCTTGCTTTATTAAAAAATGACTTGCCTGCGCTAACGGGTTTTTGATAGAACCCGGTACTGCAAACACCTCTTTATTTTGCTCAAGCGCATAGCGTACTGTTATTAACGAACCGCTTTTAATTTCAGCCTCAACAATAAGCACTCCCAACGATAACCCAGAAATAATACGATTACGACGCGGAAAATTATGTGCATGCGCCGCCGTTCCGGGTAAAAACTCACTCACCAGCAGGCCGCTTTCTAAAACTTGGTCTGTTAATAGTTTATGGCGTTTTGGATAGTAAATATCAACCCCAGTACCGAGCACTGCTATAGTTTTACCCGTACCAGCAAGAGAGCCCTTATGCGCTGCTCCATCTATTCCCCGTGCCATACCTGAAGTAACTGTAATACCAGCCAAAGTTAACTCGTATGCAAATTCTGAGGCTATTTCAAGCCCGGTGCGTGTCGCATTACGACTTCCTACTATTGCAATTTGCGGCGTAGCTAATAACGAGACATCGCCCCTGCAAAATAGTAATAAAGGCGCGCTGGAAATCTGACGAAGATCCTCAGGATAAAGCGCATCAAAAATACAGACTACGGTAATGCCCTGCTGCGCAATTAATTGCTCATAATGATTTACTTGCTGCCAATTAGTGTTGAGTAAATTACTCGCTTGATTAGCAGTTAATCCAAGCTTTAAAAGCTTGTCATGGGGTAAGTCGAATAACGACCCAAGGGAATAATGTGTAGATAATGCTAAAAGGGTTTTTATACCCAACCCTTTACACATATAAAAGGCAAGCCAGTGGGCTAGCTTGCCAGATGACTGATCCATGCTCTCTCCTAGAGCACCGACTCGCTACTTCTTAATGAATAACTGCAATATCTCCAATGCGAATTGGGTGCTGGTTTTTAGTTATTAATGCATAACTTACTTTGTCATACACTTTAAAGACAATTAGCTCGCCAACTTTTTCTTTAGGCATAGTCCACGTTGTATTTTCTTCGTCAGACTCACCACCAAATAATTGGCTTGCATCAGATAAAAGCTTCTCGTATTTACTAGAATCTTCTGGGTAACGAGGGCCACGAGGACCATCAATAACCGTTGGCGATTGACGTTCGAGATCTAATACATGACCCGCTTCTATATTTTGTTCACTGCCTAAGTTTAGCACCACAACATCCATTGTGCTGAATTCTCTAACGTGGCGTGGCGAAGCAATAATATTACCTGTTACAGGCTCAGATGGACGGTGTATATTAAAGTACGCTGGAAGCATTTGACCTTCCATTGCCGGCATTAAAAAATCGCCTTGCTGAATCTCTCGTTTAACAGATTCAACACGTAATGACGAAGGCACGCCATTGTGTTCGTCACCCGATCTAAACGCTCGTGCGATACCCACGTAAGATGCACGCGTTGCTAACACTTCACCGTTTAAATCAGTGTAGGGGTCACCCTTATGGTAAATGGCATATGCTTTATGTACTTGTAAGTCGCCTTTAACATATAAAATATGGCCTAACGTTTGTGTTTTAGTATTTTCGTTAGCGCCTAAAATATAAGGCTTACCTTTAATATCATCACTGTTCATTGCTTGCTCAAAGCTAATGTAAGGCTTAATCATTTCAAGCGGCAAAGTGGTAATAGCATTACGCCCTTTTGGCGTAATGCGACCCTGAGGAGACAATTTTCTATAAGCTTTATTGATCACTAAACGCGGGTTTCCATCTGCATCGTATATAAGCGCCAATGCATCACCAGGGTAAATAAAGTGAGGGTTATCAATTTGTGGATTCATTTGCCAAAGTTCAGGCCAGAGCCAGGGCTCATTTAAATAGATGCCAGAAATATCCCAGAGCGTATCACCTTTTTTTACAACATACTGTTTTGGTGCATCTTTTTTTATTTTAAGTACATCAGCAACTGCGGGAAACGCAGCACTAAACACAAGCACGATCGCAAGTAATGGAGATTTCATTGAGCTTCCTCGTATTGTTTTTTCATTATTATTGCCCAAAACCTGTTAAAGGTGAACGCGAATGGCTAAAATAAGAGCATACAACACCCTAAATTAAGCACAAGTGAAAAAGGTAACTATGGCTAGGTTAGAAGTTTTAAGATTTCCAGATGAGCGTTTACGTACTATAGCAAAAGATGTTGCACAAGTTGACGACACAGTACGTCAAATTGTAAAAGATATGCTAGAGACAATGTACGATGAAAATGGCATTGGGCTTGCAGCTACGCAAGTAGATATTCATCAACGAATAGTTGTTATTGATGTATCAGAAGAGCGAGATGAGCCACTGGTATTAATTAACCCACAAATCATCAAAAAAGACGGATCTACTGTTAGCGAAGAAGGCTGTTTATCAGTACCTAACTCGTACGCAAAAGTAGACCGAGCAGAAACAGTAACAGTCGCTGCACTTAACGAAAACGGTGAAGAATTTGTATTAGATGCAAATGAATTACTGGCTATTTGTATTCAACACGAACTAGATCACCTTCAAGGTAAGCTGTTCATTGATTACTTATCTCCATTAAAGCGCCAACGTATTCGTAAAAAGCTTGAAAAAGAAGCCAAGTTTGCAGAACAGTAATAAGCACCTTAGGAAAACTCAGTGACTCAACCATTACGCATTATATTTGCCGGGACGCCGGACTTTGCCGCACGTCATTTACAAGCGCTAATACAAAGCGAACACCAAATAGTGGGTGTATATAGCCAGCCAGATCGCCCTGCAGGTCGTGGTAAAAAATTAAAAGCCAGTGAAGTGAAAGCGCTAGCGCTTGAGCACAACTTACCGGTTTTTCAGCCACAGTCATTAAAAAATGATGAAGCACTAGCAGAGCTAACAAGCTTAAATGCCGACATTATGATTGTTGTAGCGTATGGCTTAATTTTACCTAAAGCTATATTAGAAGCTCCACGTTTGGGTTGTTTAAATGTGCATGGTTCTATATTACCGCGCTGGCGCGGTGCTGCACCTATTCAACGCGCAATTTGGGCAGGTGATGAACAAACCGGCGTAACAATAATGCAAATGGATGAAGGGCTAGATACCGGCGATATGCTACATATAAGCCGCTGCCCTATTAGCACGACCGAAACTAGCGCTAGTTTATATACAAAGCTTGCTGAGCTAGGTCCAGACGCGTTAATTGAAACCATTAATAAATTAGCAAATGGCGAGATCACCCCTGAGCCTCAAAATGATGAACTTGCTAATTACGCTAAAAAGCTTTCTAAAGAGGAAGCTAATATTGACTGGTCCATGAGCGCGCTGCAAATTGAGCGTAACATTCGCTCTTTTAATCCATGGCCAGTGTGCTTTACCCAAATGGGTGGGCAAACAGTAAAGATTTATCAAGCGCAGGTTGTGCTGCAATCAAGTGATCCTGGGCAGATTTTATCAAGCGACAAAAATGGCGTAGTAGTGGCGTGTGGCGAACATGCTTTATGTATTACGCAATTACAACCGCAAGGTAAAAAACCAATGGCAATTAACGACTTTTTAAATGGTCGTAGTGACTGGGTTACCCCTGGCACAATATTAGGCGATAACAATGAGTAATGTTCCAAACGTACGAGCGCTGGCCGCTGAAACTTTATATAACGTAGTTGATAAAGGCGCATCGCTTAATCAAGAACTTCCATTTGCAAGCCAAGGCTTGCCGCCTAAAGATAAAGCGCTGCTACAGCAGATTTGTTACGGCGTTTTACGCTACTTACCGAGCCTTGAAAATTACTGCCAACACTTAGTAGAGCAGCCACTAAAAGGTAAACGTAGAATATTTCAGTTTTTATTATACGTGGGTATTTATCAGTTACAGCATATGCGCGTACCACCGCATGCTGCCATTTCAGAAACGGTAAACGCACTGGCTCAACTGCGCGCTTTAGGATTAAAAGGGCTAATAAACGCTATTTTACGTAGTTTTCAGCGCCAACAAGCAGAGCTTGAAGAAAAAGCAAAGCTGATCCCTGTGTGCTTATACAACCACCCAAATTGGTTTATCAAACAAGTTAAAGAAGCCTATCCAGATAGCTGGGAAGAGATACTTGCAGAAAACCAACAACAAGCACCTATGTGGTTACGTGTAAATCAATCGCAATTTAGTACGCAAGAATACAGCGATATGCTTAGCGCTAACGACATTGAACACACCTTAAACCCAGACTTTATAGATGGGATTAAGCTTGCCAAACCACGCGATGTATTTTCATTGCCTGAGTTTGATACGGGTGCATGTTCAGTACAAGATGCAGCAGCCCAACTTGCAGCACGCTTTTTAGAACCTAAAGCAGATGACTACATTTTAGATGCCTGTGCAGCACCTGGCGGTAAAACATGTCATATATTAGAGCTTGCTGATGCAGAAGTACTTGCACTTGATAGCGACGCAACTCGCCTTGAACGTGTTAAACAAAACTTAACGCGTATTGGCTTAGGTGCAGACCTACAATGTGGCGATGCTTCACAACCACATACTTGGTGGGACGAAAAGTTATTTGATCGTATTTTGCTTGATGTGCCTTGTTCGGCTACTGGCGTAATTCGCCGTCACCCTGACATAAAATGGTTACGTCGCGCATCAGACATCGAAGACTTATCTAAATTACAAAGCGATATTCTTGATAGCATTTGGCCTCTGTTAAAACCAGGCGGCACATTGGTATATGCTACGTGTTCGGTTCTTCCACAAGAAAACCAACAGCAAGTTGCTAAGTTTTTAGCTAATAACGATGACGTAGAGCATATTCCGCTACACGAAAACGATACCGTAACAACTCCTGGTTTGCAGTTATTACCCGGTGAAAGTGATGGATTTTATTACGCTAAACTAGTTAAAAAAGCCTAATAGCCGTACACTGAATAGTTAGCCATTTATGAGATATTAAATGGCTATTTTTTTAATTAAATTATGGTCAATACCACGGGTAAATAATGAAAATAATTATACTCGGTGCCGGGCAAGTTGGTGCTACGCTTGCTGAAAACTTAGTTGGCGAACAAAACGAAATTACCGTTGTTGATATAGATGGTAACCGATTACGTGAACTTCAAGATAAGTACGACTTACAAGGGGTTATGGGCCACAGCGCGCATCCTGATGTATTACGCCGTGCAGGCGCTGAAGATGCCGATATGATTATAGCTGTAACCAGTTCAGATGAAGTGAACATGGTGGCATGCCAAGTGGCATACAGTATTTTTAAAACCCCCACTAAAATTGCCCGCATTCGCTCAGAGCAATATTTAAAATACCGCGAAAAGCTTTTTCAAAACGATGATTTACCAATCGATCATTACATTGCCCCAGAAGCACTGGTCACTAAGTATATTCGCCGTTTAATTGACTACCCTGGTGCTCTGCAAGTATTGCAGTTTGCCGATGGCATGCTCTCGTTAGTCGCCGTAAAAGCTTACTATGGTGGTTTATTAGTAGGTTATGCATTATCTGCACTTAAAGAACATATTCCTAATGTAGAAACTCGTGTTGCCGCTATTTACCGCCAGGGTAAAGCAATAAAGCCACTGGGTACCACCGTTATTGAAGCCGACGACGAAGTATTCTTTATTGCCGCAACAAAACATATACGCGCAGTAATGAACGAGCTACAAAAACTTGAGCGTTCGTACAAAAAAATTATGATCGCTGGTGGCGGTAACATTGGTGCAGGCCTTGCCCGCTCACTTGAAAAAAATCACACCGTTAAACTTATTGAACGCAGTAAAGAACGTGCTGAGCAGCTCTCAGAAATGCTCGACAACACGGTCGTTTTTTGTGGTGACGCATCTGATCAAGAACTACTTTCAGAAGAACATATAGAACAAGTTGATGTATTTATTGCCGTAACCAACGACGATGAAGCAAACATTATGTCGGCCATGCTTGCAAAGCGTATGGGCGCACAAAAAACCATGGTGCTTATTCAGCGTGGAGCTTACGTTGATTTAGTACAAGGCGGCGAAATAGATATTGCCATATCACCGCAACAAGCCACTATATCAGCGCTATTAACTCACGTACGACGTGGTGATATTGTTAATGTGTATTCACTACGTAAAGGTGCGGCAGAAGCTATTGAAGCGGTTGCCCATGGTGATGAAAACACATCTAAAGTGGTTGGTCGTGCAATTGCCGATATAAAACTTCCAGCGGGTACCACTATTGGCGCAATAGTACGTAATGACGATGTACTGATAGCCCACGACGATACAATTATTATGTCGGGCGATCATGTCATCATGTTTCTAATCGACAAAAAACACATTACCGTTGTAGAAAAACTATTCCAAGTAAGTGCTATCTTTCTTTAATTATTTCCTTTAATTTGTTAATTGAACACACAAAAAAGCCGCTGACTAAGGCGGCTTTAGTGGAGTATACTTAAATATTGATTACTGTACTTTTGAAAACTCTTCTTTAGAGATCTCACCGTTTCCATCAGTATCTAAATCATCAAAAATCTTTACAAGCTGAGGATTAACCTTCGCTTCTTCCATTGAAATCGCGCCGTCGCCATCTGCATCAAAAGAGGCAAAGTCTACTGCTGCGTATGCTGCTGATGAAGATGCTAAAACGATAACTGCAAGTGTTGTATTTAATGTTTTCATAATAATATTCCTAGTAAAATAGGAAGTCCTTTTCAAAGATCCCTGACTGTGAAAATGTTTAACCTAAAGAGGTTAATTAGTAATTAGCAAACTCTTCTTTAGAAAGCTCACCGCTAACGTCGGTATCTAGCTCAATAAACTCAGCCATTAAATCTGTATCGACTGCCGCTTCGCTTGGGCTAATTGTGCCGCTACGGTCGATATCAAGGCTGTCAAAATCTGATGCTGCAAATGCAGCTGAAGAAGACGCTAGTGCTATAAGTGCTAATGCTTTATTTAAATGTTTCATAACTTAATCCTTCAATGTTCTATCAAAAAAATTGCTTCGTTTAACTTAAAACGTAATTTTTCACTTCCTTGTTATCCTCTTTCGTAAACTCCCTTGCCTACTTAGGTTGTCTTTGGCAACTCAGGATAAATACTTTAAATTAAGCTTCTGAAAATTCTTCTTTTGATAACTCACCATTTTGGTCAGTATCAAGTTCTGAGAACATACTCATTAATTTTGCGTCTACTGATGCTTCTGCTTGGCTAATTGTGCCACTGCCATCCACATCAAGTGTGTCAAAGTCTGTTGCAGCAAAAGCGGCTGAAGAAGATGCAATAGCGATAAGTGCTAAAGTTTTATTAATGCTTTTCATAATATGTATCCTTCAAATTTATGTGTGCGATTAAGTATTTCACTTTGAATCACGATTTCGTTCAGTACACCTAGACTATTACAACTTAGATGCCAACATTTAAAAGCTATTAAATTTCAGATAGTTAAATGTAAAACTCATAAAAAGAAGAGATTTTTAAAGTAATTACTGTTGCCTTTTAGCAACGCACTTCAAAGTGGATATATTAAAACTATTAAAAACATATAGTTATGTTTAGATAAAAAGATACATTTTTAAATGTATGGAAATTCAAGAAGGGGATTTATAGAATAATTCAGATAAATTTTAACGAGGTAGATTTAATAACACAAAAAAAATTACAAAAAATAATACGTAATACATTGTTTTATTTAAATAATAATTTTAATTATAAAAATAATAAAAAGTATTTTATAAATACTGACGTAAAACACCTTTTTGTTGCAAATAAGCGAAAAGCTATTTATTCAACGGTAGGTTCGAGCGCTGAAGGGTCTATAAAATGCTCTTTCATAAAAGTTTTCATTTCATCCTCGCTTGCTAGTAACTTAATTCCACAACGCACGCCTGCGGCATGCTCTTTAACACTGCAAATTTCGCCTTCAAAATCTTTATCACGACTGTTGAGTATTACAGTGCATTGCATATCTTTCAGATTTTCATCCTGCTGATCGCCTCTAATATCAAACATTACTCCTGTTAGCGAAATGTCTTTAATAATGCCTTCAAGTACTCTGTCGTCAATTAGTTTTAGTTTTGCGGGTAATAAGGTAGGTATACGCGTTTGCGAGCGTAGCGCAAATAGCTGCACTTGCTTGGGGAAATGAATAAATATTAGCTTTGTCGGGTGAAACGCTATTGACATAATTTGCTGCCGAAATGCAATAACTTGTCCTCCAACTAACGCCCTTACAACAACGGAAACCCCATCATTCAAATAATCACCGGCTTTAACTAATCGTTTGGCGTTTGGATAGTTTAAAATAATAAACTTATCATCTAACAAGCCAATAAACTCTGTTTTTAAGCGTTTACTATCTGTTGGAGTAAGAATTTCCAAATCGACCATACTGCCGCTAACTAACTTATGCAGTTTATCTAAATTTGTTACTAACATATATTTCCTCCAAGATATTAGTAAAGATTAGGTTATAAGTTTTATCCACGCCAAAAAGTAGGCGTAAATAATACTAATAAAGTAAATATTTCTAGGCGACCAAACACCATTGCAATGGTAAGTAGCCATTTAGCACCATCGGTTATAGCGCCATAATGCGATGCTACATCACCCAAGCCGGGGCCTAAGTTATTTAAACAAGCAGCAGTGGCTGAGAACGCCGTTATATTATCCATACCCGTGCCCATAAGCGCTAACATAATAATAATAAACACCAACGCATAAGCAGAGAAAAACCCCCATACAGCTTCTACTACTTTATCTGGCAGCGCCTTTCTACCCAGCTTGATTGAATATATAGCACGAGGATGAACCAAACGATTGAGCTCACGCACACCCTGCAAGTAAAGTAGGAATACGCGGACTACTTTCATACCACCACCGGTAGAGCCTGCACAGCCACCAATAAAGCTCGAAAATATAAGTAAAATAGGTAAAAACAAAGGCCAAGTTGAAAAGTTATCAGTAGCAAAGCCTGCCGTTGTACTCATAGAAACAGCCTGAAATAATGCCTGATCGAGGGTTTCATCACCATTAGCAAATATTTCATTAGAGGAAAGTACGGTAAAACAAATAACCACCAGCGCTAATTGAATACACAAAAACACCTTAAACTCAGGGTCTCGAATATAAACTTGTACGTTTCGGCTCGCCACAGCGGCGTAATGCAAAGAAAAATTAACGGCGGCAATAATTAAAAAGAACACACAAATAAAGTTAATAACAGGGCTATCAAAGTGCCCCATAGAGGCATCGTAAGTAGAAAAACCACCTATCGCCACCGTTGAGAATGCATGACATATAGCATCAAACCACTCCATTCCTGCAGCCCAATAAGCCAGCATACAAGCAATAGTCAGCGACACATAAATATACCAAAGGTGCTTTGCTGTATCGGCAATTCGCGGGGTCATTTTGGAATCTTTTACAGGCCCTGGTATTTCAGCACGATATAACTGCATACCACCAACACCTAGCATGGGGAGTATAGCAACAGCGAGTACGATTATACCCATACCGCCAAACCACTGGAGTTGCTGGCGATAAAACAATACTGATTTGGGTAAATACTCAATACCGGTAAGTACTGTAGCGCCGGTGGTTGTTAAGCCAGAGAATGCTTCAAACACCGCATCGGCGAGCGATAGATTAGGTTCTTGTAAAAATATGAGCGGTAAGGACGCAAACGCCCCAAGTACCAACCAAAATAAAACAACAATTAAAAAGCCTTCACGTGCTTTTAAGTCACCGTTTTCGTGGCGATTTGGGTAGTAAGCCATCATGCCAATAACAACACTGAAGATAAATGCTAAAACAAAAGGAACACCACCACCGTCTTTATATATTAAAGACACCAGTGCCGGGGGCACCATGGTAATACTAAACAGCGCAACAAGTTGGCCAAGAATTTTTATGATGGTACGAAATTGCATTTAGCTTGTCGCTTTTATTATTAGTAAATTCAGGCTGAGTCGTATCAGCCAAATTAAATAGAGTCTGTATGCATTACATGTAATTTGTGTAGGTTATTACTCTTTAATAGTTAACTCAACTACGCCGTGACTTAAATCAAAAATATCTTTGATTGCTTGCTGAGCTTCGCGGCTATCTATTGTAATCACCCATTCAATATTAGCAGTAAATTGCTTATCAATATTAAGCACTTGATACTTTGTTTTTAATAATTGCTCTATAGCACCTTGCATGCTGTATTCACTACTCCCTGTAATTTCAACACTGGGAACTTTAAGTACTGTTTGCAATTTTACTAATGCATTATTTAATGAGCCACCATAAGCACGTACTAATCCGCCTGTACCTAATTTTATTCCGCCAAAGTAACGTGTGACTACAGCTGTGATTTCGCCAAGGCCCGAGCCCACCAGCACATTTAACATAGGCTTTCCTGCAGTGCCATTTGGTTCACCATCGTCCGAAAAACCATAAACATGGCTGCCACCGGGGTTGCCTGCTACATGTGCCCAGCAGTTATGACGGGCATCGCTATACTTTTCTTCAATGCTTTTAATAAATGCTTTAGCTGAATTTAAATCGGGGGTATGTGCAATGTGAACTATAAACGTACTTTTTTTAATTTCTTCTTGATGAAAAACGTCAGCAGCGGGATATTTATATTCAGACATATTTTAAACTTGTAAAAAGGGGGCCAAAAGGCCCCTTTAAATAATGTACGTATTTTAACGTGTATCAACTAATTAGTGTTAACTAGAATTAATCGAGCGCTAAATCTCGTGTCATATTTTCTAAGCTATCTTCGTGAACAATAATGTTATCTTCAATACGAATACCGCCAAATGGTTTAAATGACTCAACCTTTTCCCAATTAATAAACTGCTTATTATCGGTTTGTGCTAAATCACCAAGCAGTGAATCAATGAAGTATAAACCCGGTTCAATAGTAAACACTTGGTTTTTCTCTATTCGACGAGTACAACGCAAGAACGGGTGACCTTCTGGCGATGGCTGATGAGTGCCTTTTTCGTCACTCATAAAACCGCCCATATCATGCACTTGTAAACCAAGGTGATGCCCTAGTCCATGCGGGAAGAAAGTAGAGGTAATTTTACGCTCAACAATTTCTGTAGCAGGTAAATTAACAATTTTAAAATCACTTAGAATCTGTGCGATACGGTTATGGCACTCAACATGTAAATCACCATAAAGCATGCCTGGCTTTAAACCTTTACCTAACTCGATTTGTTGAACAGTCATTGCTTGCACAAGCTCAGCAAACTCCCCCTGCTTTTTAAAATCATAAGTTCGGGTAATATCAGCAGCGTAACCATTAAAGTTTGCACCGGCATCAATTAAAAATGAGTTATGAGTGTGTGGTGCTTTTGGATCAAAGTGGGTGTAATGCAAAATAGCGCAGTTTTCGTTAAGCGCAACAATGTTGCCGTACGGCATTTCATTTTCGCTTTGACGTGTTGCCATTAGGTACGCTTGCTGAATATCGAACTCACTGCCGCCATTAAAAAATGTATCGCGCGCAGCTTTATGCCCATCTGCTGCAATGCGGTTAGCGTTGCGTAAACATTCAAGCTCGTACTGCGTTTTATAAGCGCGGTGGTAATGAAAATAATTAAGTACAGGCTCAGGGTTCATAATACTAAAACCAAGTGCTTGCGCTACTTCAATGTATTCACCCATGTAGGCGTATTTAGCTTTGTCGTATGGTAATAGCTTTTCAACTTGATCAGGCTGTAGTAATAGCTCTATATCAAAGTACTCAGCCCAAAAATCACGAGGTTCGTCTGGCACTTTATGCCAAAAATCTACCGGGCGATAAAATATTAGTTTTGGTTTGTCGCTGCCATTTACCACAATCCAGCAATGCGGATTATCGATAACAGGTAACCACGCTTTAAACTGTGGATTAACTTTAAATGGATAATACATATCATCTAAAAACTGGCGCTTAGCTTGGCCTGAATGAATGACTAATCCTTCTAACCCTTCGCTGCTACAAATAGTACGAGTACGCTGTTGCAGTGTTGCAATATGTTCGGCGTATAAAACGGCTAATTTATCCATTGTTAATCCATCTGTTAAATTTAACTTGCTCTGAGTCTACCACTTATATGCAAAGCGCTCAAAAAAGGGGATATCTGAACGCATTAGATATCCCCTCTACTTTAAACTTATGTTTACTAACCGCCCATTTTCATTTCCAGTAGCGGCGCGAGTACATTGCCCTCTCGACCCATTCTAGTATGGTAAACCTGTCTATACGCAAATACATTTTTTACGTAATCACGGGTCTCGCGATATGGAATAAGCTCTACCCATAACTCAGCCGGAATAGCCTCATCAGGTAACCAACGCTTTATACGATGGTACCCTGCATTATAAGATGCCGTAGCAAGCACTTCGTTACCGTGGTTTTTCTTTTTCAAGTACTGGAGGTAACTCGTACCCAACCTAATATTTGTTTTAGGTTGATATAAACGACTACTCGTAACGCTGCCTTTATTTACATAGTCTGCCGTACTTGGTAATAACTGCATTAAACCACGCGCATTAGCATGCGAGCGTGCATCTGGTGCAAAAGAGCTTTCACGCCTTGCAATAGCAATGCTCCACGCAACATCTATTTTGCTACGTTTACTGTAGCGCTCAAATACATCTTGGAAAGCAAACGGAAAGCGTTGCTCTACGTTATCCCACGCTTTAATTTTTGCTAAAGTAAAAATAGTGCTGTCGTGCCAACCTAAATCGGTAGATAACTGTGATGCAGCTAGTTTTTCTTCGTCGCTAGAGGTATCCGTTAAGTAATTCCACTCACGGCGCGCCGACGTAAAGCGCTCAATATCGTAAAGTGCTTTTGCACGCTTATAACCCGGTGCATTACTTACTTTATCTACAAGTACCTTATCAACCGCTAAAGGTTGATTGTTTAAATCAACGGGCAAACCCAAACGCGCAGCTGCTAAAAAACCGTAATAATCGCGATTAGCTGCAACTTTTTTCCAAATGTCGTCGGCTTTTTGTTGCTCACCACGTTTTGCATAGCTGTAAGCTAGCCAATATTGTTGGCCAAGGCTTAAGTTTTCTTTACCTGTAAAAAACGCAGCGATACCTTCCCAATCTTGGGTTTTGAGCATATTGCCCAGTTGCCATTGAATAAGCTTGCTGTCTAGTCGCTCTTTTGGCACTTTATTTAGCCAAAAGCTCGCTTGTTTATGCCCGCTTGAAGCAAGTGACAACGCAAAGGTGTAATACACACCCGCTTTTTCCTCATCACTGTACTTAAATATTTTTTCTAACTTTTCCCACGCCTTCAAAGCAAGCTCTTTATCGCGCCATATTAAACGCTTAACCCCATAAAGTGCTATTTGGCCTTCTTTAGCTGACTTATTTTTATATCTATATAATCCAGCTGCAGCGCTTGGATCTTTACGTACTTTTAAATATAAATCTGCTAAGTAGCTTTCATTTTTAGGTAACAGTGTTTTTAAATAAGGTAGTAAGCTTTGTGTACCGCCATCTGCGGCAAGTGTAACGCGCTTCCAAACGGTTTCTTCTTTCATGTAGCCTTTTTTACGCCACTGTGAAAATAAACTATCGCACTCATTTGGTTGTGACTTACCCACAGCCCATAGGTCGGTTACCTGATTAAATATTGCTTTTTCAGGTGCGCCCAAATCCAGCTGAAAATCTAAATAAGTACAGGTAAGCTCAGTATTAGACGTTTCACGGTAATTACGAATATAAGCTGCTTTTTTGTTTTTCTTTTTTAAATACTCTAACCATGCTTTACGTACCGGCCACTCAAGCGGAGTATGTTGATATATATTTAAATAGTCTTCTATCTCTGCTTGATACTTAATATTTGGATGGCGCTGCCAGTATGTTTTTTCAACGTAAGGTTTCAACGGATGATTTAAGCCACTAACCGCTTCTTTAAAGTCTTGGTAGCTTCCGTACCTTACTTTTTTTTCGGCATCTAAAAATGTATCGTTATCGATACTTGCCTCGGCAGAATAAAGAGGGAAAATGAATGCAGCTGCCACAACACTTAATAAATATTTTTTCATAGTGTCCTTTAATAGAAAATTAAAGTAGTGAATAAAAACTTTTCAACCACCTTAGCACCAAACCAGCTATATTTTAACCAATCGATTGTAACCAAGTTAAATTTTTCGTTGCATTTTTAATTTAAAGCAAGCACACTGAATAAAATGCAAACTCATCGTACCAGTCTTAGTTCGTCAACTAGGGAGAATAATAATGTTATATAAAAGCGATTCCTTTGAAGTTAGCTTCCTAAAGGAAAACATCGCCGAGTTTAAGTTTTGTGCTACAGGTTCTGTAAACACATTATCTCAAAAAACTCTTTCAGATTGCGCAGCAGCATTAAAAGAACTAGCAGCCAATTCTGATATCAAAGGCATGATTTTTACCAGTGATAAAGAGCACTTTATTATTGGTGCCGACATCTTCGAATTTTTACCTACATTTACTAGACCTGAAGAAGAATTAGTAGTGTGGATCAAAAATGCGACCGATATTTTCGACGCAATCGAAGATTTACCATTCCCAACTCTAAGCGCTATAAACGGTATGGCACTTGGCGGTGGTTGTGAGTGGGCACTTGCTACCGATTATCGTGTGGCAAGCGAAACAGCTAAAATGGGCCTACCAGAAGTTAAACTTGGCATAATGCCAGGGTTTGGTGGCACAGTGCGCTTACCACGTATCATTGGCGCCGATAACGCGATGATGTGGATTACCTCAGGCGCAGAAAACCGCGCAGCAGATGCCCTTAAAGTAGGTGCGTTTGACGCGGTAGTTAGTACTGACAAACTTTTAGAGTCAAGTATATCAACTCTTGAACTTGCGATTGCTGGCAAGCTAGATTGGCAAGCAAAACGTAACGTAAAACTACAGCCACTTAAATTAAACCGTGTTGAGCAAGGCATGAGCTTTGCAATGGCAGAAGGTATGGTAATGGGTAAAACCAAAGGCCACTATCCTGCACCGGTTATGGCTGTACGTACCATTAAAGCAGCGGCAAACTGTACTCGCGATGAAGCAATGGCAATCGAAAATGCCAACTTTGCTAAATTAGCACGTACACCAGAAGCAGCAGCTCAAACAGGTATATTCCTAGCTGACCAATACATTAAAGGTAAAGCACGTAAATTTGCTAAGCACAGCGATGTAGAAATTAAACAAGCAGCTGTATTAGGTGCAGGTATTATGGGCGGCGGTATTGCATACCAGTCTGCTTATAAAGGCACACCTATTATAATGAAAGACATCCAACAAGATGCGCTTGATTTAGGTATGGGTGAAGCGTCTAAGTTATTAGGTGCAAAAGTTAAGCGTGGCCACATGCCAATGGAAAAAATGTTGGCAACTCTTAGCAAAATCAAACCAACACTTAACGATTCAGACCTACAAAGCGCCAATATTATTGTTGAAGCCGTTGTAGAAAACCCTAAAGTTAAGCAAGCAGTACTCGCTGATCTTGAAAAGAACATGCCAGAAGGCACTGTACTTACTTCAAACACATCGACTATTTGTATTGATTTACTAGCAGAAGCGCTAGATAAGCCAGAAAATTTCTGTGGTATGCACTTCTTTAACCCAGTGCCAAAAATGCCATTAGTAGAAATTATCCGTGGTGCAAAAACCTCAGATAAAACAATTAATGCAGTAGTTGATTACGCGCTTAAATTAGGTAAATCACCAATTGTTGTTAACGATTGCCCAGGCTTTTTTGTAAACCGTGTTTTATTCCCTTACTTTGCAGGTTTTAGCAAATTAGTGGTTGAAGGCGCTAACTTTGCAAAAGTAGATAAAGTAATGGAAAACGTATTTGGCTGGCCTATGGGTCCGGCTTACTTACTTGATGTTGTAGGTATTGATACGGCGTTCCATTGTACTGGCGTAATGGCTGACGGTTTCCCTGAACGTATGGCGCGTGCTGATAAAGACCCTGTGACTATTTTTGCCAACGAAAAACGTTTTGGTCAAAAGAACAAAGCCGGTTTTTACAAATACGAAACAGATCGTCGCGGTCGTCTTAAAAAGTCTCATGACAAGACAGCAGTTGAGCTATTAAGCCCAATTACAGACGCACCAAAAGAATTTGATAAACAAGAAATCATCGACCGTTGTATGATTCCAATGATTAACGAAGTGCTACTTTGTTTGCAAGAAGGCATTGTTGCCTCTCCGCAAGAAGCAGATATGGCATTAGTTTATGGTGTTGGTTTCCCTCCATTTAGAGGCGGCGCGTTCCGTTACTTAGATCAAACTGGTTTAGCTAACTTTGTTGCAGCAGCAGACAAATACGCTCACCTAGGTGCGATTTACCAAGTATCTGAGCAAACTCGCAAGTGGGCCGAAGAAGGTCGTGTTTTCTATAAGGTGGAAGGTTAATATCATGAATAATCCAGTAATTGTAGATTGTATCCGCACACCAATGGGTCGCTCTAAAAGTGGTGTATTCAAACATAAACGTGCTGAAGACTTAAGCGCACATTTAATGAAAGGCTTACTTGATCGCAACCCAGCAGTTGATCCAGCATCAATTGACGATATTTATTGGGGTTGTGTACAACAAACATTAGAGCAAGGCTTTAACGTAGCACGTAACGCAGCATTACTTGCCGGTATTCCGCACAGCGTACCTGCTGTAACGGTTAACCGTTTATGTGGCTCGTCAATGCAAGCATTACATGACGCAGCACGCGCAATAATGACCGGCGCTGGCGACACTTACCTAATTGGTGGTGTTGAGCACATGGGCCACGTACCTATGACTCACGGCAACGACTTTCACCCAGGCTTAGCAACATCAATTGCACAAGCCTCGGGCTCTATGGGTTTAACAGCAGAATACCTTGCAACGCTTCATGGCATTAGCCGTGAGCAACAAGATGAATTTGCATATCGCTCACATCAACGTGCACAAGCTGCAACTGTTGAGGGGCGTTTTCGTCGCGAAATTTTAGCAATGGAAGGTCACGCAGCAGATGGTTCTCTTATCTTAGTTGAAGACGATGAAGTAATTCGTCCAGAAACAACAGTAGAAGGCCTATCAAAGCTTCGCCCTGTGTTTAATCCTGCATCGGGTACGGTAACAGCCGGTACGTCTTCTGCACTTTCTGACGGTGCATCTGCAATGTTAGTAATGAGCGAAGAAAAAGCTAAAGAGCTTGGCTTACCAATTCGTGCGCGCATTAAAGCAATGGCAGTGGCTGGTTGCGATCCATCAATTATGGGTTACGGCCCAGTACCAGCAAGTAAAAAAGCACTTGCACAAGCCGGTATTACAATTGATGACTTAGGCGTAGTAGAGCTTAACGAAGCCTTTGCAGCACAATCATTACCTGTAATGAAAGATTTAGGGTTAATGGATGTTGTTGACGAAAAAGTGAATTTAAATGGCGGCGCAATCGCACTTGGTCACCCACTGGGTTGTTCGGGTTCGCGTATTAGCACATCGCTTATTCACTTAATGGAAGACAAAAATGTACGATACGGTTTAGCAACTATGTGTATTGGTTTAGGCCAAGGCATTGCCACTGTATTTGAACGTGTTCAAGACTAATTAGTTTAAACATGTAAAACCATCTTGGTGATTAAAAAGGCGGACTGATTTTATTCAGTTCGCCTTTTTTATTAGCTTCTATTTATAAAAACGACCTTTTATCAAACAAGCATGTAACTGCGTAATTATGTGATCGGGCGTATTATTAAATAAAGCATTTTGAAGCTGCTAAAAGCATTAAATAAAATGCTGATCTAGATCTAAGTAAAATAGTTAAATTACACTTAAAATTGCGTTAAACTTCCAAACTTATTAATTGCTATACCTAAGCACTCGCGTACACAGTAATCACTTTAATTAAACAGGCCAATTTATTATGAGCTTTGATAACCCCGATCACCAATTAGATGCCATTGGCCTACGCTGTCCAGAGCCAGTAATGATGGTGCGCGCTGCAATTCGTAAAATGAGTGATGGTGAAACGTTATTAATAACTGCTGATGATCCATCAACCACCCGCGATATTCCGAGTTTTTGTACGTTTATGGATCACACGCTGGTGGCTAAAGATGCAGAAGAAGCACCGTATAGATATGTGGTTAAGAAAGGACTTATATGAAAGCATTTATTAACTTTATTGGATAGTTCATACTTCCTAAACTAATCTTTCGAACCCAAGCCTCAGAAAGAGCACTTGAAATTGCATGCTCTTTAATAGAAGAAAAATTATTGGCATGTCGTAAAGCTAAATCTTTGTCTTCCCCTACAATGAATAAACATTTTGAAAAAATACGCTGAATAAAAATCATAGCTGTATGCCCTCTGCAAACATTATTACATATATAGTCAGGAGTATTATTCACTAAAGGGAGATATCTATTGTACGCATCCTGAAAAGGAGCAGATAAGGCGTTATCTGTATTATTTGACCATTTAGCTATATCAAAAAATAATTTTTCATCTATTATTTCAAAATCTTCCCATTTGATATTACCTATTGAATATGTTGCTTTATTTATATCTTTCGAAGCAAAACTAAGGGCTGTAATTATTTTTAAAGCATCTGGAAATAATGCAGAGAAAAGTATGATTGCTGGTTTTTTATACTCAGAGCCACATAAGTATTTATATGCATCAGAAATAAGCTCAAAATCAATAAAGTAGTTTTCAAAAGAATGGCCTACCGTTCTATTATAATTCCCTATAGTTTCATGCTCACCATTCAAAATATCCTTTATTTTATCATCAATTTCAAATCCATAAAATTCACGATCGATTAAATAAAACAAGTTTTGATGGGGTTCAGACTCCCGACACAATTCATGCACTTTATCTATTTTTGCTCTATTATTTTTGGAGGTTTCTCGACAATCACCCTTAATATCCTCGGCCACATCGATTTTTATTGAATGCTCCTCCAAAAGGACATCAAGCAAATTAGTTAAATGAGATCTATCATCTCGACCTTCGACCAATACTCTTTTTCGATTGCTAATCCTTACTTTCGCGATGTAATTAGGAATATCATTAGCGCTGTTACTTAACATAATTATTTACCGTGCTTAAGTAAAGTCGGCTTTACTTCTTGCATGTAGCCATCATAGTCAGCAGCAATTGCCGGAGAGTGTGTACAGATAATGAGTTGACAACTTTTTAGACCATCTCCCATTTTTTTTATTAAATCTTCTTGCCAATCAATATGCAAGGAAATTTCAGGTTCATCAATTAATACTACTGTATTATCAACGACTTGATTTACAGCCCAAAGCATTGTCAATATTTGCCTTTCTCCCGAAGAAAGGTCTATAGATTTACACAGCTCTTTTGTACCAACGTCAAAACCGACTCGAACTCGGCTATATGCTAGCTTTGTATTCGAACTCTCTCTATCTTCATCTAAAGGTTCGATTGAGCACTTTAACTTTTTATTTTTCAGGAAAAAGTTAACGTTGTTAATAAATGTATCTATTTTTGAGAATAAATTATATTTATATAAGTTTATCTCCTCTAATGCTTCTAGATAAACTTCTAATGCACCCGACAAGGAATCGTTCTCTCCCTCAGCTTCTTCTTTACATAAATTTTTAACACTCTCTAAAATCGCATTAATTTTAGATGATGACTCTAAGCTAATAGAATTGAGATATTTCTTAGAATGTAATTCAAACTTCTCGATAGTATTAATAGCATCATGAATCGGAACAGATGACTTATTTGTTACTTTAGATAACATTTTTAAGAACGAAGCAGAAAATATTTCATTTTCCTTCTCACTCAAATTGTACAGTGCTCGATGGTATTGCCGTCCTAAACTCTCCTCAACAAAAACTGGTGTTGGATAATTTAGTTGAGGTAAAAAGTGACCAAAAATCTCTCTAGCAAAACTTTCAACCTGATTTGGCGATTTTTTATGACTCCAAGCCTCAAGCATAGTTCTAAAAGCAGGAAAGTAAGACGTATTCACTTTTTTTAGTCTTGTTTGATGACAAAATTTATCTATTCGTTTTTGTAACGGATGCGTTATTTCTTTTTCAAAAGTAATTATGCCCCTATCTTTGTTTACCCCTTTTAGTAGATCGATCGCCTCTGACTCGCTAAAGTTCAACTTTTCTGAACTATCTTTATAACCGCCAGTAATAAAGAAGTGTGCATCATCGTCATTCTCGTCCTTGAATCTTATAATTTCTATATAGCTTTGATCATCAAAAAATGCATATATATATTGAAAATTTAAGCTAACAAACTTTGCAAAATCCCAATTGAGAATGTTAGCTATAATGTGCAGGACTGTAGATTTACCTGAGCCATTTTCCCCATATAATATATTTAAGTTCGATTTAAAATCTAGGTCATAGGAATAAACACCATGCAATCCTTCAATAATTAATTTTTGTACACATAATTCCTTTTTCATACATAGCCTCATTGTAGTTGGAGTTTATTTCTTCGTTATCGTCACTTGTGGTTTGTCGTAGTCACTGTAATCAATACTTACTATGTACGTGCCTTTTATTGCTGGCGTGTAACTAAAGTAGTTATAAATAGTATTACAGTCTGCGATAGCTGGCTGGCCGAGTGTTAGTTTCTGCCCTTCTGGTTGTGCATCGCTGTAGCCGCAGTTGTAACCTTCACTAAAATCGGCATCGGCTATTTTAAATTCGTACACTTTACCAGGCGTCGAAAATTTAACTTGTGCTTGATAAAGCGCAGGGCCAACTGGCGCAAACTGATACTGGGCCTCTGCATCCCACAATGTAAAGTCGCCACGTAAGTAAATTGTGCGGTCAAGCTCTTGCTGTGGCAATACATCGTTAATCGAAATTTGACTAGTACATGCGGTAAGTAAACCAGCAATTGCTAAGGTTAAAATTCGTTTCATAGAAATCATCAATGGGTATCCTTTGCGTACAGTGAAAACTAAAAAGCCAGCAAAACGCTGGCTTTTAAAATTGCTAATCGGTGTTATTTTTGTAAAACAGAAATATCTGCAATACCTAAAAACAATCCGCTTAACTGGCTTAATAGCGCTAGACGATTTTGCTTAACAGCTTCATCGTCGGCCATAACCATTACGTTGTCAAAAAAGTTATCAACACTTTCACGAATACCCGCCAATTGGCTTAATGCTTCTTGGTAGTTACCGTCTGCGTAAAGTGGTGCAAGGTCAGTTGCAAACTTTGCTACTTGTGATGCCAATACTTTTTCGGCGTCGTCGCTTAATAAGCTCTCATCAACGTTACCTTGGCTGGTAATGTCGTTTTTAGCCAGAATATTACTTACGCGCTTATTAGCGGCTGCAAGCGCTTCTGCTGCGTCTAATGTGCGGAAGTGACTCACCGCTTTAACACGGCGATCAAAATCAACAGGTTTAGTTGGACGACGTGCAAGCACTGCTTGAATTACGTCTACTTCTATACCTTCGTCTTGATACCACGCACGGAAGCGCCCTAGCATAAATTCAAATACATCAGCTGATACATTTAAGTTAGTTAACTTGTCGCCAAACAATGTTTGCGATTTAGCTACTAGGTCTAAAATATCAAGTGGTAGTTCTTTTTCTACCATGATGCGCAGTGCACCAATAGCTGCACGACGAAGAGCAAATGGGTCTTTGTCACCTTTAGGCGCTTGGCCTATACCAAAAATACCCACCAGCGTGTCAAACTTATCAGCAATCGCTACTGCGCAGCTAATTAAGTTTGTTGGTAAGTTATCCCCTGCAAAGCGTGGCATGTACTGCTCGTTTTGCGCTACGGCTACATCTTCAGCTTCACCATCGTGGCGAGCGTAATGCATTCCCATTACACCTTGTACGTCGGTAAATTCCATTACCATTTCAGTCATTAAGTCTGTTTTACTTAATAAGCCTGCACGCTGTGCTAGGTCTTTATCAGCACCTAATTGCTCAGCGATATAACCTGCAAGCTCACTAATGCGCGCAGACTTATCTTTAAGCGTACCAAGTTGCTTTTGAAACAATACACTATCAAGCGACTCTAATCGGCTTTCTAGTGTTTTCTTTTTATCTGTTTCAAAGAAGAACTGTGCGTCAGCTAAACGCGGGCGTACTACTTTTTCGTTACCTGATATAACTACACTTGGATCTTTACTTTCGATGTTAGATACAAACAAAAACTTATTTAAAAGTTTGCCGTTTTGATCTAATAACGGGAAGTATTTTTGATCGTCTTTCATGGTGTAAATTAACGCTTCGGCTGGTACATCTAAAAATGCTTCTTCAAATGTTGCCGTTAAAGTAACTGGCCACTCTACAAGTGATGTTACTTCTTCTAGTAAATCTTCATCCATAGCAACAACAGCGTTAACTGCTTTTGCAGCCTCTTCTATTTGCGTACGAATTTGTGCTTTACGTTGTTCGTAATCGGCAATAACGTAAGCCGATTTAAGTACGTCAAAAACGTCATCCGCATGGTTAATACTAATTTTTTCTGGGTGATGAAAACGATGACCTTGAAGCTGGTTAGTTATTTGCTTACCAAGGATCTCGCCTTCAAGTAGCTCATCACCAAATAAAATAGTTACTGTATGCACAGGACGAATAAATTGTGTTTTATTCGCGCCCCAACGCATTGGCTTAGGAATTGGTAATTTAGCTAACGCTTTAGTAATTGCACCCGTCATTAGCGATTTGGTTTCTTGCCCTGCTACTTTAGCAATGTGCAATAACCATGCGCCTTTATCAGTCTCAAGTGTTTGTGCATCTTTTACTTCAATACCACAACCACGTGCCCAACCCATTGCTGCTTTTGTTGGGTTACCTTCACCGTCGAATGCTGCTTTAGTTGCTGGACCGCGTTTTTCAACTTCTTTGTCTTGTTGCTTAGCTTCAAGCGCTTTTACTTGTAAACCTAAACGACGAGGCGATGCATACCAACTTACGCCTTGGTGTGCTAACTCTAATGTTTCTAGCTCTGCAGTTAAGTTTGCTGCAAAGGCTTCTGCTAGTTTACGCAGTGCTTTTGGTGGCAACTCTTCGGTGCCAATTTCTACTAATAAATTTTGTGCTGACATGCTTACTTATCCTTACACAGCGGGAAACCAAGCGCTTCGCGTTTGTCATAGTAACTTTGTGCACACGCTTTAGATAACGCACGTACGCGTAAAATATAACGTTGACGTTCTGTTACCGAAATAGCGTGGCGTGCGTCTAGCAAGTTAAATGCATGCGATGCTTTCATTACTTGCTCGTAAGCTGGTAGTGGTAAGTTTGCTTCAATTAACTTTTGGCTTTCTGCTTCGCATTTATCAAACTGAGCAAATAAGTCTTCTACGTTTGCGTGTTCAAAGTTATAAGTAGACTGCTCTACTTCATTTTGATGGAACACGTCGCCGTATGTTACACGCCCTAGTGGACCGTCTGCCCAAACTAAGTCGTAAATACTATCTACGCCTTGAATGTACATTGCTAAACGCTCTAGGCCGTAAGTAATCTCACCTGTTACAGGCGAACATTCAATACCGCCAACTTGCTGAAAGTAGGTAAACTGCGTTACTTCCATCCCGTTTAACCAAATTTCCCAACCTAAGCCCCAGGCACCTAATGTAGGTGATTCCCAGTTATCTTCTACAAAGCGAACTTCGTGAGTTAGTGTATCGATACCCATAGCC
Organism: Pseudoalteromonas sp. TP27; assembly: GCF_056470645.1. Taxonomy (NCBI): domain Bacteria; kingdom Pseudomonadati; phylum Pseudomonadota; class Gammaproteobacteria; order Alteromonadales; family Pseudoalteromonadaceae; genus Pseudoalteromonas; species Pseudoalteromonas sp. TP27. The sequence continues at coordinate 31,779 of NZ_JARDAK010000022.1, read as the reverse complement.
GCTAAAGAACCTAAGTAAAGCTCTTGGATGTTATCTGGCGATGGCTTTAAAACTACTTGAAATTGGTAGTAGTGTTGTAAGCGATTTGGATTTTCACCGTAACGACCATCGGTAGGACGACGACACGGTTGCACGTATGCACTTGCCATTGGCTCTGGACCAATAGACTTTAAAAATGTTTGCGGGTGAAATGTCCCTGCGCCCACTTCCATATCAAGTGGTTGAATAATGACACAGCCTTGCTGCGCCCAATAATCCTGTAAAGCCAGGATCAAACCCTGAAAGGTTTTTACGTCATATTTTTGCATATTTGGCTTTTTACTATCTAAGAAGTAGCGTGAAAATTACCCTTAGTATACCGTGTGTACACTCAGGTTTTAAGCAGTTTGTGTAGAAAATAAAAAAGGAGCCATTAGGCTCCTTTTTCAATGTAAGTAATATTTTTACACGTCTAGGTTAACTACACGTAGTGCATTATTTTCAATAAACTCACGACGAGGCTCAACTTGATCGCCCATTAAGGTTGCAAACAATTGATCCGCGCCAACAGCATCTTCAATAGTTACTTGTAACATGCGACGAGCACTAGGATCCATTGTAGTTTCCCACAGCTGGCTAGGGTTCATTTCGCCTAGTCCTTTATAGCGTTGAATATAGATCCCACGCTTAGATTCTGTGATCAACCATTCCAAAGCATCCACAAAGTTATCAACAGGTTTTGTTTTCTCACCACGTTGAATATATGCACCTTCGCTAAGGATGTTTGCGATGTTAGTACCAGTCACAGCAATGCGTTGGTAGTCACGTGACGCAATAAAGTCATAATGAAGTACGTGCGCTTTATCAACACCGTGCTGACGAATATTCACAACCGGATAATACATATTACGCTCGGTGTCATGCTCTGTACCAGCATGGAAAATAGTCGCATCTTCATCACGTGCAATCAGGTCATCAACTAACTCTTTTGTCCAAGCAATTACTTTTGCTTCGTCAGAAAGGTCATCAGTTTTTAACTCTGTTTGATAGATTAAGCGTTCCATTACCGTATTAGGGTATTTACGTTTTAAACGCTCAATAACCTTAACTGTACTTTGGTAATCGTGAACTATTGACTCTAATGCTTCACCCTCTAGCGCAGATGCATCTGCACTTGGATATAAGGCTGCATTATTAAGTGCAAGCGATGTTAGGTACTCTACTAGTGCAGGATCATCTTTAATGTAACGCTCTTGCTTACCTTTTTTCACTTTATAAAGTGGTGGTTGAGCAATATAAATATAACCACGTTCTACTATTTCAGGCATTTGACGATAGAAGAATGTTAGTAGTAACGTACGAATATGAGAACCATCCACGTCCGCATCGGTCATGATGATGATACGATGATAACGTAACTTTTCAGGGTTATATTCGTCGCGACCAATACCACACCCTAATGCAGTAATTAGCGTTGCTACTTCTTGCGAAGATAACATTTTGTCAAAGCGTGCTTTTTCTACGTTTAAGATTTTACCCTTAAGTGGAAGAATAGCTTGGTTTTTACGGTTACGTCCCTGCTTGGCTGATCCGCCAGCAGAGTCCCCTTCCACTATGTATAGTTCAGATTGGGCTGGATCTTTTTCTTGGCAATCAGCTAGCTTACCTGGTAAACCAGCTAAGTCCATTGCACCTTTACGTCGAGTCATTTCACGGGCTTTACGCGCTGCTTCACGAGCACGTGAGGCATCAATAATCTTACCTACAACAATTTTGGCATCAGTTGGGTTTTCTAATAAAAACTCAGTGAATTTTTCAGCCATTGCTTGTTCAACTGCAGACTTAACTTCACTTGAAACGAGCTTGTCTTTAGTTTGCGATGAGAACTTAGGATCAGGAACTTTAACGCTTACAACAGCCGTTAAGCCTTCACGGGCATCATCACCGGTAGCGTTGCTGGTTGTTTTAGCTTTTTTGTTAAAGCCTTCTTTTTCCATGTAGTTATTAAGTGTACGTGTTAGCGCTGATCTAAAACCGGCTAAGTGAGTACCACCATCACGTTGTGGAATATTATTTGTGAAACAGTAAATGTTTTCTTGGTATGCATCATTCCACTGCATTGATACTTCAACGCTAATACCATCTTCTTCACGTTCGTGAGTAAAATGGAATACACCTTTATGTATAGGTGTTTTATTACGGTTTAAGTATTCAACGAAAGCTTGAATACCGCCTTCGTATTTAAAGTGGTCAGATTTATTTTCTTCACGTTCATCATTTAAAATGATGCTCACACCTGAATTTAGGAATGAAAGCTCGCGTAAACGCTTAGCTAAAATTTCGTAATGAAAATCTAAGTTTGTGAATGTTTCACCACTTGGCCAAAAGCGTAGTTCTGTACCAGTAGTTTCAGAGTCGCCAATAACTGCTAAAGGTGCATCTGGTACACCCATAGTGTAAAACTGCTCATGAAGTTTACCTTCACGGCGAACTGTAAGTTTTAGTTTTTCTGAAAGTGCATTTACAACAGAAACACCAACACCGTGTAAGCCACCTGATACTTTATAAGAGTTATCATCAAACTTACCACCGGCATGAAGTACCGTCATAATAACTTCGGCTGCTGATACGCCTTCTTCTTCATGAATAGAAGTTGGGATACCACGACCGTTATCTCGTACTGAGACAGAACCGTCTAAGTGAATCGTTACGTAAATATCATCACAATGACCTGCTAAGGCTTCATCGATCGAGTTATCAACGACCTCAAACACCATGTGGTGTAAGCCTGTGCCATCATCGGTGTCCCCAATATACATTCCAGGACGCTTTCTTACTGCGTCTAATCCTTTAAGTACTTTAATACTCGACGAGTCATAATTCTCAGACATGGTTAATCCCACTTATCTTGTTATTAGGTTGCCATGTTTCACGTGGAACATTTGTAGTTCTCGTTGCATGGGTTCCACCACAGCAGAAATACTTTCAGACAAAATTGAAGAGATAAAAATTTGAGAACTGCAGTGAGCAAGTAATTGACCCACTTTCTCTTTTGTATCTTCGCCTAGCTCTGAAGGTAGATCATCTATTAGCAATATAGATTGCTTATCTGTCTCTGACTCAATTAAGCTATTTTGCGTAACTTTTAACGCATACAATAGTAACTTTAATTGACCGCGTGAGAACGTATTCTCTACACTGTTGCCAGCGACACTAAAACTAAAATCAGCCTTATGAGGGCCTTTACTTGTAAACCCTTGGCGAGCATCTCGCTCAAAGTTTTGCTCTAACGCATCTGCAAGAGATTCAGTCTCTTTCCAACCTGCGTTAAAGGTCATTTCTAAATCACGTACAAGCGTTAATTCTGCACACATTTTATCAAAAAACTGCTGCTTAAACCTACTTATATACGCCAATCTTAATTTATTTATTTCTTCAGCCAGTCTAACAAATTCTTTGTCCCAAAACTTAATTTGGTCAAAATAATTCTTGGGCTTAGTTTTTAACAATGCATTACGTTGTTTAAGTACTTTATTGAACGATTGCCATAAAAAAAAGAACTCATGTTCCACGTGGAACAAACCTAAATCTAAAAACTTTCTGCGCTCTTTAGGCCCACCAAAAAATAAAGAATAGCTCTCTGGTGTAATAATTTGCACTGGCATGAGTTGAGCTAGTTCGGATATTTTACGGCTCGCCTTACCTTGAATTTTTAAATTAGTATCACCCGTTTGAGTTTTGCTAATACCAATAGGAATAGATAAGTCGTGTATTGTTTTGCGCCCGTGAATTACAAACTGCTCTTGCTGATGCGCGATAATACTTTTGTGTTTTGGAGTGCGAAAAGATTTGCCGTGAGAAAGGTAATAGATAGCCTCTAAAAGGCTGGTTTTTCCGCTGCCATTTTCACCATATATTATATTAACGCCGTTAACTGGTTCTAGCGTCAGCGCCTCAATATTACGAAAATATTTGAGGCTCAAATGACTTAAGCTCATTATATATTTATAGTCTTATAAACGCATAGGCATAACAACGTACATTGCTTCTTCATCGCCTGCACCTTCAATTAATGCACTGCTGTTTGAGTCGGCTAATGTAAATAGTACGTCTTCTGTTTTTAATGTGTTAAGTACGTCTAATACGTAAGACACGTTAAACCCTATTTCTAGGTCGGCACCTTCGTAACTTACTTCAACAACTTCTTCAGCTTGTTCTTGCTCTGGGTTATTGGCCGTAATTTTTAATAAACCATTTGATAAGTTTAAGCGTACGCCACGAAACTTTTCATTAGATAAAATAGACACACGTTGAAACGCATTACGTAACCATTCTCGGTTAGCTGTAATTACTTTGTCGCCACCACGTGGTAATACACGACGGTAATCTGGAAAACGCCCATCAACTAGTTTACTTGTAAATGTAAACTCAAGATCAATAATACGGATATGGTTAGCACCAAACTGAATTGTTACCAATTCGTCATCAGCGACCATAAGGCGCATAATTTCTTGCACACCTTTGCGAGGTATAATTAATTGGCGCTGCGTATTAAGCGATTGCGTTAATTGCTTTTGCGCTATAGCTAAACGGTGGCCATCTGTTGCTACTGTTTTTATGTCGGTATTATCTACTTCAAACGACATACCATTTAAGTAATAACGTACGTCTTGATTTGCCATCGAAAAATGCGTGCTTTCGAGTAACTTACGAAGCTCTAAACGAGTTAGTTGAAATTCAACCTCTCCGTCCCACTCTTCTAAGTTAGGAAAATCATCAGCCGATAAAGTCGTTAATGAAAAACGGCTTTTACCACTGGTCAAAAGTAATTGATGCTCTTGCAAGCTTAAAGTAATGTCTGAACCATCTGGTAGACTTTTACAAATATCGAGTAACTTTTTAGCGGGTAACGTTAGTTTTGTATCGGCAATATCATCACCTACAAATACGCCAGAAACTAATTCAATTTCAAGGTCAGTACCCGTCATTGAAAGTTGTCCGTTTTCTACCACTAACAAAACGTTAGATAAAATTGGCAACGTGTGTTTGCGCTCTATTGCGCCCGACACTTGCACCAATGGCTTTAAAAATTGTTGTCTTGATATTGTTATTTGCATAATAAAGTCAGCCCTAAGATGACAATGTTCTTATTAAGTTTTGGTAATCTTCTTTAATTTCGTGGCTTTCGTCACGCAGTGATTTTATCTTACGACATGCATGTAATACGGTCGTATGATCGCGTCCACCAAATGCGTCACCAATCTCAGGTAAGCTGTGATTAGTTAATTCTTTAGATAATGCCATAGCTACTTGGCGCGGCCTCGCTATAGAGCGGCTGCGGCGCTTAGATAACAGATCTGATATACGAATTCGATAGTACTCAGCAACGGTGCGCTGAATATTGTCTATGGTAACCAGTTTATCTTGCAAGGCAAGTAAATCGCGTAGCGCTTCTTTTACAAAATCGATAGAAATTGGACGACCCGTAAAGTTAGCATTAGCAATTACACGGTTAAGTGCACCTTCTAATTCACGTACGTTCGAGCGTAATTTTTTGGCAATAAAAAAGGCAACTTCGTGTGGTAAGTTAATCTTACTTTGCTGGGCTTTTTTCATCAAAATAGCAACGCGCGTTTCAAGCTCTGGTGGCTCTATCGCGATTGTTAATCCCCAACCAAAACGTGATTTAAGCCTGTCTTCAACGCCTTCAATCTCTTTAGGGTAACGGTCAGAGGTTAAAATAATTTGTTGGTTGCCTTCGAGCAATGCATTAAAGGTATGAAAAAACTCTTCTTGTGAACGCTCTTTGTTAGCAAAAAATTGAATATCATCGATCATTAATGCATCAACACTGCGGTAATAACGCTTAAATTCTTCTATCGCATTATTTTGTAGTGCCTTTACCATATCTTGAACAAAGCGTTCTGAATGCATGTAAACAATTTTAGCATCTGGCTTATTTGCCATAATGCCATTACCTACCGCATGTAATAAATGAGTTTTACCTAAACCAGTACCGCCGTATATAAATACAGGGTTAAAAGCAGAGCCAGGATTGTCGGCGACTTGTGTGGCCGCAGCTTTTGCTAATTGGTTTGATTTACCTTCAACAAAACTGTCAAAAGTATAATTTTCTTTAATGTTAGATTTGTAACCTGACTTAGGTGCAGGTTCAACAACTGGCTTTTGCTCGCGAGGCTGTTGTTTTGCTGAAGCGTGTGCACTTGGTGCCGATTGAGTTTCTATAACCGGTGCAGCTTGTGCATTTAATAAAGGTTTACTACCTACATCAAAACGTAGTTTTGGTGCTTCAACACCACAAATTTCTACTAGTAATTCGTTAATTCTATTTAGGTACTTTTCTCTCACCCAATCAAGCACAAAGCGATTAGGTGCATAAATCGTTAAGGTATCTTCGGTACTTTCTGCTTGTAGCGGTCTTACCCACATACTGAATTGCTGCGAAGGCAGCTCATCTTGCAATACATATAAACAACTTTGCCAAACCGACAGATACACAGTTAAACTCCCAGAGATATAATTTTTATTCCCGCACATCATTAATGATTATAAATCATACATTTATTGCGTTCAAATGGTCCAATAAGCGACCCAAGACCGCGTATTATGAAGACACTTTATCCACAAGTAAAAGATTGATTTTTATAAAATTGTTGATATCGATGTATAAAATCATTAACAAGCTGATTTAAAACAGTTTTTATTTTAGATCCTGAGAGGAGATCATAACAAAATAACACCAAGATCGCGAACCAAATTTACGATCCAATTTACTTTTCCCCTGCTTTTATTCACTTTTTATACAGGGGCTGTGGAAAACTTCTTATTTATGATGATCCTAACAGATCGCCTTATATGATCTCTTATATAGTAGTAGGTGGGTTATATACCCTTAACGTAATTATGATTGACTTTACATTACTTACTCTATAATATCTCGCGCTCGCAATGGCACCTATGCCAGGATCGCGACCTGTATAGGATGTTTTAACTTTAACCGATCGGATGAGATTGTTATGAAAAGAACTTTTCAACCTAGCGTTTTAAAACGCAAACGTGCACACGGCTTCCGTGCTCGCATGGCAACTGTAAATGGCCGTAAAGTATTAGCACGTCGCCGCGCTAAAGGCCGCAAAGTTCTTTCTGCTTAATTTATAAGTGGAAGACTTTAGCTTTGGCAGGGAGTTACGTCTGTTAACTCCCTCGCATTACTCTCGCATATTTAATGAACCCGCTCGGGCTGCAACTCCTTTCTTTACTCTATTAGCTAAACCAAATGACCAAGATAAACCTCGGTTAGGTCTTACTGTTGCTAAAAAACGTGTAAAAAAGGCATGCCAACGAAACCGTATTAAACGTCTCGCTCGCGAAAGTTTTCGTTTAAATCAACACAGCATCGATAATATTGATATTGTGCTTATGGTTAAAAATGGTATTGATGAACAGTCTAATGAAGAAATAACCAAACAACTTACTAAATTATGGCGAAAAATTAACGAACGCTGTAAACCAGGTGCACCTAAACCGCCACCTTTTAAGAAACGCCCAAACAAATCAGCTAAATCTAATAAACAAACCTAATTGCAATAGAATTGCAGGGTTAATTAATGTATCTTTAGCTCACCTTTTAATCATGCATTTAAATTTTCTAATTGAGTCTTTAAATACATGATATCTATCTCACTAAACTTAAGTAGGGGCATAAACATCATGAGGTTACTTAAACCACTTGTTGCTTTACCAACTTTTTATTTAGTGTTATTTATCCGCGGTTATCAAAAGTGGATTAGCCCGCTGTTAGGTCCGCATTGTCGTTTTAATCCAACCTGTTCTAGTTATGCTATTCAAGCAATTAAATTGCATGGATCGGTAAAAGGTAGTTGGTTAGCTTTAAAACGCATATTAAAATGCCATCCTTTACATTCAGGCGGAGACGACCCCGTTCCTGAAAAATTAACCCATATTAACCACCAACACGAGAAATAAGAGCTGTTATGGAATCGCAACGCACGTTTTTATTAATTGGCCTAATGCTAGTGTCGTTTTTATTGTTCCAAGAATGGGATAATGATTACAACAAGCCTAAAGTCGATCCAAGTGCCACAACACAAACACTACAAGCAAATTCACCAGAGTCGGATGATTATATCCCTTCATCGTCAGATTCAGGTTTACCCGCTTCAGCAACTTTAGCTAAACGTTCTGTAATTAATATCACTACTGACGTTTTTAAAGTTAAAATTGACACCAAAGGCGGTGATATTGTTGAAGCAGATCTTCTTCAGTATGAAGATACCAAAGGTAGCGACACACCTTATATGCTTCTTGGTGAGCTTATTGAAGGTAGACAATACTTTTCACAAAGTGGCTTAATTGGCTTAAATGGCCCTGATGCATCAGCTAATGGTCGCCCTACTTATAGTACCGAACAAAAAACATATACCTTAACGGGTGATGAGCTTCGCGTTCCACTTCAGTTTACTGATAGTAATGGTGTTAACTTTACTAAAACGTACGTATTCAAAAAAGGTCAATATGATGTTGGTTTAGAATACAAAGTTAACAATACAACAAGCACACCACTTCAAGTACAGCTATACACGCAAATTAAGCGTACCGTACAAGAAAAAGGCAGCATGGTTGATCAAAACTATTTAGGTGCTGCATATGGTACTGACGAAGAACCTTACGAAAAGTATAGTTTTTCGGATATGGCTGACAAAAACCTAAATAAAAGTACTCAAGGTGGTTACGTTGCCTTTATTCAGCATTACTTTGTAAGTGCTTGGGTTCCAATGCAGGATCAATCAAATACAATTTATAGCTTAATTACAAAAAGTAATGCCGCTATTATTGGTGCTAAAGACCCTGCTGTTAATATTCAAGCTGGTAGTGAACAAACACTAACTGCTACTTATTATATGGGCCCTAAAGAGTCAGATATTCTTGAAGCGATTCACCCAGACCTAGACCTAACTGTAGATTACGGTTGGTTATGGTTTATTTCACAACCTTTATTTGTATTGCTAAAATGGCTACACAGCATTTTAGGTAACTGGGGTGTAGCAATTATTGCTATAACTATTATCGTAAAATCGTTAATGTACCCACTTACTAAAGCGCAATACACTTCAATGGCAAAAATGCGTGCCCTACAGCCTAAAATGGCAGCCCTTAAAGAAAAGTTTGGTGATGACCGTCAAAAGTTCGGCCAAGCAACTATGGAAATGTACAAAAAAGAAAAAGTTAACCCAATGGGTGGCTGTTTCCCTATTTTGCTACAAATGCCAATTTTCTTAGCCTTGTTCTACGTATTCTTAGAGTCTACTGAACTTCGCCATGCTGAATTTATTTTTTGGTTAAATGACCTTTCTGCACAAGACCCGTACTACGTACTACCAATATTATTTGGTGCGAGTATGTTTGTAACGCAAAAGCTACAACCTATGACGGTTACTGATCCAATGCAGCAAAAAATGATGACCTTTATGCCGGTTATCTTCTCTGTATTCTTCTTATGGTTCCCATCTGGTTTAGTTCTTTACTGGTTAGTGTCTAACCTTATTTCTATTGTCCAGATGTTAATCATCTACCGTGGCATGGAAAAGAAAGGAATTAAAGTAAGAGGCTAGCGCCTATACCCAAGCCACATCAAGATGCAGAATTCAGCGTTTCACAGGGGCTTAAGATCAAGGCGTTACTTTGCAAGAATGGCAGTCCCTTTTAAAAAGTAACAACGATGAAATTAAGTTCCTGTGAAACGCCCAAAGGGTTGGTTTAAAGGCGATTTATACTGCGTTATTGATTTTAACAATAGAACCACTATTATTCTCAATCAATGCCTTGCCTGAATCGCTTTTAACTCCAACTGAAACTCGCATCTTGATATGGTTTGGGTATATTACTTATATAAAGGCGACTTCGGTCGCCTTTTTTATTGCCTGTTTTTCACCACAGCTATTCGCTACAAATAAATCGATAGGTTACAATACGGGCATAAAGTTACTCATCGTTGGCAAATTAATAGCATGATCAATCAAGATACAATTGCAGCACAAGCAACAGCACCTGGACGTGGTGGTGTTGGTATTATTCGCGTTTCAGGTAGCCTTGCTAAAAGTGTCGCCGAAAAAGTAGTAGGTAAAATACCTAAAGTTCGCTACGCCGATTATGTGCCATTTAAAAGCCTTGCTGGCGAGCAACTTGATCAAGGTATTGCCATTTACTTTGCAGGTCCTAACTCATTTACTGGCGAAGACGTACTTGAATTACAAGGCCATGGCGGTCCTGTAGTACTGGATATGTTACTTAAAGAAATTAGTAAAATAGAGGGCGTTCGCTTAGCAAAGCCTGGTGAGTTTTCTGAGCGCGCATTTATGAACGACAAGCTTGATTTAACACAAGCAGAAGCCATCGCCGACTTAATTAATGCTACCAGCGAGCAAGCCGCTAAAAGCGCCCTACAGTCTCTCCAAGGTGAATTTTCTAAGCACATAGAAACACTCGTAGAAAAAGTAATTCACTTACGTATGTATGTAGAAGCGGCAATAGATTTTCCTGATGAAGAAATTGATTTTTTATCCGATGGTAAAGTGTCAGGCGACTTAGACGCGATTATTACTCAGCTTAACACTGTAACCAACCAAGCCAAGCAAGGCAGCATAATGCGCGAAGGTATGCGTGTTGTTATTGCAGGTCGCCCTAATGCGGGTAAATCAAGCCTACTTAACGCTCTAGCCGGTCGTGAAGCCGCAATCGTAACAGAAATAGCCGGTACCACTCGCGACGTGTTGCGTGAGCATATACATATAGATGGTATGCCACTGCATATTATAGATACAGCAGGCCTACGTGAAAGCCCAGACAGAGTAGAGCAAATAGGTATTGAGCGTGCGTGGGATGAAATAAACCAAGCCGATCGCGTTTTATTTATGCTTGATGGCACTGATACTATAGATACTGACCCGCACAAAATTTGGCCTGAATTTATGGCAAAATTACCAGAAGGTATGGGCGTGACGGTAATCAGAAATAAAGCTGATTTATCGGGCGACATAGTCGGAATGGAGCAAGAGCAACAATACCCGGTAATCAGCTTAAGTGCTAAAAATGCTGACGGTATTGAACTTGTTCGCGAGCATTTAAAAGCGTGTATAGGCTTTCAAGGCGCAACAGAAGGTGGCTTTATGGCGCGCCGTCGTCATTTGGATGCACTAGAGAGTGCTTCGTATCATTTAGAAACAGGTAAAACACAATTAGAAATGCACATTGCTGGTGAAATATTGGCTGAAGAACTGCGTTTAACACAGCAGTATTTAAACGAAATAACCGGTGAATTTACCTCAGACGACTTACTTGGCAAAATATTTAGCTCATTTTGTATTGGTAAATAAGCACCTTATTACAGATATATTTTTATTATAAGAGCACTTAGGTGCTCTTTTTTTATGTAAAATATTCAGCTGTAAAATATGTATTTGTACATCTGATGCCTGCAAATTACTGCCAATAAAATCATATCCAAAACTACCTTTGTTACGTGCTAAGAGAGGTCAGATTATATAGAGTAGACAATAATAATAATGCTTATAGGGGGAATTAATAGCACAAATTACACCTATTATTAAGGCTAAAACCGATGTCTTTTCAAACAACCGGACACTTTAATAGCGTTATATGTCATACAAAAAGTAGTTATAAATGGCTTCCTTATACTTACTTTAGCTCACAAAAATGCACTAAAACACACCTCATACACGCAAAAAAATGATACTATTCGCTCAATTAAAGAGCTAAAAAACACTGATTAGTACTCTAAAAAGCTTACTTTTGACAACATATAATTTGATAATCACTGTGATTTTTAAATAAAATGACTCAACTTTTAAGTATTCAAAACTTTTGATCTGCTTACTCCACCAGCAAAATTAATAAAAATAGCAGATCTAAATTCTCATAAAATTAAAAATACCGAGATCACTTATCCACAATACCTAATTTTCAGCTCAAATAAATACCAAAACTAGGTAAATCAGCTGCAAAAACCTCATGATCAATTGTAATTTATCTATTTATGAACTTATTTTTAATTAATTTCATTAGATCTCCTTTATTAGATCATTTTTAAAAATTATTTTCGATCTTAATTTAAGGTTATCAACAGGCTTTATATCCACATTATGATCAACATGTATTTTTAATTGAGATATTTACAATTTAATTATTTACTGACAAGTAATATCAATAACTTAGCGAATATAAAACAACCTAAAAAATCAGTTTAAGCAGAGCTTTCCCCGCCGTTATCAACAACTTGATCAGAAGATTACATTTAAAGATAATTTGTTAAACACTATATTATCAACAACTTAGAGAAGAGATTCTAAATGAGTGTAAAATTACCGCAAAAATAGTTATACAAAAAAGCACTCTTAACTTTACTGTTATCCTCACTCAGTTATCATAGGCGGCAATTAAAACCAATGTGATCACTAATATTCATGAGTTCAGTAAATCTTATTGTCGGCAGCCAAATGGGATCAGCCGAGTATGTTGCAGAGCAATTAAGCGACGCGCTTAATAACCTTGGTATTACTACGCAACTACATGATCAACCTGAATTTAACGATATTGATCAGCAAAATACCATTTGGTTAATCTGCACATCAACTTATGGTGCAGGTGATTACCCTGAAAATCTTATTAGTTTTGTTGAAGATGTAACTCAAGCAGATGATTTATCTGAATTAAAATATTCAGTAATCGCTTTAGGCGACACTAGTTATGACACTTATAACCTAGCAGGACGTAATATAGATGCCTTATTAACTCAAAAAGGCGCTATAAAAGTAGCAGAACGTTTAGAGCTTAATATTCTCGATGAAGCACTACCAGAAGACACTGCATTAGCATGGTTAGACTCTTGGATAGCTCAAACAGGCATAAAATAGACAGATCAAGTAAAAAGTTATATATAAAGTTACCCACAATTTACTAATAATTTAATAGGTTTTGTGGATAAAGATTGAATAAACTGCGTTTTAAAGCATGCTTATCCATTGGATAAGATCCAACTGATTCAACCCTGTGCATAAAGTGCCTTTTTGATCAGAGCTTATTTGCTGGATGATCCGATCATATTAACACCTTTAGATCTGATCTAATTTCATGTTTTAAATGAAGATCTAAACCTTATCAACAGAAAAGTCGATCAGTAGTAGTAATAGTAATAAAAGATCTCTTTAAAAGATCCTTTATATTATTAGAGATCACATACTTAGATCTTGCCCTTTGTTTAATCATTTATCTTCTGCCAATTTCTAGGTAGAATACGCTCCCTTTTGAAGTTTACCGGTTTGATTTAAGTAGGATCCCATTAATGATTTTTCACGAAAATTTTGACGTTATCGTAGTAGGTGGTGGACATGCTGGCACTGAAGCCGCATTAGCAGCTGCCCGTATGGGGATGAATACCCTGCTACTGACTCACAATATGGATACCCTTGGTCAAATGTCTTGCAACCCAGCAATTGGTGGGATCGGCAAAGGTCATTTGGTAAAAGAAATCGACGCGCTTGGTGGTGCAATGGCACAGGCCATTGATAAAGGCGGGATCCAATTTCGTACACTAAATTCTTCAAAAGGACCTGCTGTTCGTGCTACTCGAGCACAAGCAGATCGCGCTTTGTATAAAGCGGCTATTCAAACAACATTACAAAACCAAGATAACCTTAAGATTTTTCAACAATCATGTGATGATCTTATTGTTGAAAACGATCGTGTTACTGGCGTAGTAACTCAAATGGGTTTACGTTTTAGTGCACCAAGTGTTGTTTTAACCGTGGGTACTTTTTTAGGCGGCTTAATTCATATTGGTTTAGAAAATTATAAAGGCGGTCGTGCAGGCGATCCTCCTTCAATCGCTTTAGCTGATCGCTTACGTGAACATCCATTTAGAGTTGATCGTTTAAAAACAGGTACACCTCCACGTATTGATGCACGTACTGTTGATTTTACAAAAATGGAAGCACAGCCAGGTGATACACCTACTCCTGTGTTTTCGTTTATGGGTAAACAATCAGATCACCCACAACAGATACCGTGTTACATAACTTACACAAACGAAAAAACACATGATGTTATTCGTAAAAACTTACATCGCTCACCTATGTACTCAGGTGTTATTGAAGGTATTGGTCCACGATACTGCCCTTCAATTGAAGATAAAATTGTTCGTTTTGCAGATAAAGATAAACATCAAATATTTGTTGAACCTGAAGGTTTAACATCATACGAATTATACCCAAATGGTATTTCGACTAGTTTACCGTTTGATGTACAGCTTGAGATTGTGCAGTCGATTACAGGTTTTGAAAATGCACATATTTGCCGACCTGGCTACGCAATAGAATATGATTACTTTGACCCACGTGATTTAAAACAGTCTTTAGAAACGAAATTTATTGAAGGTTTATTCTTTGCGGGTCAAATTAACGGTACAACCGGTTATGAAGAAGCCGGTGCACAAGGTTTAATTGCAGGCATGAATGCGGCGCTAAAAGTGCAAGGTAAAGACTCTTGGACACCACGTCGTGATGAAGCTTACGTGGGTGTATTAATCGACGACTTAGCAACTTTAGGTACAAAAGAACCGTACCGCATGTTTACCAGCCGTGCCGAATACCGTTTATTACTTCGTGAAGATAATGCTGATATTCGTTTAACTGAAAAAGGCCGTGAGCTAGGTTTGGTTAATGACGAACGCTGGCAGGCATTTAACGAAAAAATGGAAGTAATCGAAAAAGAGAAGCAACGCATTAAAGATACGTGGATTCATAAAGATCACTCCGTTGTAGATCAAGTAAATGCACTACTGAAAACACCACTTACGCGTGAAGCAAGTTTAGAAGAATTACTTCGTCGCCCAGAGATTCGTTATAACGATCTTATGGCTATAGAAGGGTTAGGATCTGAATTTACAAATAAAGCAGCGCTTGAACAAGTTGAGATCCATACTAAATACGCAGGTTACATTGCGCGTCAACAAGATGAGATCAACAAACAGCTTCGTCACGAGCAAACAATTTTACCAAAAGAGTTTGATTATAAAACTGTATCTGGTTTATCAAATGAGGTAGTTGCTAAGCTTATTGAATCGCGTCCTGACACTATTGGCCAAGCATCGCGTATTTCTGGTATCACCCCAGCGGCGATTTCGCTATTATTAGTGTATCTGAAGAAGCAAGGCTTATTACGCAAATCTGCGTAACGATAAGGGTACATAGTGTTACAGCAACAATTAACTACATTGTTAGCGCAAACTGATATTGCGCTAACAGAAAAACAACAGCAACAGCTAGTTCGTTACGTCGAGTTATTAAATAAGTGGAATAAAGCTTATAACTTAACTTCTGTACGCTTACCTGAAGAAATGATGATTAAACATATTATGGACAGTTTAGTTGTTGCACCTCATTTACCCGGTCATCATTATATTGATGTTGGTACGGGTCCTGGCTTACCGGGTATCGTATTAGCAATTGCATTGCCTAATACACACTTTGTGTTATTAGATAGCTTAGGTAAGCGTGTGCGATTTTTAATGCACGTTAAACATGAGCTTGGTCTTGATAATGTGACCCCGGTTCAGTCAAGAGTTGAAGAATATCAACCAAGTGTTAAATTAGACGGCGTACTAAGTCGTGCATTTGCTTCACTACAAGATATGGTTGACTGGTGTTCGCACTTAATCGATCATTCAGGTAAATTTATAGCCCTTAAAGGAGTGTTCCCTAGTGAAGAGCTAGAGTCATTACCTGCTGGCGTTAAATTTGAGCAAAAAATTGCATTAGAAGTACCTAAGTTAGATGCACAACGACATTTAATTATTCTTTCTAAAGACTAGGGATCAGAGACACTGTGGCAAAAGTCATCGCATTAGCAAATCAAAAAGGTGGAGTGGGTAAAACTACAACCGCTGTTAATCTCGCTGCGTCTATGGCTGCAACGAAACGTAAAGTGTTGTTAATTGATCTCGATCCGCAAGGTAATGCGACTATGGGTAGTGGCGTAGATAAATATGGCGACGTGCCAACTATTTACGACTTACTTATTGAAGATAAGCCTATAGAAGACGTTATCATCAAAGAAACGTCTGGTGAATACCATATGATTGCTGCAAACGGTGATGTTACCGCTGCAGAAGTTAAATTGATGGAATTATTTGCCCGTGAAGTGCGTTTACGCAACGCACTTGAAAAAATTCAGGACCAGTACGAATTTATTTTTATCGACTGTCCGCCCTCTCTAAATATGTTAACTGTTAACGCAATGGCCGCAGCTGATTCTATTTTAGTGCCAATGCAGTGTGAGTATTATGCACTTGAAGGGTTAACCGCATTAATGGATACGATTACGCAACTTGCTAAGTTAGTAAACCCTAGCTTACAAATTGAAGGCATACTTCGTACTATGTACGATCCGCGTAATCGTTTAGCAAATGATGTATCAGAACAATTAAAACAACATTTTGGCGATAAGGTATACCGTACGGTGATCCCGCGTAATGTTCGTTTAGCGGAAGCACCTAGTTTTGGTACTCCTGCTATGTACTATGACCGGGCATCAAGTGGCGCTAAAGCATATTTAGCACTCGCTGGTGAAATGTTACGCAGAAAAGAAAAAACAGCGTCCGTTGTCGCCTAACTTTGAGGTAAAAAAATAACATGTCTGCTAAAAAACGAGGTTTAGGCCGAGGACTCGATGCACTTTTAAGTTCGTCAAAGCCTGCACCAAGCCCAAGCAAGGAACAAGACACATCAAACGTTTCTGAGGCTGTGCAAAATGCTGCGGCTAATAATAGTGAATTACAAAAACTCCCAATAGAGTTTTTACACTCTGGTAAATACCAACCTCGTAAAGACATGTCTGAAGAGGCGTTAGAAGAGCTTGCTAGTTCTATTCGCTCACAAGGTATTATTCAACCCATTGTTGTGCGCCCTATTGCACACAATAGCTTTGAAATTATTGCTGGTGAGCGTCGTTGGCGCGCTGCGCAAATAGCTAAGCTTGAAACAGTACCTTGTATTATTAAAGATGTACCTGATGAAGCAGCTGTTGCTATTGCACTGATAGAAAATATTCAGCGTGAAGATTTAAATGCTATGGAAGAAGCAGTTGCACTTAATCGTTTACTTATAGAGTTTGAACTAACACATCAGCAAGTAGCCGATGCCGTTGGTAAATCACGTACAACAGTGACTAACTTACTGCGCTTAAATAATTTAAATAGCGATGTAAAAATTCTGTTAGAACATGGCGATATCGAAATGGGCCATGCTCGTTGCCTGTTGGCTCTTGAAGGTGAAGCGCAGTCAGATGCTGCCCGCTTAGCGGTTGCTAAAGCACTAACCGTTCGAGAAACTGAAAAGCTCGTACGTTCTATTTTAGAGCCTGTGCCTGTTAAAGAAGTAACCGAAAAAGATCCCGATGTTAAGCAGTTAGAGCAACAACTCGCTGAAAACCTAGGTGCCAAAGTTGAGATTAACTACAATAAAAAAGGCAAAGGTAAGCTTGTTATTTCTTATACTAATTTAGATGAACTTGACGGCATTTTAAATCATATCAATCACGACAATACCCACCATTAATTTATTACATGTCTAAAAAGGGACATTTGTAGCTATTTCGTGTTACAAAGCGTCTACTCAAGTTGCAAAACTGGCAGGATTAAGTATAATTTCGCCAGTTTTCACACCCTAACAATTAGAACGCAATAAAGGTTAACTAAACGTGACTGACAAGTTAGCAAGTCCATATAGACTTGCCGTATTAAAGTTAATTTGCCTTCAGGGTGTTGTAGCATTAGTTGTTGCTATAATTATTTTTTTTAGTTCGGGAGTCAATGCCGCGTTTTCATCACTCGCTGGTGGAGCTGTAGCAGTACTTCCGCACTTTGTATTTGCGCTTTATGCATTCAGATATATGGGTGCAAGCCGAGCAAATCAAGCGTATGCCTCGTTGAAACGCGGCAACGGATTAAAGTTTATGCTAACAATCGTATTGTTTGCGCTAGTACTGAAGCATTTTCCGGTAATTTTATTACCTTTTTTTAGTACTTATATACTGGCGCTATTTACTGGATTGTTTGCACCCGTTTTTTTTAAACATTAACTTTTGGGATATAACATGGCAGCAGAAGAAGTTACTCTATCTGGCCATATCCAGCACCATTTGACCAATGCTAAGATGTGTTCGACCGATACAGGTCTCGCCTTCAACAAAGCATGTACGGACAGTGGATTCTGGACATGGCATATAGATACCCTTGCATGGTCTATCGGACTAGGTCTTATATTTTTATGGATCTTCCGTAGTGCCGCTAAAAAATCAACACTAGGTGTACCTGGGAAATTTCAGTGTTTTATTGAAATAATCGTAGAATTTGTTGGTGACAACGTACGCGATACTTTCCATGGTAAAAGCAAACTTATTGCACCATTAGCCTTAACGATTTTCGTTTGGGTGTTCTTAATGAACTTAATGGATTTAATCCCAGTTGACTTTTTACCAGCATTTGCAGGTTTCGTTGGTGAAACTGCATTTGGTATGGATTCACACGATGTGTACATGAAAATTGTACCTACTACTGATATCAATATGACTTCAGCGCTAGCGCTAGGTGTATTTATACTAATGGTTGGCTTTTCAATCAAAATAAAAGGCATTGGCGGGTTTATTAAAGAGTTAACGCTTCATCCGTTCAGCTCAAATAACATGTTTGTTCAAATTATTTTGATACCATTTAACTTATTACTTGAACTGATTGCACTCGTTTCTAAACCGTTTTCATTAGCACTACGTTTGTTTGGTAACTTATATGCGGGTGAGTTGATTTTCATCTTGATCGGCGCTATCGGTTTTATGCAATTACCATTGCATTTTGTTTGGGCAGTATTCCATATCTTAGTTATTACACTACAAGCATTCTTGTTTATGATGCTAACGATTGTATACCTAAGCATGGCAAGCTCAGATAATCACTAATTTATAACTTTAATTTTTATAACTTTTAATATTTAACTTTAATTTACAATTGAAACTTTGGAGAAAAAAATGGAACTAGTATTAGGTCTTAAGTATATCGCAGTAGCTTTACTAATTGGTTTTGGTGCAATCGGCACAGCAATCGGTTTTGGTAACATGGGCGGTAAATTCCTTGAAGCATGTGCGCGTCAACCTGAGCTTGCACCTTCGCTACAAGTTAAAATGTTTATCCTTGCTGGTCTAATCGATGCTGTAGCAATGATTGGTGTTGGTATCGCTATGGTATTGTTGTTCGTACTTTAATTTTATTTTTTTGAACAGCTTACTATTTAAGGAGGAGCGGTTGTGAATTTAAACGCCACTCTTATCGGTGAATTGATTGCGTTTACGGTGTTCGTATTATTTTGTATGAAATACGTATGGCCACCACTAAACGGTGCAATTGAAGCTCGCCAGAAAAAAATCGAAGATGGTTTAGCTGCCTCTGATAGAGCCGAAAAAGACTTAGAACTTGCGCAAAAGAAAGCTGCTGAACAGCTTAAAGATGCAAAAGCTCAAGCGGCTGATATCATTGATCAAGCTAAAAAGCGTGCAGTGCTAATTGTTGACGAAGAAACACTTCGTGGTCAGCAAGAGCGTGAAAGTATCATTGCTCAAGGGCACTCTGAAGTTGAGTCTGAACGTAATCGCATAACAGAAGAGCTACGTAAACAAGTAGCAACGCTGGCTGTGATTGGTGCAGAACGTATTTTAGAGCGTGAAATTAATCAAGCCGCACATAGTGACATCGTTGAAAAACTTGTCGCTGAGCTGTAATTAGGAGGGTATGAGCATGTCTAATTTGACTACTATCGCTCGCCCATACGCTAAAGCGGCTTTTGAACTTGCCGTTGAGAAAGGCACTCTTGAAAGCTGGAACGATATGTTGTTCTTTGCAGGCCATGTAGCCAGCAATGAGCAAGCATCATCTGTTTTAGCGAGTATGCCTACAGCTACTGCACAAGCTGAATTATTTATTCAACTTTGTGCTGAGCAGCTCAATGAACAAGGTCAGAACCTAGTTAAGGTGATGGCTGAAAATGGACGTTTGACAGCTCTACCTGAAGTTGCACAGTTATTTGCTGATTTTAAAGCAGAATACGATAAAGAAATCGAAGTAGATGTGATTTCTGCAACTCCTCTTGTTGCTGCGCAGCAAGAGTCATTGGTAGCGGCACTTGAAAAACGTTTCGCACGCAAAGTTAAGCTGAATTGTAGTGAAGACGCGTCAGTGGTTGGTGGGCTTATTATTAGGTCTGGCGACACTGTAATCGACGGTACTATTCGCGGTAAATTAAGCCGCTTAGCTACAACACTACAATCGTAATTGGGAAAAAGAGCATGCAACTTAATTCCACTGAAATTTCAGATCTGATCAAACAACGTATTGAGAAGTTCGAAGTTGTAAGTGAAGCTCGTAACGAAGGTACTATTGTATCTGTTACTGACGGTATCATCCGCATCCACGGTCTTGCTGACTGTATGCAAGGTGAAATGATTGAGCTTCCTGGCAGCCGTTATGCTATCGCACTAAACCTTGAGCGCGACTCAATTGGTGCAGTAGTAATGGGTCCGTACGCTGACCTTACTGAAGGCGTAAAAGTATATACAACTGGTCGTATTTTAGAAGTTCCTGTTGGTCCTGGTCTACTTGGTCGTGTTGTAAACACACTAGGTGCACCAATCGATGGTAAAGGCGCTCTAGATAATGACGGGTTTGAACCTGTAGAAAAAATTGCACCAGGTGTAATCGAGCGTAAATCTGTAGATGAGCCAGTTCAAACTGGTTATAAATCTATTGATGCGATGATTCCAGTTGGTCGTGGTCAACGTGAACTTATCATCGGTGACCGCCAAACAGGTAAAACTGCACTAGCAATCGATGCAATCATCAATCAAAAAGACACAGGCGTTAAGTGTGTGTACGTTGCGATTGGTCAAAAAGCATCTACTATTGCAAACGTAGTTCGTAAATTAGAAGAGCATGGTGCACTAGCAAATACTATCGTAGTTGTTGCATCTGCTTCTGAATCTGCGGCACTTCAGTACTTAGCACCGTTCGCGGGCTGTACTATGGGTGAATACTTCCGTGACCGTGGTGAAAACGCATTAATCGTATATGATGATTTGTCTAAGCAAGCAGTTGCTTACCGTCAAATTTCATTACTACTTAAGCGTCCACCAGGCCGTGAAGCATACCCAGGTGACGTATTCTATCTTCACTCTCGTCTTTTAGAGCGTGCATCGCGTGTAAACGCAGATTACGTTGAAAAGTTCACTAATGGTGAAGTGAAAGGTAAAACTGGTTCATTGACGGCATTGCCAATCATTGAAACTCAAGGCGGCGACGTTTCTGCGTTCGTACCGACTAACGTTATCTCTATCACCGATGGTCAGATATTCTTAGAAACTGACTTATTCAACTCAGGTATCCGCCCGGCAGTAAATGCTGGTATCTCGGTATCGCGTGTTGGTGGTGCTGCACAAACTAAAATCGTTAAGAAACTAGGTGGCGGTATTCGTCTAGCCCTAGCTCAGTACCGTGAATTAGCTGCGTTCTCGCAGTTCGCGTCTGACCTTGATGATGCAACTCGTGCTCAACTTGAGCATGGTGAGCGTGTAACAGAGCTAATGAAGCAGAAACAGTACGCGCCAATGTCTGTTGCTGATATGTCTTTGTCGTTATTTGCTGCTGAAAAAGGCTACCTTCAAGATATCGAAATCGCGAAAATCGGTGACTTTGAAGCTGCTTTACTTTCTTATGCAAGTAGCACATACGCAGAGCTTGTGGCTCAAATCAATGAAACTGGTAACTTAAATGCCGAGATCGAAGCGCAGCTTAAAGAACTTCTAACGAAGTTCAAGTCTACGCAAACTTGGTAATTTAGTTATTAATGGTGCGCTTTAGGAAACTAAAGCACACCTTGATTCGGAGAGAGAGTCATGGCCAGCGGAAAAGAGATTAAAAGCAAGATCGGGAGTATTAAAAATACTCAAAAGATCACTAGCGCAATGGAAATGGTTGCTGCGTCTAAAATGAAAAGGGCGCAAGAACGCGTTGCTTCAAGCCGTCCATACGCTGACAAATTACGTGAAGTAATTGGTCGTGTTGCTCAAGCAAATCTTGATTTTACTCACCCGTTCTTAAAAGATCGTGAAGTAAAACGAGTTGGTTATATTGTTATCTCTACAGACCGTGGTCTGTGTGGCGGTCTAAACTCAAACGAGTTTAAGAAAGTTGCACTTGATGTTAAAGCGTGGAAAGAAAAAGGTGTTGATGCTGAGTTTGCTACTTTAGGTAGTAAAGCAGCTGGTTTCTTCCAACGTTTTGGTGGTCAACTACTCGCTAAAAAAGCGGGCCTAGGAGATAAACCTTCAGTACAAGATGTTATTGGTCCTGTAAAAATAATGCTTGATGCATTTTCTGAAGGCAAAATAGACCGTTTATTCTTGGTATATAACAAGTTCGTTAATACCATGAAGCAAGAGCCAATTATAGATCAGTTACTCCCTTTGCCAAAAGCTGAAGAAGAAGTATCTGCTCACACATGGGATTACTTATACGAGCCAAACCCAGAGGCTATTTTAGAGTCTTTGTTAGTACGCTTTATTGAGTCTCAAGCATACCAAGGTGTAGTAGAAAATGCTGCCTCTGAACAAGCTGCTCGTATGGTTGCAATGAAAGCTGCAACAGATAACGCAGGTGACCTTATGGATGAGCTACAGCTTGTTTATAACAAGGCTCGCCAAGCAGCAATCACACAAGAAATTAGTGAGATTTGTTCTGGCTCAGCAGCAGTTTAATGCTTCGGGTAAAGATTAACGAGAGGAATAGACATGAGTTTAGGTAAGGTCGTCCAAATTATCGGCGCCGTTGTGGATATTGAATTTCCACAAGATAGCGTGCCAGCGGTATACCACGCACTAAGAGTTACAGATGGCGATTTAGCTGGTTTGACTTTAGAAGTCCAACAACAGCTAGGTGGCGGTGTAGTGCGTACTATCGCTATGGGTACTACTGATGGTTTACGTCGTAGTGCTTTAGTTATGAATACAGGTGAATCGATTCAAGTTCCAGTTGGTACTGCAACACTTGGTCGTATCATGAACGTACTTGGTGAGCCAATCGATGAAGCGGGTCCAATCGGCGAAGAAGACCGTATGTCTATTCACCGTGCAGCGCCTTCTTACGAAGAGCAATCAAGTTCAGTTGAACTTTTAGAAACAGGTATCAAGGTTATCGACCTTGTATGTCCGTTTGCTAAAGGTGGTAAAGTTGGTTTATTCGGTGGTGCCGGTGTTGGTAAAACCGTAAACATGATGGAACTTATCCGTAACATCGCAATCGAGCACAGCGGCTACTCAGTATTCGCAGGTGTTGGTGAGCGTACACGTGAAGGTAACGATTTCTACCATGAGATGAACGATTCAAACGTACTTGATAAAGTATCGCTTGTATACGGTCAGATGAACGAGCCTCCAGGTAACCGTTTACGCGTAGCGTTAACAGGTCTTACTATGGCTGAAAAGTTCCGTGACGAAGGTCGCGATGTACTTTTCTTCGTAGATAACATCTACCGTTATACACTTGCTGGTACAGAAGTATCTGCACTACTTGGTCGTATGCCATCAGCGGTAGGTTATCAGCCTACACTTGCTGAAGAAATGGGTGTGCTTCAAGAGCGTATCGCTTCTACTAAGACGGGTTCAATCACTTCAATCCAAGCGGTATACGTACCTGCGGATGATTTAACAGATCCATCTCCAGCAACTACCTTTGCTCACTTAGACGCAACAGTAGTACTTTCACGTGATATCGCATCACTTGGTATCTACCCAGCGGTAGACCCACTTGATTCATCTTCACGTCAGCTTGATCCACAAGTAATTGGTGAAGAGCACTATGGTATTGCACGTGGCGTTCAAACAGTTCTTCAGCGTTATAAAGAACTTAAAGACATCATTGCAATCCTAGGTATGGACGAGCTTTCTGACGAAGATAAGCAACTTGTATCTCGTGCACGTAAAATCCAACGTTTCCTATCTCAGCCATTCTTCGTGGCAGAGGTGTTTACAGGCGCGTCTGGTAAATACGTATCACTAAAAGATACAATTGCTGGCTTTAAAGGCATTTTAAACGGCGAGTTTGATGACCTTCCAGAGCAAGCGTTCTACATGGTTGGCTCTATCGAAGAAGCTCAAGAAAAAGCCAAAGGCATGTAACTAGGAGGGTAGTATGACAGCGATGACTGTACATCTTGACGTAGTAAGCGCAGAACAGAGTTTGTTCTCTGGTCTTGTTGAATCGATTCAAGTATCTGGTAGTGAAGGCGAGCTAGGTGTAAACCTAGGTCATGCTCCACTACTAACTGCCCTTAAACCTGGTATGGTACGTTTAGTTAAGCAATTTGGTCACGAAGATGTGATATATGTTGCTGGCGGTACATTAGAAGTTCAACCAAATCACATCACGATTCTTGCAGATACTGCGGTTCGTGGTGAAGATTTAGATGAAGATTCAGTACAAAAAGCTAAACGTGAAGCTGAAGAACATATGGCGAATTCGTCAGCTGTTGAGTTTGATTATCAGCAAGCGGCTACGCGACTGGCAGAAGCAGTTGCTCAGTTACGCGTAATTCAGCAATTACGTCACAAGTAAGCCTATCCGGTTTTAAAAAGCCCACTTTAAGTGGGCTTTTTTGTGCCTGTTACTTTTGTATTTACACTAAATACCATAGTCAGATTGTTATCTACACATTTACACTTATATCCTTAACCAATCCTCGCTACAATAACGCCATTCAATTAAGTCTATTTTTTCAGTCAAGATTCAGTGATAGTAAAATAAGCTACTGAGTATTTGCACAAGAAGTGGTTTACGTAATCTTCTGATCATACATAAGACTTATTTAGCTAAAACAACGGAAAAAGGAAATTGTTTTAATGGCTCTAACAACGGTTATTCTTGCAGCGGGTAAAGGTACTCGTATGCGCTCTGCTCTACCTAAAGTTTTACACAAAGTTGCAGGTAAACCAATGGTACAGCACGTTATTGATAATGCGATGGCATTAGGTGCAACAACCACAAACTTAGTTTACGGACACGGCGGCGAACTATTACAACAACAACTTGCCGATAACGATGTAAATTGGGTACTCCAAGCAGAACAACTTGGTACTGGCCACGCAGTAGCGCAAGCTAACTCTCATATTAATGATGAAGACACGGTATTAATTTTATACGGTGATGTACCACTAACAAAGCAATCAACGTTAGAGCGTTTATTAGCTGCAACACCTAAAAATGGTTTAGCTGTATTAACGGTAAACTTGGTAAACCCAAATGGCTATGGTCGCATGCTTCGTGCCGGTGGTAAGCTTGTTGGTATTGTTGAGCAAAAAGATGCAAGCCCAGAGCAGTTACTAATTAACGAAGTAAACACCGGTATTATGGCGGTTAACGGTAAGCTTTTAAAAACATGGTTAGGCAATCTATCTAATAACAATGCACAAGGCGAGTACTACCTTACAGATATAGTTGCAATGGCTCACAGTGAAGGTGTAGAAATTACATCAGCTCAGCCAGACCATGCTATGGAAGTTGAAGGCGCAAACAACCGGGTACAACTTGCAGGTCTTGAGCGCGCTTACCAAGCATGGCAAGCAGAAGAGCTAATGCTAAATGGTGCAACACTTGCTGATCCTGCGCGTATTGATGTGCGTGGAACAGTGACCACCGGTGAAGATGTACTTATTGACGTAAACGTTATTTTTGAAGGCACTGTTACGCTTGGTAACAATGTACAAATAGGTCCAAACTGCGTACTTAAAAACTGTAGCATTGGCGATAACGTTGTTATTAAAGCTAATACACTGATTGACGATGCCACAGTTGCAGATAAATGTACGCTGGGTCCTTATGCCCGCCTTCGCCCTGGTGCTGTAATGGAAGAAGACTCGCACATTGGTAACTTTGTAGAGATGAAAAAAACTCGTCTAGGTAAAGGCTCTAAAGCTAATCATTTAAGCTACTTGGGTGATGCTGAAATTGGCGAAAAAGTGAATATTGGCGCGGGCACTATTACCTGTAACTACGATGGTGTTAACAAAGCAAAAACTATTATTGGTGATAACGCCTTTATTGGTTCTAATTCATCACTCGTTGCCCCAGTAAATATAGGTGCAACTGCAACAATTGGTGCAGGCTCTGTGATCACCAGTACCGTTGAAGATGATCAATTAGCAATAGCACGCTCTAAACAGCGTAATTTAACGGGTTGGAAACGCCCAGTTAAAAAATAATAAGCCAACACCTTTTTAAAGCGAGTTACATACTCGCTTTTTTATTGCTTATATTTTGACTATTATTTAAACTTATGGTTAACGGATTAAAAAATATACTCAAGGAACTCTTATGTCTGCATATGCTCGCCGTGCTATTGCCTAAAGGCAACGTCAAAATCAAATTAAAAGTCTTCTATCAGGTAACAATCACACGCTGATACAAATGGACTCTGCAGAGTTTGTAGACTACATTATTTCTGTGAAGATGAAGCAAGGTAAATCTCGTTCTGAAGTGGTTGATTGGCTTGATGAGTTACTGGAAGAGCATAATTCACTATCAAGTAAATGGAAACGAATTAAGGATCCATTAAAGACAGGAGGTGGGTTATACCCTTTATTTGATGATATGAAGGCATTAGCCATTATAGCGGCTGCAATGTAGCGCCAAGGTAATGTTTTCGGTAAGTTTAAAATTAAAGTTTATAACGGCTCTCCCGCTATTATAATGACTTCTTACCCTGGTATCAGAGCTCATTTAACGGGTACTCGTTATTTAGCAAGTAACCCCAAACTTTTTACTATAGGTGTCGGTAAATTAGAAGCTGCAAAAGCGATGAAGGGTGGGTTTGTGCTCACTCTAATAATTTCAGTGACATTTCATGCTACAGACTATCTTTTAAACGATCAAAAAACATGGCATGACTTAGTTGCGGGTGTTGCGGTCGACATGGCAGTAGTTGGGGCCGCTATTGCTACAAGCTCTGCTATAATCGCCATGGGTGGGACTCTAATTGCAGGTATTGCTATAGCACCTTTAATTATCGTTGTATCCGTAGGGTTTCTATTTGCTTGGATTTTTTCAGATACTACGGCGTACGTGAGTTATGTTGTTAAAAGCCTTCGAATCGCTGAAAAAATATTATAGATAAAAAATTATAATTAATAATCAAATACAGCAATTAGAGGAATCTTCTAAAGAAAGCCCTGTTGATTTTATGAAGAAAATTTTTGCCATACCTACTTTTAATAAGGCTCCTCGTAAGTGAAGTTATTAATTTGGAGAGAATTGGAGCCCCAATACGAAGAGGCTCGTAAGAATGAAGTTTTTTCTAAAATTCTATTGTTGTTGATTATTTTAGTAATTATTTGCCTAATAGGTATTAATTTTTATTATGAATATAAATTACTTTTTATAAGCCGTGAAGACCCGTTTTACTTTAAAGAAAGCAGTGGTAAAGTTTTGCTAATATCTTTAATTCCATTTTGGTTTTATTTTGCTATGGCAGCAATTCAATTTTTGTTTAAATTTAGTTTTAAGTTATCTATAAAACGAGCCATTCAAAGCGGTATTTACGGTTGTTTATTTTTGGCATTTGGAGTTATACCATTTAATACCTATGTAGAATCAAGTATAGAAAAACGTGGCTATAGTTATTGCAGTTGGTATACAGCACCCTCATTCCGTGCTCCAGATGTATGGCTAAAAAACGAGGAACTATGCCTACAGGATGGATCCGTTATAATTGATGATATTGCCGACTGGTTTGAGCGGAAAAACCAACAGGGTATTGAGCCTTCAGTTGATGAGCTTAAAGTGTTTATAAAAGAAACTAGAAAAAGCCGTGATGATTATACTAATTATAAGTAGTGAAAAGTCACCATTAAAGAGTAATAAGCTAACATCTATGTAGAACTATTTTATGACTCACTTTTATGCAACCGAGGGGCTATGTTTATTGCGGTCTAGTTGATGAATATAAGTTGAAACAGAAATGAGCTATAACTAATGCCTATTTTAGAATGGAAAAAAGCAGATGAAAAGTTATCTCTTGCAAATGTGAAAGAATTAGCTTCTGTTTTCTTCTTGTTAATTGTTAGTGGAGGACTGTGCTATAAAATAGCCTTAAACTTTTTTTCCGAAGTGGAAACTATATTTTTAGTTAGTCAGCCTCAATTTTTCATAAAAGAGCAAGCCACCATACTATTATCTTTTTTATTATTACCTTGCTTATTTCTAACGTTTTTATCGACTTTACAGCGTTTTTTGGGGTTTGATATAAAATTAACTTTAATTAATGCATTTAAAAGTGCAGTTGTAGGTTTAATTATTTTATTGATTCTATCAATCCCGACGAATCTTGTCATAGAGTCTAATTTAAAAAGTAAAGGTTACACTTATTGTAGTTGGTATACTGACCCCTCACTTCGAGCGCCTGATGTTTGGCTAAAAAATAATAATTTATGTATACAAGACGCTTCTATAATAATTAGTGACATAGCAGATTGGTTTGAAATACATAATGAAAAAGGCATTGAGCCAACGCTTAATGAGCTTGAAGTTTTTATACAGAAAACTAGAGCAGAGTATAATCGTTAAAATTAAAACAAGATTGCTTTAGGCGTTTTTATTTCAAAACCAGATAATCTAGTCAACTTCACAATAGATTTTTTGTTTTCCAACAATAAATCTTAATCGTAGTAAAAATGAGTACAATTGATGTCTATTTTAGAATGGCAGAAATCTGAAGAACACTTTTTAGAACAAACTTTCGAGCATAAGTTAACAGTTGTTATAGGCTTGGTTGTTTTTGTATTATTCTCAACTACTTTATTTTATTTCTCTTATTACGGGTTTGTTGAAAATGTTTATTTTGATGACTCGCTTTATTATATTAGAGAAAGTGGCCTGTTGGCTCCAATAATAGTAATGACACCATTTCCTGTGTTTATGACAATTGCCGGTTTTCAAAAGGTATTCAATTTTCGCAACGAGAAAACAATAAAGCTAATGGTAAAACTTATGCTTTGGGCAATTCCTCTATATATAACTTTATCTATTACTAATAGTTTTTATATCGAGTCTAAATTAGCAGGGAAGGGTTATAGTTTTTGTTATTGGTATACTAGTCCATCTTTTAGAGGTCCTGATGTTTGGCTGAAAAACGATGAGTTATGCTTACAAGATGGCTCTGTCATAATCAGTGATATAGCCGATTGGTTCGAGCAAAAAAACCAACAAGGAATTGAACCTTCTGTTGATGAGCTAAAAGAGTTTATAAAAGAAACTCGAAAAAGGCGTAACGAGTCCATTAATAGCTAAACCTACTTTCATGAGTAATAAGCTACTCCTTAGCTTTAAGCGAGTTATATACTCGCTTTTTTATTGTCGAAAGCTAGTCAAAATAAAACTGCCATAATCTTGTCATGCCTGTGTGTTGATATTTAGCAAATACAATACTAAGGAAAATTACATGTTTAAAAAATCAATTATTGCGCTGTCACTTATATCTGTTCTTACTGGTTGCTCACTTGATGGTGACGATGGTCAAAACGGCTCTCAAGGATTACAGGGAGAACAAGGCACAGATGGAGCTAATGGATTAAATGGTATAAATGCCAATTCA
This sequence comes from Pseudoalteromonas sp. TP27, assembly GCF_056470645.1. Taxonomy (NCBI): domain Bacteria; kingdom Pseudomonadati; phylum Pseudomonadota; class Gammaproteobacteria; order Alteromonadales; family Pseudoalteromonadaceae; genus Pseudoalteromonas; species Pseudoalteromonas sp. TP27. Next base: position 2,008 of record NZ_JARDAK010000022.1, on the reverse strand, counting down.
GCATTAAATATTAACCTTGTGGGTAGAGGTGTATTAAATGCACAAAGCCCAGAAGGTGCAGCTGAAATAGTTGCATATCAAGCATCTAAAAAATGGATTTACGCTATTAACAGTTCAGGCGATGACGCTGTTGTTAATATTCTACCCGCCGACACCTTTGATACTGCCGCACTCGTTAAAGATAACGAAGGGGTTATAAACGGCACAAATTTAACATCCGTTATTACGTTGCCTCTAAACGAGTTTACCCAAGGCGATGCAAACAGTATTGCTATTGATGAAAACAATAATTTACTTGCTGTGGCAATGGCGGCTAAAAACACGGGTGATGCAGGGCAAATTGCTTTTTACGATATAAGTGGCGACTTACCTGTATTTATTAAAAACGTAACGGTCGGTTTTTTACCAGATATGGTGACGTTCACTCACAATGGTGCAAAAGTAGTGGTTGCTAACGAAGGCGAACCAAGTGGCGACTACAGCGTAGATCCTGAAGGTTCTATTAGTATTATCGATATAACAAATAATGTAATAGCTGATACAGCAATAAATATTGATTTTAAAGCCTATAACAACAAACAAACCGAACTAGAAGCGCAAGGGGTAGTTTTTGCAAACCCAAATGGTCGTACTATTAACGGTAATCTAATAAATACCACAGTAGCTATGGATTTAGAGCCGGAATACGTCAGTATTTCTAAAGATAATAAATACGCTTATGTATCTATTCAAGAAAACAATGCACTTGCAATTGTTAACTTAGAGGACAACAGTCTTGAGTTAAAAGGCTTAGGCTTTAAGGATTGGTCAAGCTTACAACTTGATGCCTCAGATAAAGATGGCGGCGTTAATTTCAAATCATATCCTGGGCTCTATGGTATTTATCAGCCTGATAGTATTTCTAGCTTTAGTTGGAAAGGTGCAGATTTTATAGTGTCTGCCAACGAAGGTGACGCAAGAGAATATTCTTTTAATACAATTGATGAAGCCGATTGTATTAAAAAAGGTGGGATGGATTTTGATAAAGATAATGGTTGCTTAGCGTATACAGATAAAAGCCGTGTTGAAGATTTAACGCTTGCTGGTAATTTTAGTTACCTAAATAACGACGATAATGATATTGGTCGCTTAAAAGTAACAACAGCAAAAGGCGATACTGACAACGATGGACAATACGAATCGCTTTATACTTATGGCGCACGTTCATTTACTATTTGGGATAGTAACGGGCTGGTGGTTTTTGATTCAGGTGACGATATAGCACGCATAACCGCGTCAGTGCATGGTGAGTCATTTAACAATGAAGAAGATGAAAACAAGGGAGACTCTCGTTCAGATGATAAAGGCGCAGAGCCGGAAGCGTTGACGATTGGTAAAATTGGCGATCGGACATTTGCCTTTATTGGTCTGGAGCGCATGGGCAGCATTATGGTTTATGACATTACCAATCCGTATGATGTGCATTTTGAAGACTATTTTTACAATAGAGGCTTAATTAAAGGAGCTAATATTACAGGCGATTTAGCACCTGAAGGAATGGTATTCGTTTCAGCAGAACAAAGTGCAACAGGAAACCCACTCCTAATCGTTGGAAATGAACTATCAGGCTCTATTGCCGTATGGGAAATAGCACTTAAATAAGGCTTAAATTTTAAATAAAGCTGTGTGTTGTTTGTTTAACATACAGCTTAGTTTGAACCTTATTAATACATCATCAATAGATACATAAATTGTGAGTGTTTTTTAAACTAAAAGTATCCTGCAGCCCTTTATTTGTATAGCTTTCATACTAAATTCATTTAATTGTCAAAAAGCTGAAATAAAACATTGACCCCCGCTCGAATCTCCCTATAATGCGACCCCACTGAGACGGGAAACGCCAACGCATAGCGAGGCACGAACTACCTCAGAGAGTTAAATAAAACTTCGGTTTTGAATCTTCTAAAAAGAAAGTTTAAAACTAAGTGTTGACTCGAAAAATAAAGGGTGTATTATTCGCATCCCTTGA